>NZ_SNUI01000006.1:0-127711 GCF_012027375.1 Thermococcus sp. LS2 | reverse complement strand
TCAGGGGTTACCCCGAAAGGGTTGGAGGTTTCGAGGGCTTTAACGCCCAATGAATGGCCAATGAAGACCAATCCCTACGGGATTATTGCAATAGAAAAACAAAGAATTGGGATGAAATTCTATGAAACTACACTAACTTCCCCGTAGGGGGAACCCCGAAGTAGCGATGGAGTATATCTAAAGCTGAAATCCCTGCTATGAGGAAGTAGAACACCCATACATTCGAAGAGAAGCGGATTAACGCTAAAGCTAAAAAAGCCTGAAGGAAAAGAGCAATAAATGCAAGTTTAATCTTGTATTTTGTCCTATCAAGAAAGCGACCCATTAGTGGTGGAAATATAACCCAAGGGAGCATTGAAGCGAATGAATAACCAGCAACACTTAGGAGGGAGCTTGTTTGGTCAAGGAGATGCCAAGGCAGGGCTATGCTTTCAATTGCATCACCAATGATTCTGAGTATTGTGGTGAGCAGTAAGAGTGTGTAGAGCTTAGATTTCATTGAAGCCACCAGTAAATTTTCTTTACTCCTGAAATTACCCCAGATAAAAGTTATAAGCTTTCTGGAAAACTTTGAACATGCCATTCACACCTTTCCACTTCGGGCCAGCTTTGCTGTTTGCAACACTCTTTGGATATTTGGATTTCCTGACCTTCATAATTGCCAATGTAATTGCAGACTTTGAGCCCTTGTTGGTTCTGAGCTTTGATTTGGATTTGCGCTACGGCTATCCGATCCACGGCTTCTTCCATACCCTTATCGGAGGCTCTTTGGTTGCCTTAGCTTTGGCAGAGATTATGGCAAAGTTTTACAAACATTTTGGAAAAGAGACAAATATCAAAAAGCTTAGGATCACAGCATTGAGTGGAGTTTGGCTTCATATAGTTCTTGATTCTTTCCTCTACATGGACATAAAGCCCTTTTTTCCTCTGAGCTGGAATCCGTTTTATGGTGTATTTTCTGCTTTCGAAGTTTACGGATTTTGCATGGTGGCTTTCCTTTTAGGGATGTCATTGTATCTGCTGATGAAATTAAAGCTTCATCCTAAACACTAAAACGTCAGGCTCCTTAAAGTCAGTCCAGTTCTTAAAGCCAAGCTTTTTTAGGGGTTCAATCAAGTCTCTTCTCTCCTCAGGAAGCATTATATCAATGCTATCATAGCCAATTTTGCCTGCTTCAAAACTCATCGCAGGCAAAAGGGCCTCTATGCTCTCAGCAGAAAGCCTAAAAGGTGTAAATGTGGGCTCATTCTCATGCATTGGAGCATAAAAGAACTTAAGTCCACTGTATTCTCTAATTTCTGCCTTTTTGTTCAGCCACTCAAGACTTTCTTTGCATTTATGCAGAAACTTCCAGCCATAGGGGATGTAATCTTTATAGTCGAGCTCATCTAAAGACCCAATTTTCGTCCTCTTTGGCTTGATTTTTTCGCCAAGAGGCTTTTGAATATAATAAAAGCGTTTCACAAGTTTAAACCCATCCTTTTTTGCCATAGCAATGCTCTCTTTGTTGAGGAAATAAGTTGAGAACTCCAGTGCATCTATTACACCCATCTCCGCAAGCTCCTTCCCTTTTTGTAGCATAAAGTTGTGCAAAGCTCTTCCAAAGCCACGCTTTTGATAGTTAAGATGAATCCTAAGCCCTTCAAGCCAACCGACTTTGTCAGGTAAGATTGTAAGCTTTGCCGTTCCGATAACTTTTCCTTCCAGCTCAAGGACATAAAAGTTTCCGTCTTTTAGCCAGCTTTCAAAAACTCGAGCGAGGTAATCCTCACCTTCCCATGTTAAGCGGGCTATCTCCTCAATAAAAGGCTTATCTTCGGGTTTAGCTTCCCTGATAAGAGGTTCCATTCATATCCCCAAACATTTTTTATGAATTTCGAGGATATAAAGCTTTGAGGTGCCAAGATGATTCCTCAAACCCACCTTAAAGTTCTCCGTAAGCTGTATGAGCGGTTAAAGGACAGCGATGTGAATTGGGTTGTTACTGGGAGTCTTGGCTTCGCACTTCAAGGTGTTCCCGTTGAGCCCCATGATATTGATATCCAGACGGACAAAGAAGGAGCTTATGAAATCGAGCACCTCTTTTCTGAGTTTGTAGTGAGACCCGTAAAGTTCAGAGAGAGTGAGAGAATCCGCTCGTACTTTGGAGCACTGATGATTGATGGAATCAAAGTCGAGATAATGGGGGATATCCAAAAGAAAGTCAATGATGAATGGGAACCTCATGTGGACATAAACAAATACAAACGCTTTGTGCAAATCGAAGGTATGAAAATCCCCGTTTTGGATTTAGAATATGAGTATCAAGCCTATCTCAAGCTTGGCAGGATTGAGAAAGCTCAGATGCTGAAGAAGTTTTTGGATAAGAAGACTGCAAGTTCGGATAGTTAAACCTTTCGTGCAACCACTATCATTCTCGGCGCCCTCAATGAAAGCCCTCTTCCGTCAAAGCCACGACTTTGTTTTTCAAATAGTCTTTGAGGTAATCCCGTTCTAAAAAGCGCCCCCAGCTTAGAAGGAACGTCCATATTGTAAGTTAGCGTTTCGATGACTATTCATTCCTCCTTTTTACTCGTCTCCTAGCAATCCACCCAGCTAAGACTCCTCCGAAGATGATTAGATAAGGATAAGCTAAAGCCATTGGTATTTTGACATTTTCAGGAATATACTCCCAAAATAAAGGAGCAAACAGCCAAAGTATGAGCACAGCAATCCATATCCTCTTCATTTCTTAACCCTCCTCTTCTGAGACAACTTCCAGCTTTTCTCAAAATCTTTTCTAAGGAGTACTCCGAGAGAACTTTCTCGTCTCTTAGGATGATGGCCACATTTATGCCACCCTAAGCGACCATTAGGAGCATCCAGGCGATTATCGGGACTTTCAGGCTTCCAGTGTGGTATGCCACATAGTACATTGCCAAGGCAATACTGCCCATATAGAGAGCAAGCCCAAGAGCCTGAAGCGGCGTGAAGCCCACGAGAACATTCAGGACATGGGAGAATCCCCAGAGAATTGCAGGGAAACACATGGCACGCTTACTGCCGATGAACTTTGATGTTCCCACGTAGAGGGCGTTGACTGAGAGGATTTCGATGATGTAATAAGTGTAAGCCGAAAGCGTTGCCACGAGCGCCGTCCTCTCGCTTCCAGAGAGCCTTAGGTAGTAGTCGAACTCCCTGAGCATCTGCGGTGTGTATGCCTTGAACCCATAGTAAGCCACCTCAACCGCTATGAAGGGCACGATTATAGCTACCACAATAAGCGTCTCCCTCATTCCGAGCCGTCCGTTCGTGAGTTTTCTTAACTCCACCCCTATATGATTCAAGAGAAGGTATAGGACGACGAGCCTGAGAAAGTTTATTATCCACACCTTGACAAGGTATATTCCAATAGTCTGAGATCTCCACGAGCCTGTAAGTATCATAATTACTGCCCCAACGCCCAGCTCAAGCCCCCAATGAACGAAAATAAACCATGAGATCACAAAGAGCATCAGAGCTTGTGGCAGCATCTTTGTTCCTCCCATATATGGTATTCGCATAATAATACAGGAGATTTTTAAATATTTACGCTCCTTAGTTATGCCGGTGATGCCATGAATAGGGGTATAAAAGGAGTCGTTGCAGGCATCGAAATAATGCTGACCTTCGATGTGCTGACGTTATGCCCTAAGTTAATAGGAGAGCGGCTGGACGGCCATTTCCATCCTATCTCCTTTCTCTCTAACTCCAAGCGTGATGTTCTTTCCGAGCACCTCCACCCAGCCATCTTCCCAAAGCTTCTTTTTCCAGATTAACTTTCCGTCAAAGCCCAGCTTGGCAACAATGGCACTCCCGTCGAGTTCTCCAGCAACAAGTATTCCATCGTTAAGGATTTGAATGGCCGTTCCAGTACCCTCTCCGAGCGTTGTTTCCCACTCTCCAATTAGGGAAACCCAAAACTCCCCATTCTTGTCGCCCGTAATGAGGATTTTGCCGTTCAAATCTGTGACATCGAGTGCCATTCCATCTCCGAGGATTTTCTCTCCGATTGTGTTTCCTTCCTCATCGAGCTCAAAAGCTATTACACTCCAGCCGGCATCTTTCACGCTTCCTATCAGAGTGGAGCTGCCTTTGCCTTCAATGATGTCTCCAAATAGTACATTCTCCCATAATTCGAGCGTTCTCTTCCAGAGTGGGTTGCCCTTAAGGTCTGTCTTCATGACGAAGAAACCCCTTCTGCTACCATCTGAGACCTCACCACCCAAAAGAATGCCGTCATCAAGGGGAACTGTTGAATATACACACTCATTGCCAAGGATTCTGTATTTTCTCTCCCAGATTTTGTTTCCATTTCCGTCCACCTTTGCAAGATAGGCTTTCCAGCTCTTCCCACCCTCTGGAGTGGCTATTCCTTCAACTGCTCCACCTATAAGATAATCACTATTTATTTTGGCTATTGAATGCCCCTCCCAGTCATTTTTGCCTCCAAAGAGCTTGAACCACTCGAGTTCCCCTTCCTTGTTCAGCTTGAGAAGCATAATCTTGTAGTTCTCATTCCTCACGCTCCCAATGATTAAAATACCGTCTTCCATAGATACTCCAGCTACTGGAACTGTTTCTTTTCCAACAGTGTAGATCCTCATGGTTTAACCCCCACAGTTACAACATTAAAGGTTCCCAAATAGTGCGTCTCCACGTTAAACCCAGCTTTTCTAAGAATGAATTCTACAATCCACGGTGCCCAGACGTTAATTTTTACTCTGAAGAAGTAGCCCTTCTCAAGGTTAATGAAAAGCCGCTCTACTTGGCCTTTTACTGTATTAAGAGAAACGTGGAATGAAATAAATGGATCTTCAACGAGCACATGCTTATAGCCATCATGCAGAAGCCTAACCCAGTCTGCATACTCGAGAAAGAGAATTCCATTAGGCTTAAGCACTCTGAAAGCTTCTTGAACAATTTTATCAAAGTCATAGATGCTTAAATGGGGAAGAGGATTACCTAAAAGCGCGACTAAATCAAAGCTCTCATCTGGAAAATCGAGCTTTCTTGCATCCATAATCCTAAACTCCGCTTTATATCCAAGCTCTTCTGCGATTTTCTTTGCCTCTTCCACGAGCTCTTCTTGGACATCGATTCCAATAACTTCAAACCCTAAGTCTTCGAGAGCAAAGGTCGAGATTCCCATGCCGCAACCTATGTCTAAAGCCTTACCGCGTTTTATGGGGAGAAATCTCTCAAGCAGTTCTTTCTGCTTTTTCATTCTTTTCTTACCAACTTCAGTTCTTGGGTCGTACATCCAGAGCTTTTCCTTATAAGTTGGCTCAAAAGTCTCTCCAAGGTTCTTAAACATAACTTCACCCAAAATTACTACATGAAAAAGTTTTAAAACTCTTTTGGACTAGTTAGAAGAGATGGGCTTTGTGATTTTAGCTATTGACAGAAAAGTTATTCCTATCCTTCTCCTATACTATCACCCAGATACTTATTGCTTAGTGTTTACTACAAGCTTAGAGGTCTGCATAAGGGGATTTATGAACTAGATTGATAAAGGCAGATTTTCGCTATTTATCGTTTAAAATCTGCTATATGAAAGAGACCCAAACATTTCTATCTACATCTTAAAAAAAAAGTAATAAGCCCGAAGACAGCACAAAGTATAATGGTGATATCCATGGAGAATGAAATTAAAGAACTTGCTAGACTCTGGGAATCTATTGTTTCAGGGGAGAGTGTTCTGGCAGAATATGACTCATTAGTGCTTCCTTACAAAGGATTTTACTATTTAATTAGCTGGGCTAAAGAAAAGGATTATCACATTGTTATTATTGATGTTCTTGATACACTTTATCTGTATAAGACCCAGATAGCCCTTGCAGGACTCGACACGAGTATTGTTGATAATGCTAAGGTTATTAAGGTAGGTGGGAGATTGAACGTGGGAAATATACTCGCCAGACTACCTGCCACTGATTTCCCAAAACTTCTCAAAGACTTCGAGCGGATTTATGACTCACATCTCTCAGAAATTAAATATGAGAACAGCATTGTTATCGTATTGGGACTCTCTAAGCTGTTGCTGCTTGCTGAATCAAAGTTTGAGGGCCTTATGGTTATTGACTTGCTCATTAGATACACAGGAACTCAAAGAAGAACTGCGTTTTACTTTGTAAATGTGGATGTCTTAGAAAACAGCTCCTGCTATCTAATACCTCTCCTGGAAGAGCTGGCAACTACTGTAATAAAAGTAGTGCGAGCGAGGAAAGAAGAAGATATTGAGCCATATGTTTATGTTAAGGTCGTAAAAGCCATTAACGCTGAGTTAGAAGGATTTAAAATCAAGCTTTAGTTTGACCCCTACTTTGATTCTTTTATGATGCTTATTTTGGAAGAAGTTTTGACAAACTAAAACAGAATGAGTTTGTAAGCACTTTAAACACAAAAGGCACCTTAGTTCCAAAGCTCAGTAAAAACCCACCAAAAGATGGTGCCGGAATTGAAATTAGTGTTGATACTGCGCTAATTGTTCCAAAAGCTGAAGCTTTCATATCTTTAAAGTATCTTTCAATTAGCAAAGGCAGAGCAGCAAAACTAACCATTCCAAAGGCTTTCCATGCTAAATAAGCTAAAGCAAGAATCTTCCATCTCAAAATCAGGAGTCAGCTTCATCTGTATCTGTTCCATATTCCCCTCTAAAATCCATTGAAGCTGACAACTTCTTCCAGCTTCTTTCTCTCGTACTTTGGCTTGGGATCTGCAGGATAGCCAACTGGGAGGATGACCTGGAGTTTGTAGTCTTTAGGAGCGTTGAGGAGTTTTTCTATAGCCCTCGGATTTGGTGGTGTGTAAGTTACAGTTCCCAAACCGAGCTCCTCTAGGGCGAGTAGGAAGTAACCCACAGCGATCCATGTTGATTGTAGCCAATATGGAGCTTTGGTATAACCGAAGACGAGCACTAGATAAGGTGCTTCACTCAGAAACGGCTTTTCTGGCGAAAATCCCTTCTCCTTAAGCCACTCCCCAAGTTTTCCGCTGACCTTTTCATAGAACTTTCTTTCCTCAATCTCGCAAAGTTCCCTTATTCTCCCCTTAAGCCAATCATCATCAATGACAATAAAGTGCCATGGTTGAGCATTCATGCCAGAGGGAGCTTCTTTTGCAGCCTCTATCGCCCTCATGACATTGCTAAGAGGAGGCTTTTCTGAGAGGAACTTTCTAACGGTTTTCCTTCTCTTTGCCAGTTCTAGAACTTTCATTCCACCACCGTAGACTGTTATAGGAGGTAAAAATAAAACGATAACGGTGCTCTTGTGTACTCACAACTTAATGTAAAAATTACATCGGTATCTTGATTGAACTTGCCTTATTGGGAATAACAGATTTGTCGAGAAAAATCAGAAAAAGAAAGAAAATTGGTTCACAAATTTGAACAATAAGATTATATCATCAAGTGCGGAATGTTCTAGATATGAAAAATGACATCAAAACTGCCCTTACACTTATCGTGCTTGCAAATATCTTGAAGAAGTCGCCGATTTATCTGCTTTTATACTTCTTGGCATTCATCATTCTTTCACGGAGAGCATGGAAGGCCCTGCCAAAGCTTCTCCTCTGGGCATTCATAGTTGGGTTTTCAGCTGAGCTCCTCGGCACACATTCGTGTCTCCCATTTGGATGCTATGAGTATGTAAATTTAAAACCTCAGATTTTTGGTGTTGGGCTGTCTGTTCCATTTGCATGGGGAATTTTTGGAGCTGTTGCGTATCTAACAGCGAGCTGTTTCTTTAGGAATTCTATTAAAAGAATTCTTTTTGCTGCTTTGCTGATGGTAGTTATAGACCTCTCAGTTGACCCAATAATGACATCATGGAAAGCCTGGGTCTGGAAAACAACGACAAGCTTGAACTGGTTCGGCATCCCTTGGACGAACTATTTAGGCTGGTTTTTGGTATCGTTAGCATTTTTCTATCTGTATGAGCGTTTTTCAAACATTCAGATTGAAGACAAACTTCTAAAACTCGGTCCTCTAATTTACTTTCTGGAGATGTTTACCTTTGCAGTTTATGCCCCGACAAGCGTGAGAATCCCTACAATGATTGCATTTGCAATTTCGATTGTCGTAATTCTACTAGTGTATTTTTGGAAGAATGAGAGTATAAATTTAAAAAGATAAACCGGACTTACCTCTCCTTAACCTCAATTTCAACGATCCTTCCTTCGCTTAGCTTTATCCTGACTTTTTCTCCCTTTTTCAGAATCAGAACTTTGTAAATTAACTCATCGCTTAGCTCGTTTGCACTTAGGTAGATAGTCTGATTGCCAATCAAGATAATCCAGTGAGTGTTGCCGTCCTTAATGTATGAGTAGATTCCCCTAACAACGCCGCTGATTTCCTGAACTTTTGCCCCGACCTGCCCATAGAGAAGGAAAGCCCTCACGTCTTCCTCACTCTCAAAGATTTTGACCTCTTTCGTCTCGGCATTTACGAAGGCTATCTTCGCGACTCCGGAACCGCTCTTCGGGATTATAGCTACTCTCCACCACAGCTCACCATTCAGAAAGACAGGAATCGGTTCAACTGCCATGAACTGGCTCCAGTCAAAAGTTGGTAGGGCTTTCTTGATGTAGTCAATTGCCTTAACTGGTCCTGTTAGGGGTGTCTCAAACTTGACCTGACTCATTTCCCCGTTCTGTGCATCAATCAGGTAAATCGCCGCCAGTCCGTGGGCCTTTCCGTACGGCTCAACTGCTACCATCCAATATTCCTTCCCATCGTTCGCTATCACCAAGAAGGGCTGTCTATTTCCCTGGTTGCTGACGTCTATAAGCTCTATCTGGTTCTCGTGATGAAGCCAGAGATTCTTTATGTTTGCAAAAGCGCTCTCCTTCCAGTAATTCTGAGCGTTTACGATCTTCCTCGTGAGACTTTCCGGGAAGATTGGGAAGTTCCTCAGTCTCTCATCCTTCAGAGCTTCCTCTGGGCTCAAATCCTCAACATTGCCCTCTTCATCTACTACCAAAACTCCACCCCACTTAGGCACCGTGTAAAAAACGCGGAATTTGTAGGAGATGTAGGGAACAACTATGTAGAGCTTGTCATTGTAGTATAGTGCCCTAGGAACGTCAAGATCAATTAGGTAGTGCTTTTTGTAGAGAACCCACTCAAGATTATCGAAAATCTGCATTCCTGGACCCACTTGAAGTTCCTGTTCAATTCTCTGTATCCTTGCTTGAGTTGTATTCATATCAACAAAGAGGACTCCTTTGTCTTTGAGTCTTATAGCGTTCCATGCACCATCTGGAATTATGAAAAAGCCCCAAACCGGTGTACCGTCTCTTATTGTTAAGTGGGAAGCTCCAAGAGTATATCGTGCATACTCGATAGTATCAACAGCGTATCTGTAGGCAGTAAACTTTGGAAGGATCCTTATTTTGCTACTGGAAAGCTCAAGCTCGTTTGAGACCTGCATTGGATGGTATTCCTTATACAAGGCAGTGTTCGAGAAAGCATTTGCTAAAATTGAGAATCCAAAGAACAGTATAACTAGCACAACGAGGATTCTAGTTATCAAGAAGTTCCTTCTAGTGTGCACTACCTTCGCTTTGATACCATATACCAAAAGCATGAAAAATGCAACAACCATGTAAATCAACGAGGGGTTTTTGTAAAGACTCATAACAATCCCATGAAACCAGGGGCGGAAAAACCAGAATAAAGCTGCAAAAATTAAGAGTATGAGACCTGTTCCAAATTCTTCCCTCTTCACGGATCCCACCTACTTTTTAATCATGGGAAGAGTTTATAACAGTGTCTAGTATAATAAAAAGGGGAGTAACAATGGTGATTCCAAAGTTCATAACTGACAAAGTTGCATTCTCCCCAATGCCATATCCTGAGGACATTCCAGAGCTTGTGAAAGAGTTTCAAGCCGTTGTAGTGCTGACCTATGAATATGAGCTTTCATACAACTTGGAAGATTGGAAAAAGCACGGTGTGGAAGTCCTTTACAGCCCAATTGAGGACTTTTCAGCTCCTACGTTGGAACAACTAATTGAAATCGTCAAATGGATTGACGAAAAAGTTAAGGAAAGTAAGAAAGTTCTTATTCACTGCTTTGGGGGAAGTGGAAGGAGCGGAACCATCGCTGTGGCTTACCTCATGTACTCCAAAGGCTTAAACTTAAGGGATGCTCTCGTGAAGGTTCGTTCACTTAAGCCTTCAGCAGTTGAAACATGGAGTCAGATGGATATTCTTAGGAGATTTGAAAAGTATTTACGGGAACATAAAAGGCTACAAGGATAGTATGAAAGGTCAAAATGGGAAACATGATTTTAGCAACTTCTACTAAAGTTACAGCTTGTTTGTGCGTCTTTATTATGTTTTTGCTAGTTTTCGGCTGAATGATTTATTAAAACAGTTATTCGCTCACTTTTTTAAATGAGAATTTGTCCCCTGCTTCTTCCTTCGTCTCTCCAACAAGAAACTCAAATATCTCCGGGCTGAACTCTGGAGTCAGGGCTTTAGTTATCACTACATCTTCAATTATTCCCTTCTTAGTTACCTGACTCCTGAAGTCAATCACATAATCACTGATATCAACAACTCTGGCAACGAAATGCTTGGATACTGCATCTTTATTAACCAGAAGTAGGGTCACTGATTTTGGAAACATTTCCATAAATTTCGCCAAATCAGAGTACAGCAACTTTAGTGCCGTATTCTCCCCAAAGAAAAATGCTAACCCATCCAAAGTGTAAATAACCCTGAATAACACTCTATCTCCAAGATTCGGCAAGACCTTCTCCTGATAAATAAGGAATGTCTTAGGATTAATAGTTTCTTCTCCCACATGACCTGGCAAAGTATACACAAACGGATACCTAGGAAGAACGCCATATCTTGAAGAGAAGTAGTCAATAATCACGACATTACCCTTCTTCCCTTCATAAACAATGTCTAAACCTGCAAATTGTGCCCCTCTGATCAATCTACCAAGAGGATAACTATAGTTAGACAATACACCAAGATCGCCACTTTTAATTCTCTTTGCAAGAATATGTAACGCAAAATACTGAGCAAACGAATAAGTGTCGTATAATATCGCCATTGTCGACCCTTGTGATAGTCCTCCCCCCATAACTTCATCCAACTCGTCATAAAGTGTTCTCACCCTCATACACATCACCTCTCGCTTCTTGATAGAATTGAGCAATTTTAAAATAAAAAAACTTTTTGTAAAAATAAATGCAACCCCTTGAGTCATCTTCGAAAATTGAACAAAATTACAAAGGAGGTATTCAAATATCAAGCATTCATAGCACTCAGCTAAATATGAACTATCAAGCCATCATAGGCAACTCTGACCCTATCCCCATACCTTTTTCTAACATATGCCAAGAGCTGGAGGAAAGGCATGTTTTTATGGGATATGTGAGAGAGATAAACCTTCTCAGCAACTTCAAGCCCAATCTTAGCCCCTTCATCAACGTTGTTGTGATAAGGATCATCCACACCGGGAGCATAAGTGGCATCAACTACAGCGACTTTTGGAGGTTTTTTCTTTAAGATGTCTAAAGTTTCTGGGGGGATGCCTTTTGTGTCATAAAGGAGGGCAAATCTTCTCCCATCTTCCTCAATTAAAAAGCCTACCGTTTCAACTTCGTGATTCAATTTAAGAGTAGTAATTCTTAAGGAGTCAATCTTCAAAACATCGCCAGCTTTTATTATCTTTGGCTTTAGATTCTTTGGGTCATTTAGAATTAATGCATCTGCATGACCTTTTGGAGCATAAAGCTCTGTTTTTTGGGCCGTCCATCTGAGCTTGTACAAGCCATAAATGTGGTCGTGATGCCAGTGTGTAAGAAGAATAGCCTTAAGAGGAACGTGGAGGAGGTCTCTTATATCCGTTCCAACATCAATCAAAATTGCTTCGTTGTTTTTGGTTATTACCGCCAATGTCGAGGGTTTTCTTTGGGCAAAACCTAATCTACGCGCCTCTTCACATGTTTTACAAGTGCAGAGATGGGCTGGAATCCCCTCAGACCCTCCAGTTCCTATGAAATAAATTATCATACAACCACCTATTTCATGGCCATGAAATACTTGTTTATAAATTTTGCTGAATTTGACCAAAAGAACTTTATTCCCAGATGATTAGTACCTTTCGATAAAAATGAAGCCAAAGCTCATAGCTGATATGATGCTTGGCCGTTTAGCAAGATGGTTGAGGCTTTACGGCTATGACACAGTGTATGGGGTTAAAGACGACGATAGGATTATTGAAATTGCCCAAAAGGAAGATAGGATAATTCTCACACGAGATGAAGAGCTAGCAAAGAGAGCAAAGAATGTTATTTTGATAAAATCAAACAAATTTGAAGAGCAGATAAAACAGCTCATGGAGCTTGGATTCACATTCAATGAACTATTTCCAGAGAATGCAAGATGCCCAAAGTGCAATGGGCTGATAAATGAAATACCCAAAGAGAAGATAAAAGATAGGGTCCCTCCAGGAGTTTACGAGAAATACGACGAATTCTATATCTGCACAGAATGTGGCCAGATTTACTGGCCCGGGAGACAGTGGAAGGAAATGGTGAAAATAGATAGAAAATTAAGGGGATCGGAATGAAATTCGAAGAATGGTTGCCATTCTATACCGAAATAGTTCAAGTAATGGGATACGATATGACAAAAGATAAAGAATCCGCCAATATACTCCGAGATTTGCTTCTTAAGAATAAAAACTACATAAAACTCGATTATTTGAGAGAGATAATTGAAGACAAAAAGGTGTATATTTTTGGAGCTGGACCAAGTTTGGAGCTTGCCCTCAAGTACATTTCTTTCAATAATGGAGTAATAATCACAGCTGATGGGGCAACCTCTGCGCTTTTGGAGTTTGGATTAATCCCAGACATCATTGTTACAGACCTCGATGGAAATTTTGAAGACATCAAGAAAGCAGATAAACTTGGAGCTTATGTTGTAGTCCATGCTCATGGAGATAACATCGAGAAGCTAAGAAAATACGTCCCACAGCTTGAAAAAGTTCTTGGAACCTGCCAGACGGAGCCTTTAGACATAGTTTACAACTTCGGTGGATTTACTGATGGGGATAGGGCTGTTTTTCTAGCGGAAGAGCTTGGAGCAAAAGAGATAACTTTAGTTGGGTTTGACTTTGGAGATATTGTTGGAAAGTGGAGCAAGCCGTATTTAAAGGAACATACGCCTATTTGGGAGTCCAAGAGAAAAAAGTTTGAATTTGCCCAGAAGCTTTTGGAGTGGTTGAAGAAAAATGGAAGAGCAAAGATAGAGCGTATAGTGTGTCATCAAATTGACTATGCAATGTCCGAGTGTTATATCGAAAGATAGCTCAGCCACTCCCGTAGTCATCACGTATCAGATGGTCAAAGTGTCATCATCGCCTCCAATATTAGTTCTATAAACGTGAGGAAAGATAAGAATAATGCCGAAAATACTATTCCAAAAGCTCCAATCTCTACATCATTGTGAAGGATTATGGCGAATGTTATCAGGAGAGGAAAGAATAGCACGAACGAGAGAAAATGCATAAATCCAAACCAAGAGACAAATAAACCAAATAGAAACAGCGGAGCGAGCAGATATTTATCGAGCTTTTCACTCTTTTTCAGAATGATGTAGCTCCCTATAAGGAAGCCCATGAGTGTGAGATAGTTGAAAGCTCCAAGCAAAAGATATTCCTTTTTCCAGTTTCCAAAGAGAAGTCTACCGGCTATTAAGCTTGAAAGCAAGGGTAGAAGAAGAAAAATCAACATACCCAAAGGCTTTATCAGTCTACCTATAGTTTTCGCGCGCTTTATAAATTCCGGCTCTTCCGGCAGAATCCAGAGGTCATCTTTAAGGTTTTCGGCTTTGGTATTTATCTCAACTCTCGTGTATTCCCTTCCAGAGTCCTCAACGAAATAATTTATGCTTGCATTTAAACCGCTGTAAACTTTAGGAGTTACAAATCCAGAGACATAAACTGTTATAGGAATGCTCTGCTCACCATAAACGCTCGTCAGTTTCAGAGGGAAGTAGAGATTCTCTGCTGGAAAAGTTGTTTTTACAGAGAATAGCGTACCGTATTCAGTTCTTGCAGGGGTAATGTTTGAGATGTAATAAAGCACGAAGGAGTAATCCCTGCCGATGTAATAGTCGAAAGCTTCCTTTGAGCTTTCGGGAAACGCGAAGTTCAAACTTTTGAGATAGCTCAGCAACGACTCAGAGTCTCTAGCGGAAAGAACTTCTATGTGGACACCGTGCTTCTCAACAACTTGATAAATCTGAACGCTCATTGTACTCCTCGAGGCTATTCCACCAAGGATTCCAAAGAGAGGATAAATCTGGGTGAGCATGACATTGCTAAATTCTTCACTGAGCCTTGATCTAAGATATTCATCATACAGCATTCCTCCGAACTGAGGAAAATCATAAGAAATGCTTATATTCACTTTATCAGGCTGAGCTGGGACTGGAAATATCCAGAAAAGAGTTCCATTGTAGTCAGAAAGCTTGACAGCAAGATAAAGCTCCTCGACGCCATTGGAGTAGAAGATTGCCCCAAGTTGCTCGCTCTCCTCCAGAAGCTTCCAATATTCAATCTCACCTTGAATCCTTTTCACAAACCACGCTCCGTCAGCCGATACAAAAGGGATCATAAAAAGTAATAGAAAGATTCCAGCAATTACTCTTATATGTTGCACAGTCAACACCATAAAAATTAGGAATAAAAGGATAAAAGCTTTTTTACAAATCCCTAAGCTTCTTGACCTTGTTCCCTTTTATATCAATATATCCACTCTTCTCAAGTTCCCTCAGAATGCCGTAAATAGACTTCTCCGTTGCATTTATTACCATTATTCCCTTTTCTGTTGAGATTTCAAGAGGAAATGCTTTCAAAAAGCCCTCAATAAGAGCATTTAAAGGTATCTTTTCATTTCCAAGAGCTTTCAGAATTTCATTAGCCAATATGGCTTTCCCTATTAAAGCGAAGTAAACATTCATAACATCATTTTCAGGGAAATACTTGGAGGCAATCTGCATCGCTCTGTTTATTTTTTCGATTTCAAGTTCCTTTATCTCAATCTCCCACTCCGAGACTAAATCGATGAAAGCAAACTGCTTTGCAATCTTTTCCACAACATCAAGTTGCTTCGCCAAGTCATAGGGAAAGCGGAATTGAAATTTTAGCTTTGTAACGTCAACGCCGTCTTTCAGCTTTACCTTGTTTTCCTTGATGTCCAAAGCGGAATTCCTCATGAGCTGGTCTATTATATCCCCCATCCAGTAGCCTTCACTCAGCAGATGTTCGAAGGTGTCGCCTTCCTTCAAGTGTTCAAGAGCATGATTGAGCTGCTCTTTAAACGACTGGAATCCTCTTAAAATGACCTCCTTTTCTTCACCGCTCAATGTCTCAATCTGTGCTCTAATCTCCTCAAGTGTCCCATCAATCATGTAGCCGATAAATGTCTCATAACCGAGCCTTTCTTTAACTTCAAACTTTATTCCATTAGCCCTTAATTCGCTAATGAATGTTGCTTTAAGAGCTTCATTCTTAGTTGTGAATCTCATACAACCACCAAAACGGAAAGGATAATAAAGACTTATAGACTTTTGCATGATTAGGTGAGTAACATGAGCGAGCCTCTGCTTGATGAAACTCTCAAGAAGTGGAGGGGCAAGAAAATTGCCTTAGCGGTTAACAGCGAGCACTCATTTATCGGAATCCTCAAGGATTTTGATGAGGAGTCAATTCTGCTGGAGAACGTGACAGATGTGGTTGGAAACAAGGGAAAAGAGCTTTTAGTCAAAATTGATGATGTAAGCTGGATAATGCTCATGGGTGATTGAAATGAAGGCTGTCGCTTTTGTTGGCTATAAGAAGAGTGGAAAAACTACAGCACTTGAGAATGTTGCCAAAATCTTGAAGGAGAGAGGTTACAAAATTGGAATAGCGAAGAGCATGCATACTGAGTTTGACAGAGAAGGGACTGATACTCAGAGATTTAGGCAGATAGCAGACTATGTCCTCGTTAAAGCCCAAGATACTGATGCTTTTCTGTTCAAATCCAAGGGCATAAATGCTTTTCTCTCACTCATGCCCGAGGTTGACTTTTTGTTGCTTGAGGGCTTTAAATCAATAAAACATGTTCCCAAAATCATCTGCGCTAAGAGCGAAGAAGAAGTCAGAGAGCTAAACGATGGGCTTGCTATAGCAGTGAGCGGTGTCATAGCAAATGAAAAGAGCGGAGAAATAGATGGCTTGCCAATAATAAACGCCCTTGAGGAGCCAGAGAAGCTTGCTGACCTAATCGAGAAAAAAGCCTTCATGCTCCCGAACATTGACTGCCATATGTGTGGATTCACATGCTATGAAATGGCCAAGTTCATCGTTAAGGGAGAGAAAACACTTAAAGACTGTAAGGTCATAAGCTCAAAGCCAAAAGTGATAGTAAAGATTGACGGAAAAGTCCTTCCAATGAAGGACTGGGTGCAGGAGATGGTGGAAAAGACGATAAGAGGCTTGCTTTCCTCGATGAAAGGATACAAAGAAGGAAAGATTGAGATTAGGATTGAATGACCTCAACCTCTACCTCCTCAGCTCTTCCATTTTTCAAAATAAAACCCCCATAATTTCCTTTATTGTCAACAATAAACCAAACATTTCTCCAAAGCTTCATTCCTCTAATGTCCCTCTCTGAAGGAATTGGTTTGCCCAGATGAGAGTGGAAAATTCCAACTACCTCTAACCCCTTTCCATCTGCATAATCGAGAACCTTAACAATCTCAAGGGGATCTATCTCGAAAGCAGTCGGAGAATTCAGCTTGTTTTTTGTGAAAATAACTTCCTCAACTATGATATCATGCCCCTCCTGTCTCCCGAGTAAGAAGCCGCATATCTCAATCCTGCTTTTCTTGGCTTCCTCTAAAATTATGAATAAATGTTCACCTTTGATTATCAGCTTCATGGATGTCCACTTTTCATCAGTGGCAATTAAAATTTTCTGTTCATTAATGTCTATTTTAGTATAAAAACGTTTAAATATTCTACATGTCCATCAAAGTAGTGCTACAATAACACAACACTCAAAGTGATATAGAAAGGTGAGAGCATGCTTGCGAGAATTGTGTATTACAGACCAAACTCAATCCCTGAGGAGGAAATTGTGGTTGTGAACAGCTTTGAGAAGGCTGTTGAAATTGCAAAGAGGAAGCTTAAAGTTGTGAGAGCCGTGAGTTTTGAAATTGAACTCATTTAACGCTCCGCTTTTGCCTTCTTCTCCCCTCTTTTTTAGTCAATTATCTTATTTATGAAGCCGTTTTCTGTGAGGTAACCTTTTCTGATTAGCTCTCCGTTTTTATATTCATAAACTAGTGGCACTCCAGTTGGTATGTTGAGTCTAAGCACTTCTTCCTCTGTGAGGTTCTCAATGTACATTACAATTGACCTCAGGCTGTTTCCATGGGCTGAGACCAGAACATTCCTGCCTTTTTCAAGCTCTGGAATTATTCTTTCTTTTAAGTAAGGTATTGTCCTTTCAGCGGTATCCTTTAGGCTCTCCCCTCCTGGAGGTGCCATATCGTAGCTTCGTGCCCAAAGCAGAATTTGCTCATCGCCATAGACCTTCCTCGCATAGTCCTTGTTCCAGCCTTGGAGCTTCCCATAATAGCGCTCATTCAACTGCCATGCTGTGTAAACTGGAATGTAATTTTTTCCGTGCTCTCCGTAAACAATACCCCATTCTTTCATTTTTCCACTCTCATGCTCTATCTTTGGAACTCCATGTTTGTTTTTGCTCATTATCAGCATTGCCGTCTGAATTGCTCTCACAAGCTTGGAAGTAAAAATCACATCAAACTTGTAATCCTTCAAAAGTTCACCAGCTTTTAATGCCTCTTGAATACCTTTTTCGCTTAGAGGAACATCAACCCAGCCCGTAAAAAGGTTCAATTTGTTCCAGAGGCTTTCGCCGTGTCTGACCAAAACAAGCAGTGGCATTAGGTCCACCTAATAAAAAAGAGAGAGGGGAGTTAAAAACGTTACTCCCCTTCACCTTCAATCTCAAAACCCTCACCATGCAGAGGAATGACAAGGATCAGCATCAAACCATCCGTATTTAGAAGTTGGCTGTTCAGACTTTCTGAAAGCTCTCTGAGGGTTGGCAAATGAAATACAAGCGTGAGCAGCTGAAAAAGGAGGAAAACTACATGACCTCCATTATAAACCCAGACTCCTAGAAATCCCTTAACAACCCACAATGGCAACAATGCTAAGAAATGAGACCGATTGATAGGTTAGTGTTTTTCACAAGATCTTTGGAGTTTTGCAAGTCCTTCAAATATCTTTTAAGCACAAGAAAGCCGAGGATTGTCAGCGGATATATCAGTGCCATCAGAACCAGCAAAAATAAAAATGCTGGGAAAGGTTAAAGATCTAAAGGGCATCAGCCCCTCATCTTCTTGAACTGCTCCTCTATTCTCCTGTAGTACTCCATCGTCTCCTTGCTGACGCTCGGCCCAACTTTCTTCAGTGCCTCCTCAAAGTCCTTCATTGTGACTTTGACTTTCTGTCTGACTTCTTCCATCTTAACTCCTGGCTTGATAATTCCTTCCTTGAGTGCTCTTCTCATTGCATTCATTGCTGCCTCTCTGCAGACCGCTGCAATGTCTGCACCTGTGTAGCCCTCTGTCCTCTTGGCTAATTCTTTGAGGTCAACGTCCTCAGCTAGAGGCATCTTCCTGGTGTGGACTTTGAATATCTCGTATCTTGCTGTCTCGTCTGGTGCTGGTACTAAGATTAATCTGTCAAATCTTCCCGGTCTGAGCAGTGCCGGATCTAAGATGTCTGGTCTGTTAGTTGCTGCAATAACAACAACACCACTGTTCTCCTCAATACCATCCATCTCTGTGAGGAGCTGGTTGATTAATCTGTCCGTCACTCTGTTCACGTCAGTTCCCCTTCTCGGTGCAATTGCATCAATCTCATCGATGAATATCACTGTTGGTGCAGCCTGTCTTGCCTTTCTGAAGATCTCTCTGATGTTCTTCTCACTTTCACCGACCCATTTGCTTAAAACTTCTGGACCTCTGATTCCAATGAAGTTAGCCTCGCTCTCCGTTGCAACAGCTTTAGCGAGCATTGTCTTACCAGTTCCCGGTGGACCATAGAGGAGAATTCCCTTTGGTGGGTTGATTCCTAATGCTTGAAATGCCTCTGGATACTTGAGCGGCCACTCAACTGCTTCTCTTAAAGCTTCCTTAACCTCTTCGAGCCCACCTATGTCGTCCCATCTTACATTTGGAATCTCAAGGAGTACTTCTCTGAGTGCTGATGGTTCAATCATCTTTAATGCCTCGTAGAAGTCCCTCTTAGTTACTTTAAGCTCCTCGAGGACTTCTTTTGGAATGTGCTCTGCCTCAAAGTCAATCTTACCTTCTTTGATCAATCTCCTCAGTGCAGCCATTGCAGCTTCTCTTGCCAGTGCTGCTAAGTCTGCACCTACGAATCCATGTGTCTTATCTGCGAGCTCTTCAAGCAATGCATCAATTAAGCGGTGCTTGACCTCATCGTAAAGCCTCTCATCGAGGCTCTTGAGTATATCTTGGATTTCCTTTTCATCCTTGGCTCTCTCGACTTTCTCTATTGCCCTGTCAATGATATCTCTGAATCTCTCGTCTCCTCTCAATTCTTCTAAGATTCTCTTAACGTCGCCCTTTCTGAATTCTGGCTCAATTGGCATTCCTCTTGTGTGAATCTGGAGGATTTCTTTTCTTCCCTGTCTGTCTGGAACACCAACTTCAATCTCTCTGTCGAATCTTCCTGGTCTTCTCAGAGCTGGATCAATTGCATCAGGTCTGTTGGTTGCACCTATGACAATGACCTTTCCTCTTGACTTGAGACCGTCCATCAAGGTTAAGAGCTGGCTGACGACTCTCTTTTCAACTTCTCCAGTTACTTCGCTCCTCTTTGGAGCTATTGCGTCAATCTCATCAATGAAGATTATACTTGGAGCGTTTTCTTCAGCTTCCTTGAAGACTTCTCTAAGTCTTTCCTCACTCTCACCATAGTACTTGCTCATAATTTCTGGACCGTTGATGGCTATGAAATGAGCGTTTGCTTCATTCGCCACAGCCTTTGCAAGTAAAGTCTTACCCGTTCCTGGTGGACCATAGAGCAAAACTCCCTTAGGTGGCTCAATTCCGAGCTTCTCGAAGATTTCTGGGTGCTTGAGTGGTAGCTCAATCATCTCTCTAATCTTCTGGATAACATCCTTGAGACCACCAATGTCCTCGTAGGTAACCCCAAGGGCAGCTGTCTTGGCAACTTCTTTAACTGGCTTCTCGCTGACCGTAAACTCCGTGAACTCTGTGACCTGGACGATTCCAGCTGGTGTCGTTGCTGTTACAACGAAGGTAAGCTCCTGTCCAAGGACACCAATTTTGATATAGTCTCCTCTAACCACTGGTCTTCCAATGAGCCTTGAGTGTAGCCAGTCAACGAAGTCTGCTCCAAATCTGATTGGCTCTGTTGGAGCTAAGACAACTTTCTTTGCTTCTTTGACCTCAGCCTTCCTTACAGTTACCTCATCTCCAAGTCCAACTCCAGCGTTCTTTCTGATTGTACCGTCCATTCTGATGATGTCTAAGCCCTCATCCTCTGGGTATGCTGGCCAAACAACTGCTGCTGTGTTCTTTGTTCCAATAATTTCCACTATGTCTCCTGGCTGAACGCCAATTGTACGCATAGCCTTCCTATCAATTCTAACAATCCCCCTACCAACATCCCTCTGGTAAGCGGAAGCAACCTTAAGCTTGATTTCCTTCTTATCTGCCATTTACATCACCTCAAACTCTTTTTCTTCAATGAGTAGATGATCGTGAATTAAAAACTAAAAAGAAAGTGAAATAATGAAAGTTCTTCACTCTACCTTAACCTCAAATCCCTCTCCTTCTTTCTTTGTTGGATGCTTCTTTGGAATCCTGATTTCAAGGACACCGTTGTTGTACTTTGCCTTAGCCTTCTCTGGAATGACTTCCTCTGGAAGTCTGATGACTCTTCTGTAGCCGCTGTAATAGCGCTCGATTCTAATTGCACCCTCTCTCTCGAGCTCCTTCTCTCTTCTCACTTGAGCTTCAATGTAAACAGTATCGTCAGTTACTCTAACCTTGATGTCCTCCTTTCTCACACCTGGGAGCTCAGCAGTGATTATGAACTCGTCACCGTTGTCAAAGATGTCAACGAATGGCTCTCTCCAGACGCCTTCAATTCTCTCCTCAAAGTATTCTGGCTCACCCCATCTTCTGTAGCTCCAGAGTCTTGGGCCTCTAAAGAACTCATTGAAGATGCTGTCAATTTCTTCTTGAATCTCTCTCATTATGTCAAACGGATCCCAGATGTCCCACCTTCTCACCCTCCTCACCATCCCTCTCACCCCCATTATATTTTTGGTTACCAATAGTTACTAAAATATTCGATCTTTATAAACTTTTCGCACCCAGTGGTAATCATCAGTGAACTTAAGTGTTCATCCCCCTAAACCGCAAGGTTTATAAGCCAGAATCTTTCCTTTATTCTTTGGACGGTGGGGCGGTAGCTCAGCCTGGGAGAGCGCCGGACTGAAGATCCGGGTGTCGGGGGTTCAAATCCCCCTCGCCCCACCACTTTTTATGCGGTGGTAGTCTAGCCTGGTCTAGGACGCCGGCCTTCCAAGCCGGCGACCCGGGTTCAAATCCCGGCCACCGCACCACAAACTTTTCTAAAAAGTTTAATTAAAGTCACTATAGTTCCTAGGGATACTTTTTTGTGGAATTCCAACTTCAATAATCAGAAAAACCCTGGGTTTTAATCACTAGCACACAAACAACAAAGCACAAATTAAAAGAGGAACAATTTTAAGAGAAAATCTAATCAAAAATCCAAAAATAAGCATTTAATCTTTAATTTTTAGCCTCCCAAATTCCTCTTACAAATTCCACGATAGTGTTATATAAGATAAGGGAGTAATAAAGCACACAGGATCTTGGAGTGGTGGTAATGACAATTGGAAAAGACTTGTTTAAATTTACTGAAGAAGGCATATTCGAGAAGGCCGTAAATCTTTATGGAGTCTACGAACTTGTAAGCAGAGAGGGAGATGTTTTGTACATAGGAGTGGGGAACATCAGGGATGCACTTTTAACACATCTGCCATCTGGTTCTGACCCAATAATAGGAGCGTCATATTTCAGTTATGAAGTAACAGAAAACATAGATGAGGCTGAAAAGAGGCAAAAAGCTCTTTTAGATGATTATCTTAAAAAATACGATGAGTTACCAAGATTTAACCGAAAAATTAGGAAGAGAAGAAGTTAATTAGGGATAAATTCCTAAACACCTTAGAGAGATAGAAAGGGAAATCTACAAGATTACTCCTCGATAGCATTCTTTAACTCTCTTGACGGCACTAATCTAATCTGTAATGTTTTCATCTTAAGCGTTTTTTCTGAGCCTTTCAGTGATTTAGATCAAATTTAAATATTGCTTGTAGACAGTATTAGGAGATCCATATTTATGTCTCTCTTTTTCATCCTCAGATTCAAAGATTCCAACAACAACATACAATCCCCACTCACCATCTTCTAGTTCCTTGACTTTAGCACACAATACTACTCCCATATGCAATCCTCGATGTCCAATATCTAATGGGATATAATGATCATTGATTTGCTCAGCTACAGAAAGCAAAGCAGATTCAGTCATTTTATTTCCGTCTCTATTGACATGAGTTGTGCTTGCAATTCCTGTAACAATTTTCATGGTATCGCACCTCCCAAAATTTCGCTATTTTAAGCAACAGTTGATTACAAGAATAGAGAGCATCTTATTCGTTGTGTTAATCTAGGAAGTCAAGGTAGATATACCTTCCTATGTGTGGCTTGCCAAGATGACAAATGTTGAACAAAAAGATTGTCACAAAACAAGGGAAAGAAAAGACAATATGTAGGATTTTTGTTCAAATTACTCTATAATTAATCTGCTCTAATTAAAGTCATCTTTCATGAACTCTCATAGTCTACATGATCTTTAGTCTCACCATCCCTGCACTATCTGCAAAACTTTGTCGTCAACTTTTCCCTCTTCAACATCTGCAATTGCTTGCTCCAATCTATCCAGGCCCTCATCCAAAAGCTCCTTCTCTATCGTCAAAGGCGGCTGGATTCTGAGGACATTTCCATGGAGAAATGCCAAGATCAAGCCAAGCTCATAAGCCCTCCAAACAACTTTCTTAGCCTCATCGAAAGCTCTTTCCTTTGTTTCTCTGTCCTTCACCAAATCCACACCGATCATCAAGCCCTTTCCTCTAACATCTCCGATAAGCTCATGCTCTTTCTGCATTTTCTTGAGCCTCTTCATGGTGTACTCTCCAAGCTCCTCAGCTCTTTTAAGCAAATTCTTCTCCTCAATTTCTTCAATAACTGCCAAAGCCGCTCTGCTTGTCACTGGATTTCCACTAAGCGTAAATGTATGTCCCAAAGCCGGTAGAGACTCCATAATCTCTTCTCTTCCGACGATAGCACTTATTGGCAATCCTCCGCCTAAAGGCTTCGCGAGCGTTATTATATCCGGCACAACTCCAAAATGCTCAATTGCGAACCATTTTCCCGTCCTTCCTAATCCGCTTTGAACCTCGTCAACAACTAAGAGAATCCCATGCTCATCAAGGATTTTCTTCAGCTTTTTGAAGTAATCATCTGGAGGAACTATCATCCCAGCGTCTCCCTGGATAGGTTCAGCAAATAGGGTGGCAACACCGTCTGCATAAACCTCTCTCTCAAATTTGTATTCAAGGTAAGATATGCATTCAAAGTGGCATTTCCCCTTTTCTTGCCCAAATGGACATCTATAACAGTCTGGGAAGGGAATGTAGTGTACATCGCTCAACTCTCCAACCAAAGCTCTAGTCTCAAAATCAAGTCCCGTTATACTCATCGCCCCATATGTCGCTCCGTAATAACTCCCCGAATAACTTAAGATTGTTCTTCTCTTTGTATATGCTCTTGCGAACTTAATTGCTCCATCATTCGCATCGCTCCCACTCAAGCCCAAAACCACTTTGGGATTCTCTATTGGTGAAATTTCAACAAGCTTTTCAGCCAATAGAAGAGGTTCAACTGAGAAGCCATAGATAAAGGTGAAGTGTATCAACTTATCTGCTTGTTCCTTTATCGCTTTCACAACTCTCTCATTATTATGTCCAACATTTTGAACAGCGGCGTCGGAGAGGAAATCTATGTATTCTCTCCCCTCAATGTCCCAAACTTTAGCATTTTTGGCTTTAACACCAACAATCGGAGCATAAGTTACACGAGCAGCTTTTGGGAACACTTTTGAATATCGAAAAATTATCTCCTCCTTCTTCATGATTGCCACCATCAACTGATGTAAGATTAACATCTAAATAGAATTTTTGGCTATAAGTTTGAACAAATGTCAAGCCTTTAAGGCTATACGAACATCTTCGTCCAATAACAAAAAGAGGGCTAATGCAGAAAGTATGGCAAGTATGAACGATGAAATCGTTAATCCTATTATTGCCCACAGCAAGCCGAAGAGAAAATCAAGCAGAGTTATATAGGTTGCAACACTTATTGCACTCTCTTTTCCAAGGAAAATTCCAAAACCAATTAGAAGATGAATCGAGCCAATGCCCCAAAATCCTAGAAAGGTAAATCTGTCAGCAATGCTGAGCAAACCCAATCCATAAAAATACATACTCATCAAAAGAAAGAAAAGAATGAGGATTGGCTTTGGCTTCATTCTCCAAATTCCTCCACTGGCATCTTCATCTTTGAGACTGCAATCAATGTTAAGATACCAAGCAAGGGCATGAATGCTAGTTCACCAAAGGCTAATCCGACGCTCTGCTTTGCCAACAACTCTGTAATCGATGGGGCTACTATGTTTGCTGTGTTTGAGATAAGTCCCAATGCGAACGAAGCCTTTGGATAGATGCTCTTTGGGTATGTTGCTGGTGCTGATGTCCAGAATGCTGGACCAGTTCCTTGAATCGTTCCTACAAGCCAAACTGCTGCCAAAGCGAGGGTGTAGTTTCCGCTAAGCATTGCCTTTGCATAAATAATCAATCCCACGAACGATAAGGCATAGGAGATTATCATAACTTGAACAATAGCCTTAAAGAGTCCTCTTGAAGTTGGGTTCTTTCTTGAAAGCAGATATCCTATGTATCCAAAGACAATTGACCAGATTGCCTTTGCGATGTTTAAATTTGTGCTTAGCGTTGCTACATGAGTCTTTGTCCATCCCATGTCGTAGGCGATTGAGGCTGAGAATCCAACGATTGTGAAGATCACCCATAGAGCTGGGAAAAATGTGAATCCTAAAACCCATGTGAACTTGAGCTTCCAGACATTTATCTTTGCTTCTCCTTTCTCGTGGGTTATCTCAAAGTCCTCTGTAAAGAGCCACCATATCAGCAGAACAGCATACATTATTAGAACTGTAACTAAAAAGCTACCCTTCCATCCAAATGCATGGATTAAATACTTGGCGCTCATTGAGCCGAAAACTCCGCCCCAGAAGATTCCAGAGAGAATTATACCCTTTGCGAAAGGTCTTTCGGCAACAAAATATCTTGCTATCTGAGTGCTGAAGAGCGGAACAAGTGTAACCACGAAACCTTGGATGAACCTTAAGAAAACTGCAACATACCAATTTGGAGCATAGGGAATCAACAGCTGTGGAATTGCAGCCCAGCTTAGAGCTATTGCAACACTCCTCTTAAAGCTCCCTTCATAAATCTTTGTGTGCCCTAAGAGGAACGCAACAAAAAGACCAAAGACGTAAGCTATGTGCTGCAAATCGAAAGCATCACTGCTAATTCCAAAATGAGCAATCACATCTGGCTTAGCGACACTCATCATGGTGAGCGTTCCAAATCCAGCAGTCATGACAATCGTGTTAAGGATTACAGATCTCCAGTGCTTCATTTTCTCACCTCATTAGATTTTTCCAAAGAACATCAGCAACCCAAAGATGATAAATAGTATTCCAGCCCCTTTGTGAATTAACTCCACGGGTAGAGCTTCTCCAATCTTCTCTCCAATTATAGCCCCTATCAGATTCACCAAGGCAAGACCTAAAATAGCACCAACAAAAGCTTTAGCCCATCCATATTTTGAAGCAAAGGCAATTGTAGCCAGCTGTGTTTTATCACCAAGCTCAGCAAGGAATATTGCAACAAAGACATAGAGTACTTCCTTCATCAGGCTTCCTCCTAAAGATAGTGAAAAGGAAAACAAAACTCAAATCTCTTCTAAAGCTTTCTTTATCCTTTCCATAGCCTCAATGAGCTTTTCTTTCTTTGTTGCATAACTTATCCTTACATATCCCTCTCCGTTCTTTCCAAATGCTGTCCCTGGAATTACAACAACCTTTGCCTTCTCTAAGAGCCATTCGCTGAACTTCTCACTTGTCATTCCAGTCTCTTTTATGTTGGCGAAGATGTAAAATGCGCCCTTAGGCTCGAATGCAGAAATATAAGGCATTTCTTTAATTGCATTAAGAACAATTTTCCTCCTCTCGGCATATTCTTGTCTCATCTTTTCGACAGCTTCCCAGCTCTTCGGACTTCTTAAAGCTTCAATTCCTGCAACTTGAACAAATGATGCGACGTTTCCAATAACATAAGCGTGGAGCTTTATCATATCCCTGATAATGTCTTTTGGTGCGATTGCAAAGCCCAAACGCCAGCCAGTCATAGCGAATGTCTTAGAGAAGCTGTTTGCTAAAATCGTGTTGTCTGGAGCATATTTAAGCATTGGATAGTGCTTTGCACCATCATAAAGGAAGTGCTCGTAAGGTTCATCGCTGAGGATATAAAGATTGTAATCTTCAGCAATATCTGCAATAGCTTTTGCAGTCTCTTCATCTATTGTAGCCCCAGTTGGATTGTTGGGGTAGTTAATCACAATCATCCTTGTTCTCTTTGTTATAAGCTCTAAAAGCTCATCTGGATCTGGCTGGAAGCCGTTTTCTTCCTTCAGGGGCAACCTTATTATTCCTGCCTCAGCAAGCTTGGCATCTTCAGCATAACAGACAAAAGCGGGGTCAGGAATTATTACTTCATCTCCTTTTTCTAAGAGCGTCTCGAATGCCAAATATGTGGCTTCATAAGCACCGGCGGTTACGATGATGCTATCAGCTGGAACATCCAAGTTGTATCTCTCCTTGTAATATTCGCTTATAGCCTCCCTAAGCTCCGGAATTCCAGCGTTTGGAGTGTAGTGAGTCCATCCTTCATCTAAAGCTTTTTTTGCTGCGTCCTTTATGTTTTGCGGAGTGTCAAAGTCTGGCTCACCAATGCCGAGAGAAATGACGTTTTCCATCTTTCTTGCTTTTTCAAAGAGCTCTCTAATCTTTGAACGCTGAATCAAACTTATACGTTCTGCTATGAAATATCTGTGTCTCTTATAACGCATAATCACCCCCCCGTAGCATTTAGAGGGTAAATTAATATTCTTATAAACTTATCGAGAAGAAACTTCCGTTTTTTAATACATTAGCAAAACAAAATTCAACAAAATTCAAACTTTATGGTAAATTTTAAGAAAAACTCAAAGAACCTCAACTATAGCTGCCTTTTCAAAGAGCGCTTTTATTTTTTCTCTGTCACAGTCTGAGAGGGGAACCTCTTTTAATGAATTCCTTTTGATGAATTCTTCAAGTATTTTGTGAGCATTCTTACCAAAAGCCACTAGGAAGTTTTCTCCGCTTTTGGCGCCAACCTTTTTTATGGCTTCACCAATTTGCAAGGTTCCCGCGAGTCTAATGAGTATTTCACCTTTCACTGTCTTTGCTTTATTTGTTCCTCGTTCAAATGACTTCAGTGCTAAGATGGTAGCAAATGCAACCTGCTCCCAACATTCAGCGCTTGTCACCTGCATATTTTCCCCAAGCTCCTCAAAAATGCATGAAACATCATTGAGCGAAATTTTGCTAATTGCAATTTCGTAATCGCCCCATTTTATTACTCTCAATCTAACCCCCCAATTTTTCAGTGTAAATGTAAAATATTAAACTTTTCTCCTTTACCCAAAAATGTCCCAATGCTAAAAAATTTTAAAATAGTTTTTGCATTTCTAAAAATTTTTTGAAAATTATATTATCATGATATTAAAATAGCAGCAAAAAATATTTAACTAGTTAAACCAAATGAGAAAAGTAGTGGCTTCATGTACTAGGAGGCTCAGCAATGACAAAGATGAAAATAATTAGTGTCCAGATCCCGCAGGGTCTTCTTAATGCTATTGATACCCTCGTAAAGAGAGGAGTTTATTCCAATAGGAGTGAGGCTATAAGAGAAGCTATCAGAGAACTAGTAAAAAGAGAGCTCTACAAACTTGAAACAGAAGAAAGGACAACCCCAGAGTATATACTTGAATAAGGTATAATTATTAATAATTAACAACTAACTCCGGAGGTTAAAGGCAATGGTGTGGAAGCTCCTAGAGCAAGCGGGTATTAACTTAGACTTTGACGAAGATAAAAAAGAGAAGTTTGACTATGGAGAAAATTTGGAAGATTTGATAAAGATCGCAATCATAGGTGTTGGTGGTTCTGGAAACAATACGATCACCAGGCTTTATGAGTTAGGTGTTCAAGGTGCCGAGCTAATTGCAATGAATACTGATGCTCAGCATTTGGCGAGAACAAAAGCTCACAAAAAGATCCTCCTCGGAAAGAACATCACCCACGGCAAAGGTTCAGGTGGAGACCCTAGAATTGGATATTTAGCTGCAGAAGCCAGTGCTCAGGAGATTGCAGAGGTGGTCCAGGGCGTTGATCTAGTTTTTATAACCGCAGGAATGGGTAACGGAACTGGAACCGGTGCTGCACCAGTTGTTGCAAGAATAATTAAAGAGGTAGCAAGGCACAACGGAAGGTACCAAGAACCTCTTGTTGTCAGCGTTGTAACATTTCCATTCTCAACCGAGGGAACGAGAAGAATTGAAAAAGCAAAAGCTGGAATACAAGCCCTGCTCCAGTACTCAGATACTGTTGTGATAATTGAAAATGATAAGCTTCTCGAGCTTGTTCCGAACTTGCCACTCTCAGCGGCATTCAGGTTTGCAGACGAGATTATAGCGAGAATGGTCAAGGGCATAACTGAGACAATAAAGCTCCCATCTATTGTTAACATTGACTTTGCAGATATATACAGCATCATGAAAAACGGAGGCGCTGCTCTAATTGGTATTGGTGAGAGCGACTCAAAGAACAGAGCTGTCGATGCCGTTATAAACGCACTCAACAACAAGATGCTTGAGGTTGAATTTGGAAGCGGCGATGCTGCACTGATACACTTCACCGTTGGTCCAGATGTAAAGCTCGGTGAAGTCCACGAGGCAATGAAGATAGTTTATGAGAAGCTTGGTAAGAAGTCAGAGATAAAGTGGGGAGCAATGATTGATGAAGATCTAGGTAGAACAGTCAGAGCCATGGTCATAATGACAGGAGTTAGATCGCCACACATCTTAAGCGGTGAAGTTAACGCACTCCAAGATAACAGCAGAATCCTTGTGCCAAAAAGCATGGTGAGAACAATAACAAAAGATGACAAGATCGAGAGAATATTCGACGAAACTATAGGAGGAAGAAGGAAACTCACAAAAGGTACTGATGTATTTGAAGATATCTATACTCTCTGACCTTCATTTTAGCTTTTTCTTATCATGTAGGTGATACTATGGCGAGAGTGATCAGCATAGCTAATCAAAAAGGTGGAGTAGGGAAGACAACAATTACAATGAACCTTGGCTTCGCCTTAGCAAACATGGGCAAAAGGGTCCTTTTAGTTGACATAGATCCTCAATTCAACCTAACCTTTGGATTAATAGGAATGGATGTTCTAAATTATGAAGACAGAAATGTTGGAACGGTAATGACGAGAGAAAGCAGCATCGAAGAAGCTATCGTTGAGGTTAGAGAGAATTTACACTTAATACCTTCCCATTTAAATCTCTCAGCAAGGGAAATCGAAATTATAAACGCCTATAACCGAGAAAGAAGATTGGAAAAAGCATTGAAACCAATTCTCCCAGATTATGACTATATCCTCATTGACAATCCCCCTAGCATGGGGATTTTCCTAGTAAATTCCCTCACGACTTCAGATTATGTTTTGATTCCTCTTGAGCTTAGCTATTTTGGAGTAATTGGAATGCAACTTATGTTCAATCTAATGAAAATGATTAAGGAAGAAACAAACGAGAATCTCACTCTCCTCGGATTAGTCCCTAACAAATTTACAAGACAAACAAAAATTCCAGCTATGCGCTTAAAGGAGTTAAAGGAGACTTATCCAAATGCTCCCTTGCTGACGACTATACCCAAGTCAGTTGCTCTTGAAAAAGCACAATCTCAGGGAGTTAGCATATTTGAGTTTGAAGGCGACGGAAGAGCTGCAAAAGCATTTTTAAAGCTTGCAAAAGAGGTGGTTACTCTTGTCGAAGGAGAGAGGTAAAATTCCACAGCTGTTTTCAGGTTCAATTGATGAGCTCACAAAGCCAAAAGCAAAGAAAACTGATAAGAAAAGAGAAGAGCTAAAGAAAATTAAGAAGCAGAAGACACTGTACATCAGCCAAGATATCAACTTAAAGCTGATTGAGCTTTATGCTGAAGAGGGAAGAAGGCAGAGCAACATAGTGGAAGATGCTGTGAACCTTTATTATTATCTCAAAAAGGCTATGGGTGAAAAGAATTTTGATGAGTTAATGAGCGCTGTGCTTAAAGAAGATCCAGAATTCCTAAGAGAATATCTGGAGAAATTCAGGCTCTAGCTCATCTAATCATCACTCACGGATTAAATCAGATTCATAAAATCACTCACAGAATATTTCCACTATCCTCTCTATTATTTTACTTGTCTTTGCGATATCCTTCTTATATAAGTAGGGAATTCTTATAACCTCAGCATTTATTCCATGCTTTTTGAGCTCTTCTTTAAGTCTAAGCACGTCAAAGTTCTGGTCTGGACCTAGAGCAATTACATCCGGATTTATCTTTTTTACAAGCTCAAAGCTAATCTCTGCGGGCTCACCTATAACAACCTCATCAACCATCTTCAAGGCTTTTAAGAGTTCAGCTCTCTCATACATCGAGTTTATTGGTGGTCTACCTTTTCTTCGCATAACTGTCTCATCATGTGCAACTATCACAATAAGCTCATCTCCAAGCTGCTTTGCTTGGCTCAAAAAATGGATATGACCAACGTGGAGGATGTCAAAAACTCCCCCAACGAGAACTCTTATTTTCTTCTTCTCACTCATGATCTCACCGTTAGCTCCCAGATTTTGTCCTTTGCGTGGTGAATTACTTTCACAGCTTTTCCTCTGTTCTTCTCTTTCATCTCTCTGCCGCTCATCAATGCAATCCCAATCGCGAGAGGTCTTCCATAATTTTCCTCAACAACAAAGACAAAATCGCCTTCTTTTATCTCTTCATCAGCATCAACTATTCCAGGAGCCATTACGTCGGCACCTTTCAAGATGAATGGGACGGCACCTCCATCAACCACAACCCTTCGCTTCCATTTTCTTAAATCTTCCTCATTTGAGAGTTCATACAAAGCTATTACCAGAGGGAAAACCAAACCATTTCGCTTTATGAACATTGGCTTTCCGTTAACAAACAAAATCTGGGTTGTTTTATCAAATTCAGCGAGCTGAACGTTATCCTTTTTGCTTATCAGCTTTTCAGCCACTTCCTCTCCAAAAATTGCGCTCATCTCTCGGATTATCTCTTTGATTTCCTTCTTGCTTAGAGGGTGCTTAATCTTCAGCATTCAGCTCACCCCAAAGGCTTTTAGCAGCTTCTCTCGGGTTGTCAGCATTATAAATCGCCCTTCCCACGATTATGTAGTCAGCACCAGCTTTTAAAGCTTCTTTAGCTCTTCCCCCTTGAGCACCTATTCCAGGGGTTAAGATTTTTATATCCTTATCAAGGCGCTCACGGATGTATCTTATCCTCTCAGGTCTCGTTCCGGGAGCGATAACTCCAAAGGGCTTAAGCTCATTCGCCATCTCTATGAGCTTATCAGTAATTGGCTGTATGAACTCTTCAGCTCCAGGATGGCTCATCTCTACAACGATAATCGTATTGCCCTCCTCCATAACTGCTCTAACACTATCTCTTCCAACAAAGCCATGAACGATTATGTAATCAGCCCCTTCACCAAAAACTTTCTTTGCAATGAGCTTGTTTGTGTTTGGGATATCTGCGACTTTTAAGTCAGCTATAATTGGTAAGCCAGTTCTCTCTTTTAGTTCCCGGATTATTCCAACTCCACTTCCAAGAATGAGCGGCCAGTTAATCTTTATCGCCCAAAGGTAATCTCTAGTCTCCTCTGCTATTTTCAATGCTTTGTCCCTTTCATAAACGTCCAATGCTAAGATGATCATTCGCCCACCTCAAGGATTTCTTTGGGAAGCTCACTCTTTTTAAGTGTTAATGCAACGTGGATTGCACTTTTAATGGCATCAGCTTTGTCTTCAGCCCATGTAACAACGACTAAATCTCCCTCTTTTGGGCTAAGCTTTTTCAAGTCCTCTGAAAGCTTAGGAAGAGTTTCTTTCAAAGATCTTCCGTCTTCTGGGAATACAATCTCACCATCTCTACAAACAAGAATCATGGCACCTTTGGCAAAATAGCGAATGGCTTCGTCTCTAAGTTCTATGCTCTTAAATTGCGGTGGATTCTTAACAAGGAGGGCATAAGTAGGCATGTTTTCGACTTTTTCAACTTCAACCGGCTCAGAGAATAAGGTGGTTATTTCAGATAGAACTTTAAGACCATTTTCGTTCAAATAGTGCCCCTTTTGTTTTGATTCAATTAATTCCAGCTTTGCAAGCTTCTTCAAAAGAGTCCTAACGCTCCCTTCACCAAGGTCAAGCTCCTCAGAAATTTGCTTTCTTCCTCTCGGAGTTTTCAAGAGAAAAAGTGTCGCAACCACATCTTCAAGAGTAAACTCAGGGTAAGCTCCCCTCTTCCAACCCATTTCCTCACCTCTCAGGATTGTCTCGCTTAGCGGATAAATAAATGTTTTTATTGTAGCTCTATTCTGTGGTATTGCAAATTAAGGAACAGAGTCCAGAAAAACATAGAAAGGAACGAAAACAATCAGAATATCAGCGGAGCTCTGTATTCACCCCAAACTTCTCTTAAAACATCAGTGACTTCTCCAAGTGTCGCCAAGTGCCTGTGAGCCTCGATAATGTATGGCATTAAGTTCACATCCTCCTTCTCAGCAGCATTTCTCAGCTTGTCCAAGGCTTCCTTCACCTTCTTGTTATCTCTCTCACTCCTCAGCTTCTTCAAACGCTCAATCTGCTTATCCCTTATGCTTGGATCGACCTTAAGGATCTCAACCTCAATTGGCTCATCCACAACAAACTTATTGACACCAACGATAATTCTCTTGCCCTCCTCGATCTCTTTCTGATACTTATAAGCGGAATCTGCGATCTCCTTCTGGATATAGCCGCGCTCAATAGCTCTCATCATTCCACCCATGCGCTCAATCTTCTCAATGTACTTCATTGCCTCCTCCTCAATGTGGTCGGTGAGCCATTCAATGTAATATGCACCTCCAAGCGGGTCAATTGTGTCAACAACACCGCTCTCATAAGCGATAATCTGCTGCGTTCTCAAGGCAATCCTAACGCTCTTCTCAGTTGGTAAGCTCAATGCCTCGTCATAGCTGTTGGTGTGCAATGATTGTGTTCCACCCAATACAGCAGCCAAAGCTTGGATTGTGACCCTAATGATGTTGTTCTCTGGCTGCTGAGCCGTAAGCGTTGAACCAGCTGTCTGGGTGTGGAATCTAAGCAGCATGGACTTTGGATCCTTTGCACCGAATTTTTCCTTCATTATCCTAGCCCACAATCTCCTTGCAGCTCTGAACTTTGCGATCTCCTCAAGGAAGTTGTTATGAGCAGCAAAGAAGAAACTCAATCTTGGGGCAAACTTATCAACGTCCATTCCTCTCTCTATTACAGCCTTAACATATTCAATTCCATCAGCTAAGGTGAAGGCAACCTCTTGGACTGCATTTGCACCAGCTTCTCTGATGTGATACCCGCTTATTGAAATTGGATTCCACTTTGGAACATGCTCGGCACAGTACATGATTATGTCGGTTGTTAAGCGCATTGAAGGTTGCGGCGGGAATATGTAAGTCCCTCTTGCAATATACTCTTTGAGGATATCATTCTGCACAGTTCCTCTCAAAACGTGCTGTGGGACGCCTTGCTTCTCAGCAACGAGAATGTACATTGCCAAGAGATTTGCGGCTGTTGAATTGATTGTCATTGAAGTTGAAACCTTATCGAGAGGAATGCCATCGAAGAGAATTTCCATGTCCCAAAGGGAATCGATGGCTACACCAACTTTACCAACCTCACCCTCAGCCATCGGGTGATCGCTGTCATAACCGAGCTGAGTTGGCAGATCAAAAGCCACACTTAAGCCTGTTTGTCCCTGCTCCAAAAGATACTTATAACGCTTGTTTGACTCCTCAGCAGTGGCATAACCTGCGTATTGTCTCATTGTCCAGAATCTTCCTCTGTACATTGTTGCGTAAACTCCACGAGTGAAGGGGTACTGCCCTGGGAAGCCAAGCTTTTTCATGTAGTCCCAATCTTCTCCAAGATCAGCAGGAGTATAAACTCTTTTAATCTCAAAACCATCATCGGTCATGAACTTCTCTTTTCTTTCTGGTCTTTTTGTAATAAGAGGCTTGACCACATTTTCTTCCCACTCTTGCTCGGCTTTTTTGATCTCTTCAAGCTTTTTCTTATCGAAGGTCATCAGCACCACCAGATGAGCTTTTAGCTCTTAATATATAAAAACCTTTTACATAACTAAAGGTTTAACTTGACATCGGATATTTTATCCACCTTTAAGAAAAGCTTAACTTAGCCTAAGTAAATCTCAAGTATGATGATAATTGAAGGAATAGGTCTAGACAGTTCAGCAAAGGTGGCATTTCAAAGTCATGCACACACAGATCACTTTGTTAGCGGAAATATTATATTTTCAACAAAGGCAACCAAATTCCTGAGCCATTTGAAGAAAGGTGGGTTTTATAAAGTAGTGCCTTTCAGAAAGAAGTTTTACATTGGCGACTACAAAGCAAAGCTTTATCCAGCCGGCCATATGCTGGGCTCTGCTCAAATCTACATTGAATTCGACGAATTTTCTCTGCTTTATACAGGGGATGTTAAGTGGTTTAAGCTGAGGACAGCAGAAAAGAGCAGATTTAGGAAAGCTGATGTGCTTGTAATCGAGGCAACTTTTGGTGTCCCAATGTATAATTTTCCCTCACCAAAGGAAGCTGAGAAGAAGCTCATCGCTTTTGTTGAGAGCACTCTTGACAGGGGAAAGACACCAACGCTTTATGCTAATCAAATTGGGAAAGCCCAAGAGATTTTGAAGATTCTTGATGTCCACGGCTACACTGTGAAAACTTCCAGGAACATAATTAAAGTCGCAAAGATTTATGAGAAATTTGGGATTAAATTTGGGAATATAGATAACAACGGAGAGGTTGTTTTGAGAGGATTTAGAACTCCGAAGCCTAGAAATTCCCTCTCACCTCATGAACTCTACGTTTCTGGATTTGGCAACTTAAAGCTCAGCAACCATGCTGATTTTTGGGAGCTCATGAGGATTATAGAAAAAGTCAAGCCGGAGAAGATTTACGCCGTTTATGGATATGCAAAGGAGTTCGCAAAAATCCTAAATGGTTTTGGCTATGATGCAGCTGCCATAGAAAAAGATTACTGCTTGTATTGTCACAAAAATATTTAAGGATTAATGTGTAAAGTACTATTATGAGTACTATTATGAAATATAACAAGCACAAACGCTACAATCCGCGCAAGCATAGGTTTCTGCATCGTCTCCTCATTACTAACAAAAAGAAGGCTATTAAGAAGAAGGAGCTGGTCTATGAGATAAAACTTCAAAAGCTTCAGGATATGATGGATTCACTTGCTGACTGGGTAGAAAGTTCTGATGTAGAAAAAGATTTAAGGTATTTGTTTCTTTACAATTTAGAAGAATTTAAAAAGTTTTTATCAACTTTTCTCACCCGCTCTACGCTGAACAACATCAATTATTATACCATAAAGACTTGGGAGAACAGAATTGACGTTCTTGCAGATGAAATTTCCAAACGAAGAAATCCATTCTTTAAGCTTCTCTATTTAAGATTCAAGCTTTCCCTAGATGAATTCTATAGAGAGCTAGGAATTAAATGAGGTATGTTTAAATAGCCTAATAACAAAGTTTCAGTAGGGTGAGAAACATGAAAACGGGAATAGAGTTCTTCGATGAAAATATCATCAAGGGAGGATTTCCTGATGGTTCCTTAATCATAGTGGCTGGAGAGCCAGGGACTGGAAAGACTATCTTTACATCAACCATAATTTATAATGGGCTTGGAAAATTTGGAGAGAAAGGCATGTATATCTCGCTTTCAGAGACAAAAGAAGATTTCTACAGTGAGATGAAGAGACTCGGCATGGATTTTGAAAAGTATGAGAAAAGCGGACTCTTTAGGTTTATGGATTTGGTCACTGTAACTCCTGAGGCCATTGATAAAGAAATTGAACTCATTATGAAAGAAATTTTAAGTTTCCAGCCAAAACGCATTGTTATAGACTCAATTAGCGTACTCACACAGTTTTTAGGTGTAGAAAAAACAAGGATTTTCCTGCATACTACACTATCTCGTTTCATAAAATCGTTTGATGCTGTTGCATTTCTGATAGCCGAAAAGCCTTTGGGGAAGGAGAGCATAGGCTATGGAGTGGAGGAGTTTGTTGTCGATGGTGTTATAATGCTCAAGTACATGAGCCTTGGAGAAGTCAGTAGAAGGGTAATGGAAATTCCAAAAATGAGAAAAAGGAGCATTGAAAAATCCCAATATGAGTATGTAATAACGGACAAGGGGATAGAGTTCTTAGTCATCCCCGACCTTGTTAGGGATGAAGAGGATGCGCCAGAAGAAAAAGTGAGCACAGGAATAAAAGAACTTGATGCAATTTTAGACGGTGGAGTTTACAGAGGTTCAATAACATTAATTGTCGGAATGACTGGAACTGGAAAAACTACTTTTGGCTTACATTTTGCAATAGCAAATGCCCTCCAAGGAAAGAAAGCGATATACATTTCTTTTGAAGAACCTGTAGGGCAGCTGAAGAGGGCAGCAAGGAGATACGGAATGCCCATTGATGAAGTTCTGGATAAGACATTGAAGATGTTTAGCTGGGTTCCGGAGGCAAAGACTCCAGTTCATACGTTCCTTAAGATTAAAGAAATCATTGATGAGCATGAACCTGAAGTTCTCGTAATTGACAGCTTGACTTCACTCCGGGAGCATATGAACGAAATCGAGCTTGAAAAGATGCTCAGGTATTTAGGCCTCGCAATAAAACAGCACAAAATAGCCACATACATCACGCTTAATGCAGAAACAGACTTTGAAACAGTTCCATTCACTAAAGCAAGCACACTCTCAGACAATATCCTTGGGCTGAAATATATGGTGAAAAACGATGTTATAGAAAGGCGTTTGGCAGTTATTAAAGCCAGAGGATCCAATCATTCCAGAAAGATCCACAAGTATGAGATAACCAACAAGGGGGTGATGATTTATGAGTAGTGCTGAAGAGATAGTTGTTAAGGCAGTAATTTATGCAGTTGAAAAAGCAAATCCTACCCTTAAAAATCTTTTAGAATTTCACTTGAAGACTACAACGGGAAGAGGATATGAGCTTGCCTATGAGGATCCAAAAAAGTTCAAGGAAGCAGTTTCAAAACTTTTTGGGGAATACAGTGGAAGATTGCTCGAAATGTTAATCATAAGCTACTTTAAAGAGAAAGTTGGGCTAAAGGAGAACGTGGAGAATCTAGAAGACCTTGTGGGGTACGTCAAGAGAATTTATGGGGAGTGAAGATGAACACCAATCCGTTGGAGATTTTAGAAGAATCTTCTAAGAGGATAAGCCCGACACTTATTGAATACGAAATTGGAAGCGAAGTTGAGATTATACTGTATCACTTAATAGCAAAACTTAGACCAGAATATCAAAATTTCGTTGTAATATCATTCCATGACGCATATCTAGCTCTAAAGAGGTACCTTGAAAACACCTTGTCTCATGAGGAGATTCACAAAACTTTCAGTAACATACACTTGATTTCAGTGAATCCCGTGCTGGAAATTGAAGAAAATAGCCCTGATGATATAATAAAGAGTACTCATCATGACATAATTGTTGGAAGAATTTTGGAAATAATATCAAAAATACAAGGAGAGACACTGTTCCTAGTTTTGGGACTTGACTTCTACGGAATTCGAGTTGGAAAAGAAGAGCTCATAGATATTTTTCCAGCGCTTGTTTCAGCAATTGGACGAAAAAAGAACAACAACGTGATAATGACCCTCAACGTTAAAGTGTTTCCTCAGGGTGTAGTTGAAATTGTGAACAGCTTTGCATTTAATGTTGCTCACTTAGGCATTGAAGTTCATAACAGAGACCTAAAAAGATACATAACCTTAATACGAACGATATTTTTGGAGTACAACCTCAAAAAATGGTATTACAAGCTTTTTGGAAAAGAACTCATATTCAACTCAACTAATCCTGAGGACTAACTTTTTTAAACTCGCTCCTTTTCTTTTTATCTAAGCTTAGTAGAGGTGATGCTCATGGAAATTAACTTAGAACAGCAAAAGGTTGTGAGAGATATAAAGCTGAGAAAAGGTATGACTGCAGATGAAATAACGAGACAGCTCTTTGAGAGCGGCGGCTTCGTTGCAAAGAAGTTTGCACTAGCAGTTGACATTCTGGAGAAGATGATAAAAGACAAGGATACATTTAAGTTTCTAAGCTTTCCAGCATGCATAATGGCAACAGGAACGAGAGGAATAATTGTAGATTTGATTAAAAATAAGCTCTTTGATGCTGTAATTACCACTTGCGGAACTTTAGACCACGATTTAGCAAGACTCTGGAAGCCTTACTATCATGGAAGCTTTCTAATGGATGATAAGGAACTCCACAAGCAAGGAATAAACCGATTAGGAAACGTCTTAGTGCCCAACGACAGCTACTGGGTCGTCGAGGAAAAACTACAGGGAATATTCCAAGATATCTATGATTCAGGCAAGAGAAGATTAGCAACGTATGAGCTTGTATGGGAGATCGGAAAAAGGCTAGAAAATGAAGAGGGCAAAGAGAACAGCTTCATCTACTGGGCATATAAAAATGAGATTCCAGTTTTCATTCCCGGCATTACCGATGGGGCAGTTGGCTACCAGCTATGGCTTTTCATGCAGGATAAAGAAGACTTTATCATTGATGTTTTCAAAGATGAGACAAAGCTTGATGAGATAATGGCATCGTTGGCTTCAAACAACAAGAAGAGCGGCGCTTTGATGATTGGCGGAGGAATTTCAAAGCACCACACAATATGGTGGAACCAGTTCTGGAAGGAAGGCCTCGACTATGCTGTTTACATAACAACAGCAGTCGAATGGGATGGTTCGCTAAGTGGTGCAAGGATGAGAGAAGCAGTTTCATGGGGCAAAGTCAAGGAAGATGCAAGATACGTTACGGTTGAAGGAGATGCAACCGTTTTACTGCCATTCATGATTGCCTCTCTGCTGGAGAGACTTTGATTTTTTGATTCCACTTTAATTCTTATGCCTCAATATCAAAACCTTATTAAACTTCAAAAGCTAATTTTCTAATGCCCAGGGAGTACCGCCGAAGGCGGAGTCGATGAACTTGGGCGGGTTATTACCCCCATCCATTCTTGAGAATTTAAGTTTGAACAACATGAGCTCTTAAAATAATAAACTTGCAAAAAGCTGAAATTAAAGCAGGGAGAAAAGAAAAGGGTTCACATGCCAAGCTCTTCTTTAATGGTCTCGGCAAGCTTCTGGATTCCAATCTTAATCTTCTCCTCATCAACATATGTAAAGTTCAAACGCATTGTGTTCTTGACATCTCTGTATGCAAAGAACGCCTCTCCAGGCACGTATGCAACTCCTTTCTTCACGGCTTTTTCAAGCATCACCTTTGTATCAATACTCTCTGGAACAGTTGCCCAGACGAACATACCGCCCTCTGGCTTCGTCCACTTAACTCCCTCTGGCATGTAATCCTCTAGGGCATCGAGCATCGCGTCCCTCTTTGGCTTGTAGAACTCGATTATCTTTGGAATGTGCTTCTCTAAGAGTCCTTTTTCAAGGAACTTCCATGCAATAACTTGACCAAATGGATTCGTACAGAGGTCAACTGCTTGCTTGGCAATCTCAAGCTTCCTAATGAAGTGAGGCTCTCCTGCAATCCATCCGAGCCTGAATCCTGGAGCGAGAATCTTTGAGAAGGTTCCGAAGTAAAAGACTCTTCCCTCAGTGTCAAACCTCTTTATCGGCGGAACTGGCTTTCCTGAGTAGCGGAGCTCACCGTAGGGGTCGTCTTCAATTATGAGGAAGTCATATTCGCTTGCAAGCTCTACGAGATATTTTCTCCTATCTTCACTCATTGTAACTCCAGCGGGGTTTTGGAAGGTTGGCACTGTGTAAACAAACTTAACCTTCTTGCCCTCCGCTTTAAGCTCTCTAAGCTTCTCCTCAAGGATCTCAACTTTCATTCCCTCATCGTCAAGAGGAATCTGAATGAACTTTGGATCATAGTACTTGAATGCATTCAATGCTGCCAGATAAGTTGGAGCCTCAACTACTATCAAATCCCCTGGGTTGATGAATGTTCTTCCTATTAAGTCTAAAGCCTGTTGTGAGCCAGAGACTATCATAATGTCAACTTTTGAAATAGGGATTCCGTACCTGTCCCTCAACCATTCTGCAATTTTGAGTCTCAACGGTGTGAACCCCTTTGTTGTCCCGTACTGTAAAGCCTTATCAGCATGCTCTTCAATGACTTCTTGAGCAATTTGCTTAATTTCTTCTTTTGGAAATGTTGCAGGATTTGGTAATCCTCCCGCCATTGAAATTACATCAGAAGTCTCAACAAGCTTTAAAAGCTCTCTAATTTCAGATGCTTTCATCTGCAAAGCTTTGTCTGAGAAGTAGCTCTCATAATTCAGCGTTTTAGATTCCAATTTCTTTTGAAGTGCCTCCTCCATACCCATGACCTCCAAAACTTTATGATGCACAATTTTGAGCACATCACCAATTTTATACATGGAAAACTTTGTGGCAATTAAATATAAAGCTTTCGGCATTGGTCGTGAATGCTCTTTATATTTGTAAAGAAAAAGCCCGGCTTTATTTTAAGCACATCAAAGTCCTATTACGAACATCAATGAACAGAAAAAGTGAAGACAGTGCAAATACCATTGTGACAAAGAGGCAAAGCCATTAGAGTATTGTAAAGGGTGAAATATATAAAGCCCTATGAGAAAAATAAGCCTTAACGAAAATTTGGAGGGAGCAACATGACGCTGGTTAAGGAGGTCTATGAAATTGCTGAAAAAATCAAGAACATGGAAATCAGAGGGGCTGGCAAAATAGCTCGCTCTGCAGCTCTTGCTTTACAAGTACAAGCTGAAAAGAGCAAGGCAAAAACAGCTGATGAGCTTTGGAAGGAGTTAAAAGAAGCGGCAAAGCTTTTGCACTCAACAAGGCCAACTGCTGTTTCTCTGCCAAATGCTTTGAGATACGTTATGTATCGCGGTAAAATAGCATATCAAGGGGGAGCAGACTTAGAACAGCTGAAATTCATCGTTATTAACGCAGCAAAGGAGTTCATACACAACTCAGAGAAAGCCATAGAAAGAATAGCAGAGTTTGGAGCAAAGAGAATTGAAGATGGGGATATAATAATGACCCACTGCCACTCAAAAGCAGCAATCGGTGTTATGAAGAAAGCTTGGGAAGAGGGAAAAGAAATCAAAGTAATCGTAACTGAGACAAGACCTAAATGGCAAGGCAAGCTAACAGCAAAAGAGCTCGCAGAGGCTGGAATTCCCGTGATTTATGTCGTTGATTCAGCCGCAAGGCACTACATGAAGATGACTGACAAAGTTGTCATGGGAGCTGACAGCATAACAGCCAACGGAGCTGTGATAAACAAGATTGGTACAGCTTTGATAGCTTTAACAGCCAAGGAGCATAGGGTTTGGGTCATGATTGCAGCTGAAACCTACAAGTTCCATCCAGAAACAATGCTCGGTCAGCTGGTTGAGATTGAGATGAGAGATCCTTATGAGGTTATTCCCAAGGAAGAGCTCGAAACATGGCCGAAGAACATTGAGGTATGGAACCCAGCATTTGATGTAACTCCCGCGGAATATATTGACGTCATAATAACTGAGAAAGGCGTCATTCCTCCGTATGCAGCAATTGATGTATTAAAGGAAGAGTTTGGTTGGGCTTTCAAGTATACGGAGCCTTGGGAGGACTGACACTTTATTTTTTTACAATACTTCAAATCTCATGTCAGGAATAAAAACCAAAAAGAAATAAGAAATCAAGGCTTTCTGACCACAAAGAGTGCATGGTCTTTTTCGTATGGCTCCAAAGAAATGCGCTCAACAATCTCAAAGTACTCGCTTAATTCTTTTTCAACCATCTTGAAAACTTCTTCTGGCTCCTTCGTAACATCAATGCTCCTGCTCTTAACGGCAATCATTCCGTAGCCGCCGCTCTTGAGGTAAGCCTTTGCGTTGTCAATTAGGATTTTTGCCTGCGTTGGCTGAGCAACGTCCTCAAAGATCACATCAACCTTTGTAACCAACGCCCTGTATTCCTCGGGCTTCGTTGCATCCCCAAGGATTGGAATTATGTTCCTCCTTTCCTCAACTATCGGCACGAGCTCTCTCAAGACTCTCGGTGAAAACTCAATTCCAAATATTTTGCCCTCCCATCCGATGATATCACTCACGTGAGAAGCGGTTGTACCACTTGCAATTCCCAAATAGAGGACGCTCTTTCCAGGTTTGATGGGGAAGTTTTTGAGACCGTTCATTATTGCAGCACCGAGCTTTGACCTCCTTGGATTCCAAATTCTGTATTCTTCACCTTCCCACTTAACTATCCTCTCTCCATAAACTTTCTGTCCCGGAACTAAATTCTTAGTTGCAATTTTCTCGCTTCCATCCTCATCAATGAATATATAAACGCCAGGGAATTTGTGCTTTTTAATCTTCATCTACCTCACCTCCTTTTTTTACCCTTCTCTTTTCCGCCTTTGAACTTCTTTCCTTTTTCCTTCCCCTTGAACTTCTTGCCCTTCTTGAACTTCTCCTTCTTTTTCTTCTTCGGCTTCTCCTTTCTCTTTGGTGGATTCGGATACTTCTCTTTGATTTCCTTGATCCTTGCCTCAAGCTCTTTCTTTAGCTCCTCAGCTATGTATTCACCTGAGAAGTAGTCCACACGAGCGGCGATTGCTAACTTACCAGCCAATGCTCTTGCAATCTTTCCACGCTGCCACCATGGAGACTTGTTGATTGCTGGGTACTGGTAGATAACACCGTGCTTTGGCGGCTTGGCACCAGTCCTTAAGTGCCTGAAGAGAGCTTTTTCAGCACCGAGGACTTGAATTGTTGAAGATGGCATCATTGCCAGCTCTTTCAGCCCGCCAGCTAAGCTTATCAGACGAGCGGCAAGCTTTGCACCAACAAGACCTTTGAGGTTTGGTGCCACGTCATCCATTGCCCTGTCAATGTAATCTTCAATCTCCTCTCTAAGCTTGTAGAGGTCATCAATTTCTTTAGCGAAATCTTGAATTATCTTGATGTCCTTTTCATCCATCCATGCACCCATGGTCTTTTCTTTAGCCTTGAGAATCTTCTCGATTTTGCCTTCGCTAAAGCCAAGTTTCTCAAGGTTTTCTTTAGTTGCATTCTCTCTGTGGCCTATGTTCTTAACAAATGCAACATACTGCGGGTGCTTTGGTAAAATCTCATCAAGCTCTGGGAAGTGAAGTGAGTGCCACTCCCTAAGCCTTGAGACGAGCAAGTTTATGACCTTATCAATGTCATCCAAAGCTTCAATTGCCTGAATCACCATCTTATCCCTTGCACCGCTCTGCTCCTGAATCCTTAAACGAGTTAAAGCCACGCCAACAGAATAATAGCGCTCAAACCACTCCTTGCCGAGGAACTCCTCGGGCTTTTCTCTGAGTATTTCTCCAGCCAAATTTGGGAATTCCGCATCTGCATTAAAGCCAAGCTCTTTAACAGCTCTGCTTAAGTCTGGGTGCTCAAAAACGAATTCATCATAACCTTTCTCTTTGAGCTCTTCGAGAAATGCTATTAGATCATCAGTAATCTCACCAGATAAGAGCTTATCTAAAGCTATCTCAGGCTTTTCTCTGTACTCTCTCTTGGCGATCAAGTTGCCGCTCTCATCGAAGGCATAAATCCCTTGAACGTTTTCGCTTATGTAAGCTTTCATCAGCATCACCTTCTTATCATTTTGCTAAAGGGATATAAAAGGATTGAGCTTTTAAACCTAAGCTTCTGCTTCAGGAGAGATTGAGGTGGGGAATATTCCCTCCAAGTTAAGCCGTTAAAAACCTAGCATCAGGAACTAAAGGTTGAAAAAGCCTTTTTATATCAGAAGATTGTTTATTTATAAGTGGTGATATCCATGCCTACAATTAAAGTTTCTGTTACTGGTGAAAGCGTTTCTTCGACAAGGATGATAGTTAAAGGAAAGAAAACAGAGTATATTGTTGACAAAGAGGATTCAAGCCCTCTCGAATACATTCTTGCGGCATTGGCAGGCTGCATAAACATAGTTGGATTCATGGTAGCTCGGGAAATGAACCTTAACATAGAGAAAATTGTTGTGGAAATAGAGGGAAGAATTAACACAGACAAGCTAATGGGTAAAAATGTTGAAGAAAGAGCCGGATATAAGGAGATTAAGGTTAAAGTGAAAGTTCAAGGAAACGTCGAAGATGAGAAGCTCAAAGAATGGATAGCTAAAGTTGAAGAGAGATGCCCGGTAGGAGACAACATAATGAACGAAACCCCTGTCTGTGTTGAAGTTGAAAAAGCTTAGTTTTTCCTTTCCCTTCTTAAAAAGTTAAAGAGAAAAGCATTTTAGTCTTTTGATGGCAAGTGAGGAATAATCCAACTTAAAAAGCTGTCCAAGCTTCTTGTCTGAATGTAAAGAGTCCCTGTTCCATAGAACTCCGCCACTAAGCCCTCCCCACTCAGGAGAGTGCTCTTTAACCCACCAACTCTCCTTACTTTAAAATCCAATCCTTCACTGAATGCAACTAAATGCCCCGTGTCCAAGATAAAGTGCTCGTCCTTCAGCTCAACTTTCTGAATTGCGCCGTAGCTTGAGAGGAACACTATACCTCTCCCGCTCATTTTCAGAAGGAACAAACCCTCTCTGGCAAAAAACGTCTTTGCTCCTCCCCACTTTGTGTCAATGTTTATCTCAGCAGAGCTTGCCAAAAACGCCCCGCTCTGAGCATATAGTGTTCCATCAATCTCAAAAGCCTCAATGTCGCCAGGATAAGGAGGTGCAAGCCCTATTTTTCCAGTCCCACCTTCAGCTCTGAAAATGTTTATGAAAAAGCTTTCTCCAGCTAAAAGAGACCTCTTGAGAGCTCCAAAAATTCCACCTTTTGCTTTCGTTTCTATCTTAATATTTGGACTCATAAAAACCATAGCACCAGATTCCGCTTGTAGTGCTTCCCCTTTCTCCAATTCAACTTCAACCAAACTAAAACTTGGCCTATGTTTTATCTCATACTTCACAAAAATCACCTAAACTTTAACTATCAATAGTAGTATATATTACTTCCTATCGCTAATTGACGAAGAACAATTGACCTTTTACCGAAAGACTTTTATAAGGGGGTTAGCTATTTCCCAAAGAACATCAAGTTCAACGCTTTTACAGGTGATGCCAATGAGAAAACTGCTGAAGCCAATTAAAGATGTCGGCATTGTGGGTTATGGCGCGTATATACCTATGTTCAGAATCAAAAATGCCGAAATCGGCAGAGTGTGGGGAGTTAGCGGATTCCCAATTGAAGAGAAAGCTGTGAACAACCTCGATGAGGATGCATTAACAATAGGAATTGAGGCAGCAAGAAACGCCTTAAAGAGGGCTAAAATCGACCCCAAACTTATTAGGGCAATCTGGTTTGGTTCTGAGTCAAAACCTTACGCAGTTAAGCCTTCTGCAACTGTTATAGCCGAAGCAATTGGAGCAACTCCAGATTTAGACGCTGCTGATTTTGAATTTGCATGTAAAGCTGGAACTGAAGCATTGCAAGCAGCAATAGGTTTTGTTGGCTCTGGAATGGCAGAATATGCTATGGCAATTGGAGCTGACACTGCCCAAGGAAGACCTGGCGATCACTTAGAATTTACAGCCGCAGCTGGAGGAGCAGCTTACATCGTTGGAGAGAAGAGCTCAGAAACTTTAGCGTACTTTGAGGGAAGCTACTCCTACGTTACGGACACCCCAGACTTCTGGAGAAGACAGCATGAGCACTACCCAAGACACGGAAACAGATTCACTGGAGAGCCAGCTTACTTCCACCATGTAATTAGTGCCGCCAAAGGATTGATGGAAGAACTTGGCTTAACTGTTAATGACTTCGACTACGCTGTCTTCCACCAACCAAACGTTAAGTTCCCACTCACGGTAGCCAAGATTTTGGGTATTCCAGTTGAGAAAGTTAAACCAGGTCTTCTCAGCGGAGTGATAGGCAACACATACAGCGGTGCAACTTTAGTTGGAGTTTCTGCTGTTTTAGACATAGCAAAGCCAGGCGAGAGAATCCTTTGGGTTAGCTTTGGCTCGGGAGCAGGAAGCGACGCTTTCAGCTTAGTCGTGCAAGATGCAATTGAGGAAAAGAGAGACTTAGCACCGAAGACATGGGACTACATAAACAGGAAGAAGTACATTGACTATGCACTGTACGTGAAGCACAGAGGAAAGCTCATTATGTGAGGTGGTTGAGATGAGAAAGGCTGTAATAATTGGAGTTGGCATGACTCCCGTTGGAGAGCACTGGAAGACAAGCCTGAGAGATTTGGCCGTTGAGGCTTTGCTGAATGCAATGGAGGACGCTAACATTGACAAAGTTGATTCCCTCTATGTAGGAAACATGATTTCTGGGCCCTTCGTTGAACAGGAAAACCTAGGTGCACTTATTGCAGACTGGGCTGGTTTGGGACACATTCCAGCTGTAAAAATTGAGGCCGCTTGTGCCTCTGGAGGAGCTGCAGTTCAAGAAGGTGCTAAAGCTGTCATGAGCGGTCTTGAAGACGTTGTTGCCGTCGTTGGAGTAGAAAAGATGACGGATGTTTGGCCAAGTGATGCTACAAGATACTTGGCTTATGCTTCTGATGCTGAATGGGAGCTATTCCATGGAGCGAGCTTTGTCGCTTTAAACGCTCTTGTCATGCGCTACTACATGCACACCTATGGTTATACAGAGGAGGACTTAGCGCTATTCGCTGTTAACGCTCACATAAATGGTGCAAAGAACCCATATGCAATGTTCAAGAAGCCAATAAAGGTCGAGACTGTGCTTAAGAGTCCATATATAGCTGACCCACTCAAGCTGTTTGATGCCTCTCCAGTCTGTGATGGCGCTGCAGCTGTTATCATAACAACCCCAGAGAAGGCAAAAGAGCTTGGAATTCCAAAAGAAAAGTGGGTTGAGATAGCTGGAATGGGAAGGGCAATTGATACAATCAACTTGGCCAACAGGAAGGACTTGCTCACGCTTAAAGCTGCTAAAGTTGCAGCCGAGAGAGCCTACAAGATGGCCGGTGTAGATGTCAAGGACATTGATTTGTTTGAGATTCACGATGCATTCACAATAATGGCCGCTTTAAGCTTGGAAGCCGTAGGTGCTGCTGAACGCGGTAAGGGTGCGGAGCTGGCTAAGGAAGGGCAGATCGCGATTGACGGTGATTATCCAATCCAAACAATGGGTGGACTTAAGGCAAGAGGACACCCAGTTGGTGCAACAGGAGTTTATCAGACCGTTGAAGCAGCTTTACAGCTCAGAGGAGAAGCACCAAATCAAGTGCCCGATGCAGAGATTGCACTAACGCAGAACATCGGAGGAACGGGTTCAAACATAACCGTAACAATCCTTAGGAGGGTTTGAAAATGGGAAAGCCCATGCAAGTTTCAAGATTTTGGAGACACTTTAAAGAGAAGTACCGCCTAGTTGGAAGTAAGTGCAAAAAGTGCGGAAAGATTCACTTCCCTCCAAGACAAGTGTGTAATGAGTGTGGAAGCAGAGAGATGGAAGAGATACAGCTCAGCGGAAGAGGAAAGGTCATCAGCTGGACTATTGTGAGAAACCCTCCAAGCGGCTTTGAATATTACAAGCCCTATCCACTAGCATTGATTGAGCTTGAAGAGGGTCCAATAATTTTGGCCCAGCTCACAGACGTTGACCCAGAAGAAATTACCTTCGGCATGGAAGTTGAGATGGTCACGAGAAAGATACGGGAATTCGATGAAGACGGAATAATCCTCTATGGATACAAGTTCAGGCCACCGATTAAATGATCAGCAAGGAATAGGTTGTTTCTTATTCTCTTTTTCTGATTTTCCAGCTTCTTTTTGAATATCTTTAACCATCCTCACCCAAATTCCGCTCTGCCCAGCAACTCTGAAGCCATACTTCTCATAGAACTTAATCGCCTTCTTATTCTTTTCTCCAACCCAGAGCTCTATTTTATCGTTGTATTTGCTCAAGTAGCAGAGACATTTCTCCATGAGCTTTTTCCCAATACTCTTTCCTTGGTATCGCTTGTCAATCACGAATTCATGGATGGCTCCAACAACTCTCCCCTCATATTTGCTGAACCAGTCTTTATCACAAACGATAAATCCAACGATTTCATCACCGATTTTAGCAATAAAAAAACCATCTTTAGCTTTATTCCAACACCATCTCAAATATCTCCGCGCATATCTCCTACCTTCTCCGCCATATTCTGGCATATCCTCATAACCCCTCATGTAAATATCAACAAGCTTTTCCAAAACCTCTTGGTTGAATTCTTCCAGCTTTTCTATCTTTACTTCCTCTTCCATCGTCATCAATATTAAGTTAGGAGATGGACTTAAAAAGCATAGGGTTTTTATGGTTTGAGGGGAAAAGTAGAGCAGAAGAAGGTGGTTTTAATGGGAAAGGCAAAGCCAAAAATTTGCGAAATTTGCGGTGCTGAAATCAGAGGACAGGGATACACTGTAAAAATTGAAGGTGCAGAGCTCTTAGTTTGCGCCAACTGTTATAGGAAGTATGGAAAAAAGAAGCCAGGAACGTTCAGCATAATGCCAACTGGAAGAGAGCCCAGAAGGACATATAAACCAAGACCAAAGCCGCAGCAAAAACCCTATCGTGAGAGGCCCCTCTATACGGAGGACATTGTTGAGGATTACGCTGAGAGAGTCTATCAAGCGATACAGAGAAGCGGGCTAAGTTATGAGGAGCTTTCACACAGAGTGGGGCTTTCTGTAAATGTGCTGAGGAGAATCGCCCACGGTGAGTATATGCCAACCATTGAGGAAGCCAAAAAGCTGGAGAGGTATTTCAAGATAAAGCTCATTGAAAGGGTGGAAGAAGTACATGAGGAGAAGATCAGCATTCCAAAGGATTATGAGCCAACGCTCGGTGACATTGCAAGGATAAAGATCAAGAAGAGGAAGAAAAAGTGAAGGTTAAGAAAATTGCGTTAGGAAAGTTGCCAGAAGATACGATAGATATTAAGGGGATATCTAAGTCCAACATTAGGCCACTCAAAATTAAAGGCCCTATAAGCGGCTAGTGAGAGAAATGATAAATGAAAGAGCAGAGAAAATGTCCCATTAAAATTCAGCTTCCTCCTCTTCCACTTCCTCAATTTTCTGCTCAATCTTCTTAACCTTCGGCGGATGAAAGCCTTTAAGCTTTTCAAAAGTTCCCCATAAGCGCAAAAGCTCCTTGTGAACTGGACTTCCCGGAGGAATCACAATTATATGAGCGGGTGGATGGATGTCTCTCAGACGACCGATTGCCTTAGCCGGAGGTAAGTCAATCTGAGCAACCACATGAGCCCTGTATTTTTTCCTCGGCTTTTCCCTAACAATTTTTTCAAACGCCCAATCTGAAAGTGCGGGAGGTATTATCCTTGGATCTCCCCTAATCTGCATTCCGCCATACCTCACAAGGTCTGCCAAAGCCACCATTGCTTTGTCAAAGTTGTCTGTCCTTATTAGCACAATCGTGTTTAACATTGTCTTCACCAACCTCCCCTCATCCTTGAGGTTTTTAAAGGTTTGGCATTTTTAGTTACCGAAAGTTTTAAAAACAATTTGTTAATTAAAAATAATCGTAAAAGGGAGGTGAAAGAGATGTTTCTGAAGAAAAGACACTTAGAGATAATCAAAGAAATGGCAAAGACTGAAAGCCAAGCTGAAATCCAAGAAAAGCTCCCAGAAGAGTTTCAGATTAGAGCGCTGGAGCTCTATATATTAGGATTTGCAGAGCTTGAAGGAAATAAGATAAAGTTCACAGAAGCTGGGAGAAAGTTGTTAGAGATATCTGAAAAGCTTAACGTTGATGAGCTGCCAGATATTTTTGTTGATTCTGAGATTATAAAGATATTAGAGCTTTTAGAAGAGACAGGACAAGTTCCAGAAGAATGGTTGGCTTTACTCAAGGAGCGCAAGCTGGCTGATGAGAACGGTTTAACAGAGGTTGGAAAAGCTGTTTTAGAGCTCTACAAGGAGGCACACCCATTAGTTTACCTCACACCAGAAATAGTTTCATTCCTCAGAGAAATGCCAAAGATTGGAACGTTAGATGAACTCATCACGTATAAGAACTCAAGGCAGTATGGGGACAACATAATCAATGCTCTTCAAGCAATGCGCTTGCTGTTAATTTCACCTCAAACTGAAGAAGGAAAAGCGTTCGCAACAACCCCAGCCGCTAAGCTTGCCCTTAGGGCTATTCAAATGATACCAGTGTTTGCTAGGGCAATAGTTCTAAGAAGAGAGGACTTCGAGATGCTCAAAGCTGGAAAGAGCACAGCCCAGCTTAGGGATATGGGACTTGCAGATGAGAAAGGAACTACAGAGCTTGGAAAGGCAATAATGAACACCTATGAGGCTATGGGTAGAAGGGAAGAGAAAGTTCTACCAATATACGTCCTTGACGATGAGCTTGCAGTGTTAAAAGCGATCCAAGAGATTGAAGGCAAATACGAAAAGAATCCAGACATACTACCAACATATAAAGAAATTGAAAAGATTGCAAAGGTTGATGATTTGGGAGAAATTCTCCACCTGCTTGAATCAAAAGAGCTCATCAGAAGAGAACTTGTTAAGAACAAGGACACCTACTGGCTCACCGAATGGGGAAGAGAGGCCATAAAATTTGGAACCGTCAGTCCAGATGGAATGAAAGCCATAACATACGCTGAAAGCGGCGACGTGCCAATAGCTGAATGGGTAATTCAAGCGAAGAAAGAGGGACTTATCGCTTACGGAATCACTGATAAAGGAAGATTCTACTTAAAGCTAAGCAAATCAATTAAGAGAAAGCCGTATCTAACAATGTATGATTCAGCGATACTCGTTAAGATGCCAAGGAAAAAGTACATCCACAGGGATGAGCTCGTTAAGCTCGTTCAGGATTATGTGGGCGGTGATGAGAAGGCAATCATCAAAGCGATAGGAGAAGCAGAGGCTAAGGGATTCATAGTTGAGCTACAGAACAAGATGGTTAAACTTACAGAGCTTGGGGAGAAAGTGAAGACAGCTGTAGAGAATGCAAAAGTTCAAGAGGTTATTAAGACAAAATTTGGAGTTACACCAACAACTTACAACGTTCTCAAGGTAATTTACGAGAACCTCGAGGTGTTCAACAGAATTTGGAAGGAGAGCAAAGAGATCAGGGGATACAAGCAGGATGAAGTGGATGTTATTAAGAAGCACCTCAGCCTCAGTGAAGATGAAATCAAAAAAGCACTAACAATCTTGAGAGCTTTAGGCTTCCTTGGTGAAAAGAGCCTAACAGAGGCTGGTAGGATTTTAGTTGAAGCTTATGCTTAATCTTTTCTCTTTTCTTGAATCTTTTGAACCTCAGCTTTAACTTTTAACTGATTTTCATAAGCTTGCTTTGCCTAAAGCTTTAAAAACCCCAAGTGAAGTATTTATAAAGGGTTTTTAAGCCCACTAATTGGGGGTGTAATTTATGGTAGATATGAGCAAGGTAAAGCTTAGGATAGAGAACATCGTTGCTTCTGTGGATCTTTTCACACAGCTCGATTTGGAAAAGGTAATTGAGATATGCCCAAATTCCAAATATAATCCAGAGGAATTTCCTGGTATTATTTGTCGCTTCGATGAACCTAAAGTTGCCCTGCTGGTTTTCAGCTCAGGTAAGCTAGTCGTTACTGGTGCCAAGAGTGTTGAAGACATTGAAAGAGCTGTCTCAAAGCTTGTCCAGATGCTCTCAAAGATTGGGACTAAGTTCCAAAGGGCTCCTCAGATTGATATCCAAAACATGGTCTTCAGCGGAGACATTGGAATGGAGTTCAATTTGGATGCAGTCGCTTTAGTACTGCCAAACTGTGAGTATGAGCCGGAACAGTTCCCTGGTGTTATCTACCGTGTTAAAGAGCCAAGGGCTGTCATTCTGCTCTTCAGCTCAGGAAAGATTGTTTGTTCTGGAGCAAAAAGCGAGCATGATGCATGGGAAGCTGTTAGAAAGCTCCTCAGAGAGCTTGAGAAGTATGGCTTGATTGAAGAGGAAGATGAGTTCTGATTTCTTTTTATAATTTCCTTTTGTGGTGCTCATGCTTGGGATTCTCTACTCGCATATCTTCAAAGAGCACAAACCTCTTGATTATCATCCAGAAAATCCCAACCGCTTGGATTTTGCAATTGAAGGACTAAAATCCAAAAATCTGTGGCAAAATATTATTGAACCAAATCCAGCAAACATTGAAGAGATTTTAGAAGTTCATTCTGAAAATTATGTTGAGATGATAAAGAAAGCCGTACAAATGAGATTTCACTACATAGACCCAGATACTTACGTATGCGAGAAAACATGGGATGCGGCACTTTACGCATTTGGGGCGGCAAGAGAGGCAACTCTCATGGCTTTGGAGAAAAAAGGAATTTACCTAGCCTTAGTCAGACCACCTGGACATCATGCCGGAAAAAGTGGCAGAGCGTTCTATGCCTCTACTTTGGGCTTCTGCATCTTCAACAACGTTGCTGGAGCAGCTAAGCTCCTCGAAACTCTCGAAGGAAAAGCCTTGATTATAGATTTTGATGTCCATCACGGCAACGGAACTCAGGAGATCTTTTGGAATGACGCAAATGTAATCCACGTAGATCTTCACGAGAGAGGCATTTATCCGTGGAGCGGCTATGAGTGGGAAGTTGGGGGAAAAGATGCAGAAGGGACGAAGATAAACATTCCAATGGCCTCTTATTCGGGTGATGACGACTACATATATGCTTGGAGGGAAATAGTTATACCTATTGTGGAAGCTGTTAAACCAAAGGTTATTTTGATTTCAGCAGGCTTTGATGCATTTAAGGGTGATGGTTTAGCAACAATTCAGCTAACAGAGGAGTTTTACAGATTTGCCGGGGCAAGTCTTTCTGGTTACAGCCTCGCTGTGGTTCTTGAAGGGGGTTATAGTATAGGACTTGAAAAAGGACTGCCAGCATTCATTGAAGGATATCTCAAGGGGAAGGCTGAAAAGGAAATAATAAAGCCAAGATATGAGGCACTTAAAGTTGTTGGAAAAGTTAAAGAGATTTTGAGGGAATGGTGGGAGATTTAAAGAAAAACAAAAAACCTCAAAGCCCAAGTAATTCCTTGGCAGCCTTGACACCAAGCTCGAAGGCCTTCATGTTGACATCAACTGCCTTCTTTGGAACGCTGAGCCTAATTACTTCCTTGACATGCTCCTCTGAAAGCGGAAAGCCTGGCGTTTGTGTGAGTGCTCCAATGAGGACAACATTTGTTGTGATGACATTTCCAGCCTCCAAAGCTAATTTTTCAGCATCTAAGGTTATGAGCTTGCCCTTGAAGTCCTCCTCGATGATCTTCTTGATTTCCTCCATGCTTGGATATGTCGCTAAGCCCATTGAAACCTGGACTGGGGGAATCGGATTTGAGTTTGCTATAACTAATCCGCCTTCTTTGAGGTAGTTGATGTACCTAAGAGCCTCAACTGGCTCAAAAGCTAAGATAACGTCGGCTTTTCCTTCTGGAACCATTGCACCATAGACATCTTCACCGAATCTGACGTAAGCAATGACTGAACCGAAACGCTGGCTCATTCCGTGAACCTCACCAACTCTCACCTTATAGCCAGCATGAAGGGCAGCCCAGCCTAATAGGTTGGCAGCTGTGAGAATTCCCTGACCGCCAACACCAGTGATGACAATGTTGTACTCCTTAACCATCTCACTCACCCTCCTTCATGACCTCAAATGCTCCGAATGGACAGACCTGTGCACATCCGCCACATCCCCAACATATGAGCGGATTAACTTGGGCTTTCTTCTTCTCAGCATCCCAGTAAATTGCTGGACAGCCGTAGGCGTTGATACAAATCTTGCATCCTGTACACTTCTCTTCATTTACAGTGTAGATTGGCCACTTCTCGCCTCTTCTCCTCATCTCTCCAACTCTATGGAGAGCACATACTCTCCTTGCAACGACAACGCTAACTCCTTCCGTCTCAATGGCCTTCTTCATGACCTCATACGTTGCCTTTATGTCATACGGGTCAACTACTTCAACGAAGTCAGCTCCCATAGCTTTTGCAACGTCTTCAATGAGAATCCTCTTGCCTGGGCCGTGTGGGGTATCGCCCGTTCCCGGGTTGGGCTGATCTCCGGTCATTGCTGTAACAAGGTTGTCCATAACCACTATGACGACATTTGAGCGATTATATATTGCGTTTGCCAAAGCTGGCAGTCCTGTGTGGAAGAATGTTGAATCACCAATTGTGGCAACGATGATTTTCTTCTTCTCTTTAGTCTCTTTCTCACCGGGCACTCCATTCAATGCAACATCCAATCCATGAGCAACGCCTATTGATGCACCCATTGCAACTGTCGTGTCAACAGTCTTAAGCGGTGGCAGCAATCCAAGAGTGTAGCATCCAATATCGCTTGGGAATATTGCATTTGGTCCAGCGGCTTTCTTTATTGCATAGAATGTGTTCCTGTGCGGACATGCTGGACATAAACTTGGGGGTCTGGGCGGGACGATGGCTGAGACCTTCTTATACCTCTCATCGATGCTCTCAAAGTTAACTGGAGTTTCGAGTCCAAGGAACTTTGCTATTGCAGTTACAGCCCTCCTTGTTGTCATTTCATAAACTCTCGGAACGTAGTCTTTTCCATGAATTGGGATTCTTATGCCGTTGTCAAATGCCCATACTTTAACCTGCTCCTCAACAACCGGCTCAAGCTCTTCAACTATGAGAACTCTTTCCAATCCATCAAAGAACTTCTCAAGCAGTTTGTATGGAACTGGGAACGGTGTGCCAAGCTTTAGGATTTTTACGTCATCAACGCCAAGCCATGCTAAGGCCTCTTTCACATATGAGTAAGCTAATCCTGGAGCTATGATACCTACTTTAGCGTCTTCTTTGCCTTCAATCCAGTTAAATGGACATTCAGCTAGCTCTTCCCTAATCTTTTCAATCTTTTCAAGAATTATTGGGTGGAACCTTCTTGCATTGGATGGAACATCAACAAACCTCGACGGATCTTTCTTGAAGTCACCAAATTTCCTCTTTGCCTGCTTAATCTCCTCTGGGAGTTCACCTAAAACGACATCTCCCCTTGCGTGTGAAATCCTCGTTGTAGTTCTCAAGATAACCATGTGCTTGAACTTCTCGCTGAGCTCAAAGGCGTATTTTGTCATCTCCTTTGCTTCATGCGGGCTTGAAGGCTCAAGAACTGGAACCTGGGCAAACTTTGCATAAACCCTTGTATCCTGCTCGTTCTGTGATGACCACATACTCGGATCATCAGCAACCATTATGACAAATCCACCTTCAACACCCATACCAACAGCGCTGAGAAAAGTGTCTGCGGCAACGTTCAATCCAACGTGCTTCATTGCTGTCATAGCTCTCAGTCCAGACCACGCTGCACTTAAGGCTGTCTCAAATGCAACCTTCTCGTTTGTTGAATACTCCATATAAACGCCTGCCTTCTCAGCCACAGCAGCCATTGTGTCTGTAAGCTCAGAACTTGGCGTTCCGGGGTAAGCCGCGAAAACAGCTATGTTTGCCTCAAGGGCACCTCTTGCAATTGCGTGATTTCCTAAAAGGAGAACTCTTTCCCCAGGCTTATCCCACAAAACTATGTCAGTAACTTTTGCCATATAACTCCCTCCTCATTTGTTCCTTCTCCTTGCGATTTCCCAAAGGGCATATGCCGCTATTCCCACATCTTCAGGTCTTTCATAAACTGGAATGCCTTCTTTCTCGAGGAGTTCTTTAGCTGGCTCGCTGACATAGCCAGCCATGAACAATGCTAAAACGGGCTTTCCGTTGTTAACTTCCTTCACAGCTCTTATAACGCCTTCAGCATGCTCCATTGGAGTCATTCCAGCAAATGTAGGTACAACACAAATTGCAATGAGCATATCGACATTTTCATCTTCCAGAAGGAGCTTGGCAGTCTTGTAGTACTCTTCTCCCCTTGCACTTGCTATCATATCCACTGGATTCTTAACAGCAGCCATTGGAGGTAAGAACTCCCTAAGTTTTTGCATTGTCTCCTCCTTTAAGTTGGCTAGCTTAAGCCCGTGCCTGTCAATTTCATCAGCCGTTAATACTCCAGGACCGCCAGCGTTTGTCATAATTGCAACTTTGTTGCCCTTTGGAAGAGGCTGAGTAAATGCTCTTGCCATGCTGAGCATCTCATCAATTGTATTCGCAACCAAAATACCGGTCTGCTTAAATGCCGCCTCATAAATCTTGTAACTTCCAGCCAATGACCCGGTATGGCTTGAAGCAGCCCTCGCTCCGCTCTCGCTCTTTCCAGCCTTGAGAACAATGACAGGCTTTTTCTTGGTGACTTTTCTAGCAGCCTCCATGAACTTCCTTCCGTCTTTGATACCTTCAATGTACAGAGCTATTGCTTTGCTCTCTTCATCATCGGCTAAGTACTCCATGAGCTCTGAAAAGTCAACATCAGCCATGTTTCCAATGCTTATGAACTTAGAAAAGCCAATTCCTTCCTTGACAGTTTTATAAACAATTCCAGCTCCCAACGCACCGCTCTGGGAAACAAATGCTATGTCTCCCTTCTTTGCATCCATGATGAATGTTGCATTCATATCGTTGTGAGTGTTCATTATTCCGACACAGTTTGGACCGATAATCCTCATGCCGTATTTGTGAGCAATCTCAACGAGTTCCCTCTCTTCTCTTTTCCCTTCTTCTCCAGTTTCTCCAAATCCAGCCGTGATGAGAACAATTCCCTTTACTCCTTTTTCACCGCAGTCAATTACTGTCTGCTTTACAAATTTCTTAGGAACAACGATTACTGCTAAATCTACTTCGTCTGGAATGTCTTTGACATTCTTGTAAGCTTTAACTCCTTGAACAACTTCATCTTTTACGTTTACTGGATAAACTTTGCCATCTTTGTACTTCTTAAGGTTCTTAAAAACTTCATAGCCGAGCTTTAAAGGATCATTAGAAGCGCCAATTACAGCTATTGCTTTAGGTTTGAAGAAATAATCGAACGTCATTGTTACAATCACCGAATTTTACATCGGTAAAAGTCTATATAAGTTTTCCGAAAACAGACAGTTAGACGTTTTTGAGCACAAATAAAGGAGAATATTCTCTAATGAGGCAAAAACAACACTAATGTGCAAAGATATGTAAAGTTTTACCTGGAAATCTTTCATTTAGATAGACATCAATAAACCCAAAACAATACCACACATACATCTCATCCTAAAAATTTTTAGCTGGCTTTTCGAAACGTTTAAGTAATCTTTTGTTATTATTTCTGATGGGGCTTCTGGAGGTGATAAGGATGGTGAAGATAAGGTTTTTAGGACATGCAGCCTTTGAGATTGAAGGAAGCAAGAGAATTCTCATCGACCCATTCTTAACAGGGAATCCAGCTGCAGCTGCAAAGCCAGAGGACTTTGATAAGATTGACCTAATTTTAGTCACTCACATGCATGGCGACCACGTTGGTGATGCCGTAAAAATCGCACAGAAGACTGGAGCAAAAATTGTGGCAATGTACGACATAGCGAACTACCTCGTTGAGAAAAACAAGGGCATAACAACAATTGGGATGAACTACGGCCCAACTGAGATTGATGGAGTAAAGATTGTCCAAGTTCCAGCTTGGCACTCAAGCGGAGCAGAGGAAGGATTCATGGTGGGTAATGCCTGTGGATACATTGTAGAGATTGACGGCGTAAAGATTTATCACGCTGGAGACACCTACGTCTTTAAGGACATGGAGCTGTTTGCTGAGCTTTATGGAATTGATGTTGCTCTGCTCCCAATAGGCGGACACTTCACAATGGGACCAAAAGAGGCAGCAAAGGCTGTCGAATTGTTAAAGCCCAAGTATGTGATTCCAATGCACTACAACACCTGGCCGCCAATTGCACAAGACCCAGAGGAATTCAAGAAGCTTGTCGGCGACAAAGCGGAAGTCATAATCCTCAAGCCCGGAGAAACCTTTGAGCTTTAAGCTTCAAAAAACCTTTTAAACTCTTTTCTTTTAGCTTTATTCTGGTGATAAGATTGAAGAATAAAATTTGGATCTCACTTTCACTGCTCATATTGCTGGCAGTATCTCTGGTGAGCTTCGTTCTTCTTCCTGTAAAAGCGCAGGAAAACACTCGTCAATATGATTTAATAATTGTTAGGAACGATGATTTAATTGACTATATTGTAGCTCTTCCCTATTCTAAAAAGCTTGACATTCCAATTCTCCCTGTAAATCCCCAAATGCTTGATGATAAAACAAAGGCTCAGCTACAGTCATACGTGCAGTTTGGATGGAAAAATGTTCTGATCATTGGAAACTCAAACGCAGTGAGTAAGGAAGTTGAAGATGAACTTTTATCGCTTGGGTTCAGTGTTACAAGAATAGGAGGAGATGTAAGGACAGAGACTGCTGAAAAGCTAGCTCTTCACTTTTACCCAGATGGTGCAGATACAGTTGTTTTAGCAAGTGCGCTAGATTATGGCTCAGCATTAGCCGCAGCGAGATTTGCAATGAACTATGGCTATCCACTCCTCCTAACTGTAGAAAATGATTTATCAGAATTTGCTATTCAGGGACTCAAAAAGCTCCATCCAAAGCAAGTTATAATGATTGGTGCTGGGCTTTCACCGGAAATTGAGAAAAAACTTGAGGAGATGGGATATTCAGTCTTCTGGTACGGCAAAAATGTAACAATCACAATAACCCCACCAAAAGAACCTTCTCCAATTCCGTGGGTTGTCATTGGTGCTGTGCTATCTCTTGCAATTGCCGTCCCGATAATTCTCTACTGGGCAAAGAAGAGATGGGCAGTAAATAGAGTTCCAATTGAGGTGCTAACTGAAAAGGAAAGGATAGTTGTTAAAGCAATACTCGAGAAGGGTGGAAAAGTAAAGCAGGAGGACTTACCAGAGCTGACTGGATACTCAAGACCTACAGTGAGCAGAATAGTCCAAGAGCTTGAGAAGAAGCAGCTGGTTACAAGAGAAAAAGTTGGAAAGACGTTCATAGTAAAGCTAATAAAGGAGATAAATCTCAAAGAGTAGGTCGGGTAAGCCCAACCGCTCATCACCACTCAGGGTCCTGGCTGTTTCCTCATCCCCTTTAGAATTTCTGTTTTTCCTTAATAAAAATTAAGAAAAGAGCTCACTTCTTAAAGAGATGGCCATGTGCTCTGTTTATGTGCCTGATATAATCTTTGCTTCTCTTAAAGACCATCCCACATCTTGGGCATCTGAAGAATATCTCACCGTCTCTGTCCTTGACTTTTATTGCTTTCAACACCGCCATCTCTCCACCCCCCGTGCTTTGATTTTTAAGCTTGATTTTTAAGCTTTACTTTGGTTGTGTGAAGTTTGAGCAAAGGCATACGGAATTATGCTATTGCTTGTTGAATTCAGGATTGGTTAGGTTAAAACCACCAAGACTCACTACTAGATTTCTTCTTTTTCTTTCGTCCTTTCTTTTTGGAAGTGCCAAAGAGTTCATCCTCTATATTGAGACTAGGAAGTTCTAAGTCAAAAGAACTCTTATTTTTCCGTCCACGTTTCTTTTTAGATTCACCAAAGAGATTGAGTTCAGGTATCTCCAAACTGAATGGGTCTTTGGATTTTGTACTAGACGATTTTCTGGATTTGTTTCGGTTTAGGATACGTCTGATAGCATCTTGGACTTCCTTTGGTCTACTCCTGACTTTCTTTCTTAATTCTGTTCTGCTGATTATGGCGTTATCAGCTTTTCTATGACAAGTGCCACAGAGAACTATAATGTTAGAAGGAATTGTCTTCCCACCTTCTCTAACCGGCGTGATGTGGTGTATATAACCAGTAGTTGTGTCTATTCGCTTTCCACAGTACTCGCATTTCCTTTTTACAACTTCGATAATGTCTCTTCGCATAGCCCCTGTTATGTTCCTATCGCCGGTAGACTTATCACTTTCATCAGACCAGAAAATCATGGCAAACACCTGATTATCTTCCTCTTCCTACTGTTATTCCCGCTCCAATAAGTCCTAGACTCACAAGAAATGTAATTAGTCCGCCAATTGTTGAATTGTTGGTGATACTCCACATAGACCCTCCAAATAACACCGCAATACCAAAGAGCACTAGTATTGCCGCCACTATCGTACGGACAAACCCACTTACAATGTCTCCTAAGAGACCCACACCAATCACCAATTATTATTCTAGCTGCTTGTCCCTAATATATGTTACGATTGTTAGTTGATTATGTTGCAATAATTACAGTTATGACAAGCCAAACGATATGTAATGTAACAAAGTCCATCCTAGAAGCTCTTTAGTAATTCTTACGTTCATCAGAGACAATCCAACAAGGAATGTAGTTTCTCCAGAAGTTTATTTGGGGTCGTGGGGGCGTTAGCCCCCTGATAGATGAGAAGAAAGTGGGGTGTGGAGCGAAGCTCCACTACGGGGGATTGATAGTACAGCAAACTTTGCATAGCAAAGTTTGATCAAAAGGTTAAACTATCAAAAATTGCCAGAAAGAGTTTGTATGTCATCCAAGATTTCAGTAGGCATCAATTGGTTTCACTTTTCAGTTTTTAGGATAATTAAGTTGTTTCATTTTCTCTTGGCACCCTTTGGGCACCGTGTTGGAGTGAAACCTTGAAAAACAGCTCATTTAATGGTGAAACCATTTGAGAGTGGCAGATTAACTGCAACATACAAGTTGAATCTTGGGCATCAGAACAGTCAGAAACTTTCCGCCAGCGCTTGCGCAAGTAAGGGCTGTAATGGTGGGCCCGCGGGGATTCGAACCCCGGACCTCCGCCTTGTGAGGGCGGCGTCATAACCAGTCTAGACCACGGGCCCATTCCCGGCAATAATGAAAAGAGCGAAAAATATAAAGCTTTCGCTATAAATCTCTCCGCCTAAGTATCTCTTCTGGAGCATCAGCAAATGTCACAAGGTACTCTTTCTCGACTATGTGCAACCTTCCGGGGACTACCATTATGTGAGGCTGCTTTCCAAAGTCTTCTTTTATCATATCCTTCACGTAGCCAGCTTTGAGCGTCGGAGTTAGTGAACCAGCCCTCGCTAGGACTACCACAAAAGTTTCAGGCGTAAATACATTCTGCTTCTTCATCTCCTCAACTTGAAGAAGAATCTCCATCGCTTCGTTTGCTGTCATGTATTTCCCTTGATCTGCTTTTATATCGAGGAAAAGCAATGTGTGTAGTCCTCTTTCCTTGTTCTCCTTTATCACGTCGTAGTGGCTCGTTGGAAACCAATTCTTTTCGGGATATGCGACTGTTGCACTTTTACCAAACTTGTAAATCTGCAAGCCCGTGATTGAAACAGCTGAGTAGATGGAAGGAGCGTGGATTACATAGCTTTCAATCCCCATCTGCTTTGCTCTGATTCTTAAATCAGCATGAGTTGTTGCCACCATAGGATCGCCAGCGGTTAAAAATGCAACGTCCTTGTTTTTAGCCTCACTTAGGACAATCCGCTCAAAATGAAGCTCCACTTCCTCTCTATTTAAAAGTCTAATCGGCTTTCCAATCAGCTCCTCGATTTTCTCTATCCTTGTCCCTGCAAGCAGAGATGTGTAAAATTCTGCAAAGACTAAATCACATTTTCTCGCTATCTCAAGACCCTTGAGCGTAATATCCTTTTCATCGTATAATCCCAACCCTATGAAGTAGATTGCCATCTCTCTTCACCGCCCTATACTCGATAAGTCTGTTTTTAAGTTTGTTTGACACAAACTTTAGGAAAGTTTGATCAAACAGTGTTTAATCCATATTAGCGAGTGGAAAATAAGTTTGTTTACCTTTTTTAAGTTAAGTGTGGATATGTAGATAATAATGTAGATTCAATTAAGTAAGAATGGATTTTAAAATGGTTTCTTTTCTTCCCGCGTCCGTAGGGCGCTTTTTCAGTGAAACACTAAAAATACGCTAATTTAGAGAAAATCCACCCTAAGAAACACTTTAGAAAAAGATAAACAGACTTTGATCAAACTTTGCCTTCGCAAAGTTTGTTGGCGGGCCCGGCGGGATTCGAACCCGCGACCTCCGGCTCCGGGGGCCGGCGCTCTATCCAGACTAAGCTACGGGCCCTCAGCACAATTTTTTCATTATTCAGCTTAAAAATCTAAGGGTCAAATCTGTTGCCCAAAGTTTATATATTCAAATGAATCCTTTTTCTAATCAGTGATGTGGTATGAAAGGCGACATGCACAGGTTCAGCTTTGATAATAGTTTGATTTTAATTCCAAAGGAGCCAGACTTGAAATACCTTTACATTGAAATAACAAATCGGTGCAATTTGAGATGTGAGATGTGCTTTAAGCAGTACTGGGAAGATGAAGAGGGGGATATGGACTATAATCTTTTCTTAAAAATCCTTGATGATGCGGAGGAGTTTCCAGAGCTCGAGATGATATATTTTGGAGGCATAGGGGAGCCAACAGTCCATCCGCGCTTCATGGACATGGTAAAAGAAGTCAAAAAGAGAGGCTACGCATTTGGAATGTCAACCAATGGATTCCTTCTCACAGATAAGAGAATCAAAGAACTTGTAGAGTTAGATGTGGACTTAATCTACATTTCGCTCGATGCAATACCAACCCAAGAGACCAGAATTGGACATATAATGCCAAGTGTCGCTGTTGATCGAATAAAGAAGATTATTGAAGAAAAAAAGCGCCAAAGAAAAGACTTCCCTCACATAGGTGTTGAGGTCGTTGTAACAAAAGAAAACTACTGGCAGATGCCCCATATAGCAGACTATCTCGGAGATTTAGGAATTGACGTCCTGCTCTTTTCAAATATAATCCCAATAGAGAAGAAGCATGCGGATCAGATAGTCTACGATGGAAGTGTTAATCTGCAACCTTACATTGATGAACTCTATGCCAAAGCCTACAAGCAATTCCTCCTCAAGCTCCCAGAATTTCAGTTGAGAACAGAGAGACATTGTGACTTCGTGGAAAAGAAAGTCGCGGTAGTGAGGTGGGATGGCGAAGTTGCTCCCTGCTATCGCTTCCTTCACACATATCCAGAGGTAGTCTTCGGCAGAGAGAAGAAAGTATATGCCTACTCTTTCGGAAATGTTAGAGAAAAATCCCTCAAAGAAATCTGGACAAGCAGAGACTATACATGGTTCAGATTTGTTGTAAAAAATGCCCTGTATCCATCATGCACAGACTGCCCGCTTGTTGATTCATGTAGCTTTGTTGAGGACACAAATGCAGATTGCTGGAGCAATACTCCAAGCTGCGGCGATTGTCTGTGGGCTAGAAGGATTGTTCTATGTCCCATCCCAGAGAAAGGTGTCAAAGGTTTCTGGTAGCTTATAGTATGTCAAATTTTGTTTGTTATACAGTTAGTCCCTTACTATTCTAACTATTTATCTTCAATTTTTAACGGGTTTTGATAGCTTGATTTGTTATTATTCTAATATATTAGGTAAACAAATAAATTTAATAATATTTTCGTCTATAAACGGCTTTGCTTTCGTCAAATTTATTAGCCATAAAATATCTAAAATTATTCGACAACATCTAGGAGGTTTCAAATATGTTTGGGTACCAAGGTAAAATTTTGAGGGTAAACTTGACAACAGGGAAGATTAGTGAAGAGAAAATTGATGAGAAGTTTGCCAAGAAGTGGCTTGGAACCAGAGGTTTCGGAATCTACTATATCCTCAAAGAGATGGATCCCAAGGTTGACCCATTCAGCCCAGAGAACAAGTTAATCTTTGCAACAGGTCCACTGACAGGAACAACTGCCCCAACAGGCGGTAGATACATGGTTATCACAAAGAGCCCGCTTACTGGCTATATAGCTATGGCAAACTCTGGTGGATTCTTCGGTGCAGAGCTTAAATTTGCCGGATGGGATGCAATAATCTTCGAAGGTAAGGCAGACCACCCCGTGTATCTCTACATAAACGATGACCAAGTTGAACTAAGAGATGCCTCACACGTATGGGGTAAAGTCGTCAGCGAGACTGAGAAGATTCTCACAGAAGAAGTTGGAGACAAGAAAGTACAGATCGCATCAATTGGACCAGCTGGTGAAAACTTAGTCAGATTCGCTGCCGTGATGAACAACGGGCACAGGGCAGCAGGTAGAGGCGGTGTTGGTGCTGTAATGGGCTCAAAGAACCTTAAGGCTGTAGTTGTTAGAGGTCACAAGAGAGTCGAGATTGCTGACAGGCAGAAGTTCACAAGCGTTGTCAAGGAGAAGATTGAGAAGCTCAAGAAGGATCCGGTTGCAGGTGGCGGACTGCCAAAGTACGGAACAGCTGTTCTGGTTAACATCATCAACTCAAACGGTCTCTATCCAACAAGGAACTTCCAGACTGGTGTGTTCAAGTATGCTGAGGAACAGAGCGGTGAGGCAATGACTGCCAAGTACCTAGTGAGAAACAAGCCATGTTTTGCATGTCCAATTGGATGTGGAAGAGTTAACGTTCTCCCAACCCTTGGAGAGACTGAAGGACCAGAGTATGAGAGCATTTGGGCTCTTGGTGCAAATCTTGGCATAAACGACCTCGCAAGCATAATTGAAGCAAACCACCTCTGTGATGAGTATGGATTGGATACAATCTCAACAGGTGGTACTTTAGCAACAGCAATGGAGCTCTATGAGAAAGGCCTCATAAAGGACGAAGACCTTGGAGATGCCCCACCACTCAGATGGGGCAACACTGAGGTTTTGCACTACTACATTGAGAAGCTCACATTCAGGAAGGGCTTCGGTGACATCTTGGCTGAAGGTGGTTACAGACTCGCTGAGAAGTTCAACGGTGTCGAGTACTTCATGGGTGTCAAGAAGCAAGAGTTGCCAGCTTACGACCCAAGAGGTGCTGAAGGCCACGGTTTAGCTTATGCAACAAACAACAGAGGAGGATGTCACATTAAGAACTACATGATCAGCCCAGAAATCTTAGGATATCCATACAAGATGGATCCACACGACATAAGCGACGAGAAGGTGAAGATGGTCATCCTCTTCCAAGACTTGACAGCATTAATTGATGCCGCCGGTCTGTGTGTCTTCACAACCTTCGGACTTGGAGCTGACGACTACAGAGACCTACTCAACGCAGCCCTTGGCTGGGACTTCACAACTGAGGAATACCTCAAGATCGGTGAGAGAATCTGGAATGCTGAGAGACTCTTCAACCTCAAGGCTGGACTTGATCCACTCAAGGAGGACACATTACCAAAGAGACTCCTCGAAGAGCCAATGCCAGAAGGACCCAACAAGGGACACGTCGTTAGACTCAAGGAGATGCTTCCAAGGTACTACGCCCTGAGAGGCTGGACAGAGGACGGAAAGATCCCAGAAGAGAAGCTCAAGGAGCTCGAGCTAGAGGAGTACGTCTGACTTCTCTTTTCTTTTCACCGTTGAGTTTTTATTTCTCTTTTGCTATTCTCTCTTGGTGAGCTTATGAAAATCATCCCTTTAGCATCTGAGAGCTTAGGAGTTAGAAGTCTAGCAACTTATGTTAAAATTAGAAGAATAGGTATCTTAATTGATCCCGGAGTTGCCCTAGGACCCAAGCGTTATTCTCTACCACCGGCAAAAGCTGAACTTGAAGCTTTAGCAAAGGCTAGGGAGAAAATTCAAACTTATGCTAAAGAATCTGAGATAATCACGATCTCTCACTACCACTATGATCATCACACGCCCTTCTTTGAAGGCCTCTACGAAAGTTCTTCGCCAGAGAGGGCGAGGGAGATCTATGAAGGAAAAACGCTTTTGATAAAGCACCCCAAGGAGAACATAAACTTCAGCCAGAGGAAGAGGGCTTGGGCTTTTCTAAAGGAGACTGAAAAGATTGCGAAGAAAATTGAATATGTCGATGGGAAGTTCTTTGATTTTGGGGATTTCATCATGGAGTTCTCCCCAGCCGTTCCTCACGGAGCTGAAGGTTCAAAGCTCGGCTTTGTAATTATGGTGATGATTGATGACGGAACTAAAAGATTAATCCATGCGAGCGACATTCAGCTCTTAAATGAGAAGGCGAAGGAGTGGATAATAAAGCAGATGCCTGACATTCTAATAACCGGTGGTCCTCCAATTTATTTAGAGGGCTACCGCGTTAAGGATGCTTGGAAGGTGGGACTAAAAAACATAAGCGAGATAATCAAAGAGACCAATGCTGAAGTTATTCTCGACCACCACTTGATTAGAGATAAACGTTACCCTCAGTTCTTTGAGGAGCTTGAGAAGGAACCTCTCACCTTTGCACGCTTCCTCAAGAAGGAGGACAAACCACTTGAAGCTTACAGAAAGGAGCTCCATAAACGAGAAAAAGGAGAAAAAGTTAAGCTGCCGTTTTCTCTTGATTAACTTTCCTTTTGGAATCTCTTATGACTCCTCTTATCCACTTCACAGCTTTTTCCCTTTGCGTAAAATCTGGCTTTACAATCCATCCTCTAAAAATGCCAGTTTTAACGATATTCCCCGGAATTCTTTTAACCAAAGGGCTGGAGGTAGTGCTTTTGGATGTATTTTCTGGTAAAGTGTCCAAACAACTCAGCCATACATACCACAAACACTGCAACCCTCTTATCTTTTAACTCCTCCTGATGTCCCTCTAAAAATTCGAGAACGCTTCTTATTTCTATTTCCGAGACAAAAGACAGAGAGCAATTTTTGACTGTAATTATCATTTAATTGTTGACTACAAATCGCTGTTAACATATAATGCACAAACTCATATCCCACAACTACCAATTATAGCAGTAAATACACACGAAATCAACTGTCTATCTTGACATTTTATTATTAACCTAAATTTTAAAGCTCAATGAGCTCTCGTGGATATTTGGTAAGTATTCTGGGGCCATCTTCTGTTACTTGGATCACATCTGTGACTCTGGGTCCACCATAATTCTTTACATATATAGTTGGCAAAAGCAAGCCTACAACCATATTTGACTCAATTCTATGCTCTGAATTCTTTTTAATTATTGGATAAAATTCAGATTGACGCAACCCTATACCGTATCCTATTACATCTAAAAAGTAATTTCCGTAACCTGCTTTTCTCACTACCTCATATGCAGCGTTGAATACTTCACTAGCTAGTTTTCCAGGCTTTAGTGCATTAATTGCAGTTGTTTGAGCATCTAATATAACCTCATAAATCTCCTTAGTTTTTTCAGGTACTTTTCCTACGGCAACAGTTCTGCACATTTTGGCAGAATATCCCATATATGTAGCTCCTAGATGAATCACAACTGTTTGATTGTTCTTAATTTTATTATTGCTTGCATATGGATGTGTTAATAGTTGTCTTTCGGAACCTGCTAGAACCTGCATTCTGAAATTTGAACCTTCCGAACCTGCTTTACGCATTGCATATTCTGCTTCAGCTAATACCTCAACTTCAGATATTCCCGGTTTCACTGAGTTTATTGCTGCTTCCATACCTCTAACAACAATCGCACTAGCTTTCTTTATATTATAATTAATCTCTCGCGGTTCTTTCACAGCTCTTACCTTGTATATAATTTCAGAAAGATCAATGAACTCTATTTTAGGAAAACCCTTCTTTAGTTCATTATAAAGATAAAAATCCATAAAGTATCTTTCAGTACCTATTTTAATTTTTGGAGCTTTTAATCCAAATTCTGTTTTAAGTACTTCTACGACTTTTTTTCCTAGGTTATTACTTGGGAAGTGGTAGCCAAATACTTTCTCAATTCCACTATTCTCTGCAACATATGGAGCATCAAGCCAGAGAGTTATAACCGCCGGATCTCCCTCTTTAGGAATAATAACGGCAATACATTCGACTTGTGTTATTCCACCTGTGAAGTAAATTGTATTCTCTCTTCGTGTAAATAATGCAACATCAATGTCTATCTTATTTTCCTGAAGTATTTTTTGGAATCTTTTTATTCTCTCTTGGGCAATACGTCTTTTCATTATTAAATCCCTCCTTACTCCGAGAATACTGTATACCTTCCATAAGGAGCAATTGTTATTTTTACATCTTTTCCATGTAGTTTGATAACATTTTCTAACACTTCACTAAAATTATTGAATTGTTAATATTTAACACTTTCTATCTAATAAAACATTGTTCCAAATTATCCCAAACCTTTATTGGTAGACCTTTACTTTTGACAAATATTTCTTGGAAGCCTCAACAGCTTTTATCGGAATACTTGTTAAACGAATTTGTGGGAATTCTTTTTTAGTAAGCATATTCTCTATCGTCTTACTGTAAGTTATTAACAAGTTGCTGAAAGACTTATGTTAAAGTCTCTAAAGCTGGAGTATTATACTAGATTAGGAACGCTGCTAAAAACTGTTAAAGAGGTTAAAGAGCAAACTAATTGCTCTTAGGAGAATTTCAAGCATATAGATTGGCAGAATATTTGCAGGTTATTTTCTAGTTACTTTTTGGTTCATTCTAGGTTCGGATGTTGGAAGATATTGTCAAATCAGTGGTTTCATTGTGTGGAACAATATTTTATTAAGAGAAAAAATTAAATATAACAATAAAAAATTTAGTATATGACAAGGTCAGACTAGGGGGTCTTTAATGGAAGATGGCTTATTGGCTCCAAAAGATCGCCCATCAGAGGAAGTTATAGGAGAATTTAAGGCAACTCTATGGTGAATAGGAGGGGTAGATTTGAAATTTGTATTTAATAATGTTTTTACCTTAAGAAATGCACCGCTAAAGTTTGGCGTAGGTGCAACAAACGAAGTAGGAACTGAAGCGAAAAGGCTTGGCATGACTAATATATTGGTAATTACAGATAAGGTAATACACGAAAAAACAGATATAATTACGAAAGTGCAGGAATCGCTAGAAAAAGAAGGCATTAGAGTAGATATCTGGGACAATGTAGAGCCAGAACCATCCAAAGATAATATCATGGAATGCGTAGATTATGCCAAAGATAAAAATTTTAATGGATTCATAGGCGTAGGAGGTGGAAGTAGTATAGATGTGGCAAAAGTGACAGATTTGCTCTGTACGTATCCAGCGGACTTTATGGATTACTTGCCTAAGCCTATAGGGCGAGGTAAACCTGTCCCAGGCCCATTAAAGCCCCTAATTGCAATTCCAACAACTGCAGGCACAGGAAGTGAAACCTCCCATGCTGCTGTTGTTGGCCTACCTGAGCTTAATACAAAAGCAGCCTTTTTGAGTACCTTCCTGATTCCATCTTTAGCGATAGTGGATCCATTGAATACCATCACAGCACCTCCTGGAGTTACAGCAAGCGCTGGAATTGATGCATTAATGCACGCAATTGAAGCATATACAGCAAGACCTTTTTATTCAATGCCAAAGAGAAGCCCTTATGCGGGTTCCAATATCCTTACAGATTTGCTAGCAGAAAAAGCTATTGAGTTGATAGCAAAAAATCTGAGAGTTGCAGTATGGAACGGAGATGATTTAGAAGCTAGGACCAATATGGCATTGGCGGCATTTCTTGCAGGAGTATCATTTGAAAATGCAGGACTGCATTTGCCTCATGCGATGGCATATCCAATTGCATTCAGAAAACATCTACCCCACGGAGTAACAGTAGGAGTGCTCGGTCCAGGATTCTTAAAGTTCATAGCCCCAATACTTCCAGATAAAGTTGCTAGAATTGCAGAATTATTTGGCAAAAACATTAAAGGCTTGTCCAAAAGAGAAGCTGCACTAATGGCTAGTGAAGCTCTTGCCGAATTGTTAAGAGATATAGGCTTTCCAAACGGTCTTGAGGCATTAGGAATCGGAAGAGATGAGATTCCACAAATGGCAAAGGAGAGTATGGTAAGACCATGGCCTGCTAGTCCAATAAAATACACTCCTAAAGAGATTGAAACCATATATGAGCTATCTCTACACTACTGGTGAGTTTTGTTTTACTATTTTTCCCTTCCTCTGTGAATTAAAGGGGGTAAAAAGGATGGTTGTTACATATAAAATTGCTGAGATAAACTTAACAAAAAATAAAGTCACTGAAAGAGAGCTAAGCAAGTCTGAAATAACAAAATTTATTGGTGGAGTCGGAATAGGAGCAAAAATACTATGGGAAGAAACAGATGAATACGTCCACCCATTTTCACCTGGAAATCCTCTCATATTCATGACAGGTCCTTTAACTGGCACTCCTATTCCTGCAAGTGGAAAGCATGCTGTAATTACAAAATCTCCTCTCACCGGGCTTATAGGAGAAAGTATAGCAGGAGGTTTCTGGGGAAGTGAATTGAGAAAAGCAGGATTTATGGGGGTTGTTATCACTGGAAAAGCTAGAAAACCAATATATCTATGGATTCACGATGGAAAAGTAGAATTCAGAGATGCCTCAGATTTTTGGGGATTAGACACTTATGAGGCAGATAGAGAGCTTCGTAAAGAGACAGACAAGAATGCAAAAGTAGCAACTATTGGACCGGCTGGGGAAAACATGGTACTAATATCGTCCATAATCCATGAACCGAACCCTGATGTTAGGGGTGGTGTCGCTGCTAGATGTGGAGTAGGAGCTGTAATGGGTTCAAAGAGGCTTAAAGCAGTAGTAGTTAGAGGAGATGATACCCCTTATGTAGTAGACGAAGACAAACTAAGAGAGTCTGTCCTCCCAGTTATCCCAGACATAAAAAATAAAACTAAGGCATTATCCAAATATGGAACCGCGGGATTGGTTCTATTGTGTAGCGAGTTAGGTGATCTCCCAACTAAGAATTGGACTCAAGGAAGCTGGGACAAAGCAGAAAAAATATCTGGGGAAGAGCTTATCAAGTTCACAACTAAGAAGTATGGATGCTATGGATGTCCAATAGCATGTGGACATAAAGTCTTTTTAAAGGACGATAAATATGGAAAAGTTGATGGAAAGTGTCCAGAATATGAAACCCTTGCAGCATTGGGTAGTTTGTGCTTAAATGATGATCTTAAGGCGATAATAAAGGCAAATGAGTTGTGTGATAGATATGGGTTGGATACCATTTCTGTAGGTGCAACAATTGCATTTGCTATGGAGGCTTCAGAAAAAGGAATATTAAAGGAAAAAATAGAGTGGGGCGACTCAGATGCCATAATTAACCTTATCGATGCAATCGCCTACAAGAAAGGTATTGGTAGACTGTTAAGCCAAGGGGTATATAGGGCCAGCAAAGAGCTTGGTCCGTTATCCGAAGAGTTTGCAGTTCATGTAAAGAAGCTTGAACCCACTATGCACGACCCTAGGGCATATGCTAGTGTAGCACTTGGTTATGCAACTGGTAACCGTGGTCCTTGTCATCTTCAAGCATTTTCACACCCGCTTGAAAGAAATGTTAGCATGCCAGAGTTGGGATATCCAAAACCGTTGGATAGATTTTCGCTAGATGGAAAAGCAGAGATGGTCATTAAAATGCAGAATTTGATGTCAGTATTTGATTCTCTCGTAATTTGTAAGTTCCTAATTTTTGGAGGAGTTGGTCCAAAGTTATTAGCAGAATGGCTAACTTATGTAACAGGATTTGACTTTGATACCAAAACAGTTATGATTGCAGGAGAAAGAATTTTCAATCTAAAGAGAATGATTAACGTACGTGAAGGCATTAGCAGAAAAGATGATATTCTTCATCCAAGGTTGCTGACATGCAAAACAGGCAGAGGAACCAGAGGTTTTCTGCCTCACTTAGGAAAACTTCTGAGCGAATATTATGAGCTCAGGGGATGGACAGAAACAGGAATACCAAAGCAAGAAAAACTCAAAGAGCTTGAGTTGGATACAATTGTCTATAAAAGCACGAGGTCAAACCTATGATTTTCTAATTTTTCCCAAACACTTTGTAGGGGGTTGATTGATGGATCTGCGTAGGTTTTTGGAAGAAATGGCAGATGAAGTCCTCGTGGTAGATGATGAGGTTGACTGGAACTTGGAAGCTACAAACCTTTTGTGGGAATTAGAAAATCAGAAAAAGTACCCCATCGTAATATTCAGAAAAGTTAGGAATCTAAAAGGAAGAATAAGCAAATACCCATTAGTGATAAATATCTTTGCATCTAGACAACGGTGTGCGAGGATTTTTAATACTACTATGGAGAATGTCTCAAAAAAATATGCAGAACTAGAAGATAACCAATTAGATCCAGTTTATGTTGAAGCCAAAGAGGCTCCAGTAAAAGAAGTTGTCATTAAGGGTAAGGATGTAGATTTGAGAGAATTTCCAATATTAAAGCATCATGAAAAAGATGCAGGTCCATATATAACTGCTGGAGTGCATATACTTAAACATCCTGAATATGGCTATAATGCTGCAATCCTCAGAAACCAATATAAAGAACCAAATAAGCTGGGAGTGTTCATAGTTCCAGGCAGACACACGGATATTTATGTAAGAGACTATGAGAAGAGGGGGGAAGATATACCTGTTGTCATTGTGATAGGACATCATCCTCGTTTCTATTTTGGTGCACAAACAATTAAGGGAATTGAAGAAGATGAGTATAGAATTATAGGAGGGGTTATGGAGACTCCTCTTAGAGTCACAAAATCAGAAACACTCGGGGACGACTTCTTAATACCTGCGGATGCTGAAATAGTCCTTGAAGGTAAAATTCTCGCAAACATTGAAGAAGAGGAGGGAGGATTTGGGGAGTATCCCAGGTACTATGGTCCTAAAACCAAAAGCCATGTGATAGAAATTACTGCAATAAATATGCGCAAAGACGCCTTCTACATGGGGGTATTTCCTGGACACAATGACCATTTTATATTGGGAGGAATCCCTATTGAAGCGTACGTGTATAAAACTGTCAAATCTTTAGTCCCAAATGTAAAGAATGTTCATCTTCCCGTTTCTGGGGGATGTAGATTCAATTGCTATGTGCAGATAAAAAAGGTGAATGAGTTTGATGCAAAAAATGTAATTTTAGCCACGTTAAGTGCATACCCCGTGATAAAACACGTAATAGTGGTAGATGAGGATATAGACATATTCGATGACAGCCATGTAATGTGGGCAATAGCGACAAGAGTTCAAATGTCAAAAGATGTTGTGATAATACCTAATTGTCCAAGAGCTGGTCTAGACCCAACGGCTGGAAATGGTGCATCCGATAGAGGAGGAATTGATGCTACACAACCCTTGGGGCTAAAACTTGAGACAATAAAAATGCCAAAATCAAAAAAGAAATTAAGTGACTATAGCCTCAGAAATTTTAGGAGACTAGAAGAATTATTTAGAAAGTAGGCCTAAAGTCTCCTATTTTCTTTAACCACATATTGCTTGGAGTATACTGACGAAATCTCCGTCATTTAATTTTTTATTAAAGTCTCGAACTATCGAACCATTAATAAGAACAACAATATCATATGGCATCGTCCCTTTTTTATGATCAAAAACTTCCTTCTCGAACCTCGGGCCATATTGCACTGCCAATTCTTCGAGAATATCATGAATAGTGCACTCATCATTAACTTCAATCTTTTCTCGTAGCTTACCTGTTATCTCTGAAACTTTTCCTGCATACATTAGATGCACTGTTTTCATCCCAACCACCAAGAATTAGGTATCCCATTACCCTCCACTTACTGCTTGGAGTATACTGACGAAATCTCCGTCATTTAATTTTTTATTAAAGTCTCGAACTATCGAACCATTAATAAGAATGATAACATCAGGCATTGTCTCTGCCTTTTCAGGATCAAATACCTCTTTTTTGAATCCCGGAGTATACCGCATTGTCAATTTCTTAAGAAGGTCGTATACAGTACATTCATCGTCGATTTTAATGTCCTCTTTTAGCTTACCTGTTATCTCTGAAACTTTTCCTGCATACATTAGATGCACTGTTTTCATCCCAACCACCCATAACTTAGTTAATCAGTCGTAATCTACGCACTAACACAAAGAGAGTTAAAAATAAAAGGAGAATCAAGGCAACTGTCCTAATTGTCTTTCAAGTTCGTCTGCCACATCCTTTAATCCTAATTCTTCAAGCTTCTCCCTCGTGGGTATACCTGTTTTCTTATCCCACCCAAATGCTTCATATGCTTCGTCTAGTAATCCCTCTAAGTTTTTAACGGCTTGTCCTTTAGTTGGGCCTGTTTGAACAGGCTCTAGAAGCCTCTTTGGAAGTTTGTCGTCTTTTCTTGTGAATCCTTCTCTCACATTGAAGCATCTCTTTAAGTTCCATACACGCTCTCCTGCTTTCATCAGCTCAACATCACTGATCTCAAAGCCCGTTAATGTTGAATAAAGTGTGGCTATTCTCTTGGGTGTCATACACGCTAGGCCATAGTCCTCTCCGCCCCAGAGGTAGAATCTGCATAGGCCTACCATTTCAGCTAGTTCTCCATGAATGGCAAGTAGCCTATATGCTACTCCTCTGTTTACACCGGTCTCAGCAAACTTATCTGGAGGAGGCCACGGTAGTCCATAGGGCTTTAGACCATTGTCTAGAGGAATGAAATCATACGCTCCTGCCCAGTTTGGATGCATATGACATGCTCCTCTTGGCGTCACAGCATATTGGATGGCAAATGACCTACTTTCTCCTCTTGGATCATGGGCTGGTACTTCTAATCCTTTCACATGTACTGCGAACTCTTCTGCACCTTTTCCAATTTTTTCAGCGGCTCTCTTAGTACCCTCTGCCAGTAGATCTCCAAACCCTTCTCTCTTTGCTATTTGATTGATTAAGGTTATTAACACTTCTGGATTACCCCATTCAAGCTTAAGTCCACCAGTGTCTTTTTCTGTAATTATCCCTCTTTCAAAGAGCTCCATTGCAAAGGCTATAGTGTTTCCTGTGCTAATTGTGTCAAGCCCATAGTTATTACAAAGATAATTTGCTCTAATTATCGCTTCTAAGTTGTCAGTCAGGGTCATAGCTCCCATCATATCTGCTGTTTCATATTCTGGCCCTTCATGAGGTGGAGCAAAGAATTGTCCAAATGGTACCCACGAATATCTTCCACAGTTTATGGTACATGCATAGCATCCTCTTCTCTTTATTAGATATTTCTCAGCTAAAGTTTCTCCGGATATGTTATCTGCTTCGGGGAAGTGCAATGTTGCAAAGTTCTTTGTTGGCAAAGCACCTGCAGCATTTAGACCATTCACTAATCCTATGGTACCTAACCTGCCTATTGAATCTTGGAAGAAATAATTTCTCATGGCATCAGAAGCTTCCATAACAGCTTCATAGAACTTATCAGGGTCAGCAACATGCACTTCTTCCTCTCCTGATACTACAATTGCTTTCAGGTTCTTTGACCCCATCACTGCTCCACCACCACACCTACCTGCAGCTCTGTCATAATCATTCATTATTGCAGCATATTTGACGAGCTTTTCACCTGCTGGACCGATACAAGCAACAGATGCCTCTGGTTCTCCTACCTCTTCTAACAGAATGTCTGTTGTTTCATGTACTGTTTTCCCCCAGATGTGTTCAGCATTTTTAATTTCAGCAGTGCCATCATGTACCCATAGATACACGGGTTTGTCAGCTTTGCCTTTGATTATTATAAAGTCAAATCCTGCAAACTTTAGTTTTGGACCAAACGATCCCCCCGAACGAGTTTCTGCCCATGCACCAGTTTGGGGGGACTTAAAGGTATAGAATATGTTACCGGAACCAGGAATAGGAGTACCAGCAAATGGGCCTGTTGCAACTACTAGTATATTCTTTGGGCTTAGTGGGTCTGTTTTTGGAGCTAATTCTTCCCAAAGTATTCTCGCACCAATACCAGCTCCTCCGATATATAACCTGGCCCAATCTTTTCTTAATTCTTCCACCTTAACCTCTTTTTTGGTTAAGTCTACACGCAATACTCTCCCAGTATATCCATACCACTCTGGCATCTCACTCACCCCCTCCTTGGATATGGAACTAGTGGTGTAATCTCCTTTCTCCAAAGGTTCGCAAATGCAACTCTCTTGAAATGGCTGGCCTTGTTTACATCCACGTACTGTATCGCATTTTCAGGACAAATCTTTACACATTGAGGATCTCCACCACAGAGGTCGCACTTAACAGCTTTTCTTGTTTCAGGGTCTAACGTAACTGCTCCATATGGACACACATACACACATCTTCCACATCCTATGCACTTTTCCTTGTCTACAACTACTGCCTGAGTCTTTGGATCTCTTGAGAGGGCATTTACAGGACACACACCTATGCACAAGCCACACTGGATACAGAATATTGGCACATCTACTGGAGCATGGTCTTTACGTACCACACGTATTGCAGACTTTGCTGGGCTTATTGTTTTGAAATGGACAAAAGAACAAATTAACTCACAGCGGTAGCACCCTGTACACCTATCTGGAACAACTACTAGAGACTTCATTCCTTCACCCCCGCGTATAAAATATCATTAATAAATGACGTCATTTGTCATATTTAACTTTTTCGTTTATTAAAATATTGTTTCATATAATGAAACAATCAATGGTTTTGGCATTTGTATAATAATATAATTTTGAATAATAAAATATAGACACTAAACCTAATATTCATAAAATAAACAATAAAAAGATAGACTAATGCATCAAGAGAGAATGTCCACTAAGTATTATCAATCCCGGAGCAAGTAATCCAACATATGTTTCTATCCAATTATAATAAACCAAGAATTTAAATACAGCAGGTTTTTGTGAGAGTTCTGGACTTACAAGAGGAATAAAGGATACATAGATTAACAACCATGAAATATCAAGTCCAAAATATATCCACTCTCCTGTTGATGCGAATATCCATGCTACGACTACGCAGGTTATGGCATATATTATAGAAAGCCATCCTAATCCGGTAGCTTCAACTTCTTTGTAGTTATGCCAACCGGCTGAAATCTGTGTTGTACCAAAAATTATTGGAAGTATTACTGGCGGACCATACATCTTTTGTATAAAAAAGTTATAAAGACCTGCTAATAGGGTAATTGTCCCACAAACTAATTGAATTATACCTGCATCTTTAGGTTTCATCTTTCCAAGTAAAGTTGGTGGAATCACCGAAAATACTCCACCAGTTACTAAAAGTGCTACCCCTGCTGCAATCTCCCATTCAGGAGGTTGACCAAATAATGTCATTTTTCCCACACTCCTTTTTAAATGTAAAAGGAATAATGGGGGTTTGACATTATTTACTTGCTATGTTCACATATTTAATTTTTTCGCTTATTAAAATTAAGTTTTATAGAATGAAACATAATTTAATATACCTCTCATCCAAAGATTTTTTCTTCCCTAATAACATCAAATTAATTTAAACTTTAATAGACCAAAAACCTCCTAACTAAGCATTTATAATCTAAAATCAATTCAAAATAGGAGAGATTTGGAGATACAAAATAAAATATTTAAAGCTAAAAACTATTACAAAACTATATTCTTGATTCATGTGGTTATGACTTAAATCCTAACTCATAAGAAATTTTTAAAGCTGTTTCTTTAACTAACTCTGCAAGTTGGGGAATTGTCTTTTCATTTATTCTGGCAGATGGTCCAGAAATGCTTATTGAAGCTATTACCTTACCTGTACTATCTCTTATCGGTGCAGCCACGCATCTAAGTCCTAATTCAACTTCTTCATTATCAACTGAATACCCTTGTTCCTTTACTTTTTGCAAATGTTTTTTAAGTTCCTCTGGATCTGTAATAGTATTCTTAGTAAATTTCGGCAAACCGTATTTTCTTATAATTTCATCTACTTTCTCTCTTGGTAAGTAAGCCATCAAAGCTTTCCCAACTCCTCCAACATGAAGGGGAATCGTTTTTCCCAATTGAGAATAACGTACTCTAGCTGAGGGATTTTCTATTTTATCGACATATACTCCCACTCCTCTTTCTTCATCTAATATGCATAGGTGCACAGTTTCTCCAGTTTCCTCAGCCAACTTCTTTAAGTATGGGTGAGCGATCTTCCTTAAATCCAATGTATTCTGGACTATTGAACCCAGCTCAAAGATCTTTATCCCAAGCCTATATTTTCCAGTTTCAGGGTCTTGGCTTATGAATCCTCCTTCTTTTAAAGTTTCAAGATACCTATAAAGTGTACTCTTGGGCAACTTTACCTTCTTGCTTAGTTCTGTGAGCCCTAATTCAGGCTGATTGAAATCAAAAGCCGTTAATATCTCCATAACACGCCTAACAGCTCTCACATTGATATTTGATTTTCTATTTTTTTCATTTTCCATTTGGAACACCATTATAGTCCTTTTTTGTTAGGTTAAGCTTCGTGACCTTGTTAATAATTATAGCTAGTGTTCCTTTAAAAATATTAACGTCTTAGTTGGGAACATTGAGTTTCTATAGCTAGTTTCCATCACCTATAAAGTCAAACCATAGCAAGTTTTTCAGAGATCATACTTCTGGCATTTTTAGAGCATACTTCCGCTTGTGCTGGGAATAACAGTGTCCTGATAAAGGACGGGGTTCTTGGGAGGGGGACTTTATCATGACGTGTTGTTAGGTCGTATAACTTCCTTGCAAGTGTGCCTTAAGGCAGTTTTTGGATTTCACTAGCAGACATGATAACTCGCCTTAACCCTTTCAGAGAGACTGTCAAGACATTCAAAAGAAGGTGCAAAGACACCAATATAACTCAATATAGAGCTAAAGAACCCACAATCTAGGCAAGCAAAAGATTGCCTAAAGATGAAAATAGTTAGAAAAAGTTAAATATTAATTGCTGTCCAGAATCCTTCTCTTACTGCATCTATTATTTTGCGTGGTTCTTTAGCATCAGCAATTATAAAGACGTCTTTGGCAACTTCTTTAGCTGCTTCCAGAAGCTTCTCATCCACACGAGCTTTCCTTCCAACTGCAAGAATTACTGTATCCGCTTCGAGAACTGTTCTCCTGCCAAGTCTATCAACCATCTCAACCTCTCCCTTGCGAATTTCAATTACTGGACTTCCAGTCCTAATTCCAACATTGTACTTTGCAAGAAGTTTGTTAATGGCCATCTGATTGATTGCCGGCTCATTCGGAACTATTGTATCAAGAGCCTCGACAATTGTGACATTCTTTCCTTTCTTGGCAAGCTCTATTCCCAATTCACAACCAACCATTCCACCACCGATAATGACAATCTTCTCTCCTACTTCTGCCTTTCCACTAAGCACATCATCAGCAAGCACCGCATACTCAACCCCTGGAATTTGCGGAACTATAGGTTCTGAACCCGTAGCTAAGACAACGACCTCTGGTTTGAGCTCCTTAATGAGCTCCGGTGTCGCTTCAGTCTTCAGCTTAACCTCAATTCCTAACTTCTTCATCTGCCTCTCATACCACTTGATGAGGCGCTGCATCCTTTCCCTCTTGAACTCTGGTGCCCCTGCTAGCCACAGTAGTCCTCCAAGCTTATCAGACTTCTCAACTACTATAACGTTGTGTCCCCTAAGCTTTGCAGCCCTAGCGAACTCTAATCCGCCAACTCCTCCACCAACGACAAGAATCTTCTTCGCTTCACTAGTTCTGGGAATCTCATTTTCTGAGAGGTATCTATACTCAAATCCTTTTAGTGGATTAACTGCACAGACAACTGGCCTGTCGTTGAATATCCTATGAATGCATCCTTCGTTACATGCGATACATGGCCTTATGTCCTCAAGCTCACTATGTTTCACCTTGTTCGGCCATTCTGGGTCAGCCAAGAGCTGTCTGCCAACAAAGGCCATGTCGACCTTTCCTTCTTTAATGGCCTTTTCAGCAACCTCCGGATCTGTTATGAATCCACCACTTATAACAGGGACACTAACAACTTTCTTAATTTCTGCAGCAAGCTCGAAGAAGTATCCTTGTTTATCATAGTAGACTGGTGGAATAATATGGTCACAAGTGTCGTAATTTCCTCCGGTTATATCGAAGGCATCCACTCCAGCTTCCTCAAGTCTCTTCGCGATTTCCTTAGCGTATTCAATAGTTATACCGCCCTCAAGGAATTCATCAGCACAGAGTCTGAATATTACTGGAAAGTCCTTGCCACATTTCTCCTTAATGCGCCTAACGATTTCTTCAGCAAAGAGGACTTTATCCTCTCCATATTTGTCAGTTCTTTTGTTTGTGAGCGGTGAGAGGAACTCACATATTAAGTAGCCGTGAGTTCCGTGGACTTCCACCATGTCAAAACCGGCTTTCTTTGCTCTAACAGCGGCTTTGACAAATGCTTCAATCATTTGTTCAACTTCTTCTGTAGTGAGTTCTCTTGGTGTTCTAACGGGGGGGACAATTTTCCTACCTATTGCACTTGGGCCAACTGGTTGCTCTACGTGGGCTTGGATTCCAGCATGGAATATTTGAAGAGCTATGGTGGTACCGTGTTTTTTCACGGCATCTGTAAGTCTCGCAAATCCGGGGATATGAGAGTCTGTGTGAATGCTTAAGCCGCCTTCAAAGCCTTTTCCTGATGGGTGAACGCAGGTTGCTTCGACTATGATAAGTCCAACTCCTCCTCTTGCTCTTGCTTCATAGTGGGCAATTGTCTGCTCGGTGACTTCTCCATTTGGCCCTCCATAGCACATTACCATTGGCGGCATAACTATTCTGTTTCTAACAGTCACCTTCCCAATCTTAATTGGTTCAAATAATCTCCCGAAACTCATAGAAAACACCCCCACCTCGTTAGATTGCTATGTTATTTTACCTTTTAAATTTTTCGTATAATGGAACATTGTTTCATACTTTGGAACAAAAAAACATAATATATACATACTCCAAGCACTTACCTAAAATTTCTAAATAATAATGTTCAATGAATATAAAAAGTAAAGACTTGAGAAAACTAATGTTACTCCTGTTGTTACCTAGCATTAGAGATTGCGTAACAGCACTAGGTGTGCGAGATATCTGTTTAACAAGTGTATGGGGGGTGTAAACGGACTTATTTTTGTTCCAAAGTATGAAACAATATTTCATTAAACAAAAAAACTTAAAAAGAATAATGATAATATCCATCAATGTAAAATTAAAGACATTGAGGATAGGGTGAGACCGATGGTGTCCATTAAGCAATGGTTGAACACTGTTTGGGAACCTGGAGTTGGTTTTAAGGAAAGTTTAAAAGACTTGCCAAAAAGTACTACTGTATCTACAGTAGGAATTGGACTTTCAGCAGCTCTCTTTGGATGTTCTGGACCAGCCCTCATAATTTATGAATCAGGCAAGCAGGCAGGATGGAGCGATGCTCAAATAGCATCATGGATTTTTGCTGTGTATTTCTTCGGAGCTTTGCTTGGTATAGTTCTCTCGCTTAGATGGAAAAAGCCCATGTCAGGTGCATGGACAATCCCCGGTGCAGCAATGCTTGGGGCAACTCTCGGGTATTTCTCTCCAGAAGAAGCTGCTGGAGCGTATTTCATTGCAGGTTTAATAGTATTGCTTATTGGTTTAAGTGGGCAATTAAGTAAATTAATTAGGTCTATCCCAATGCCAATAATGATGGGCATGATTACTGGAGTACTGTTAAGATTCGGTATTGGAATGATTAAGTACCTGACAAGTTCTCCTACTGTGATACTACCTGCACTGATTGCTGTCCTGATAGTAGAAGGGTTCAGACACAGAGGAAAACTGAAGTGGCTTCCTGGACCTATCGTTGGAATAATTATAGGTTTTATCATAGCATACTTCACAGGTGATCTTAATCTCTCTGGACTCCATTTTGAACTAGCTCACCCAATAGTATATATGCCAAAATTCTCGTGGTCTGCAATGTTATCCATTTCAATACCTCTAGCACTTATGGTGTTATTTGCCGAAAACGTACAGGCAATAGGAATCCTCATAGCACAAGGTTACGACAAGATACCTAAAAACACTCCAGTCCCAATAAATGGAATAGCTATTTTGAGTGGAATTGGGGGAATGGTCACTTCTTTCTTTGGTGGACATAATGCTAACATAGCAGGTCCTATGACAGCTATGTGTTCTTCTGAGGAGGCTCACGAAGATCCAGAAAAGAGGTATGCTGCTTCTTTCTGGAACGGAGTATTCTTTGGTTCCTTTGGATTAATAGCACCCGCAGCCGTGGCATTTATAAATGCAATGCCGAGGGCCTTGATCAGCTTTATCGCTGGTATTACAATGGTAGGGGTCCTTCTTCGTGGATTCCATGGAGCTTTCGGAGTAGAAGCTAAGGGTAAGTTTCAATGGGGTGCATTCTTTGCATTTGTCACAGGTGCCTCAGGAATCACAATATTCAAGATAGGGGCTCCATTTTGGGCTTTAGTTATTGGTAGTTTGGTCTCTTTGATAGTCGAATATGACGATTGGAAAACCCTTAGACAAAAGGCTATTCAAGACCAATGAACGGGGGGTGGCTTAATGAGTGCTGAGAAGATTAAATCTGGATGTTGGGATTTGTCTGGTAAAGTAGCTCTTGTAACTGGATCTGTTAGAGGGATAGGATTTGCCATAGCAAAACGCTTAGCTGAGTTGGGTGCAAATATCGCTATAAACGACATAGTTCCTGAAGATTCTGAGATTGTGCAACAATGTTTGGAAACAATAGGAAAGGAGGGTGTGCGAGTAAAATATTATCGGGCCGATGTAAGCAACTCTGAAGAAGTAAACGAGATGATCAGCAGTATAATAGAGGATTTCGGCAAAATAGACATTTTAGTCAACAATGCAGGGATAACAGGAGCAGCAAAGCCAGTTGTAGAACTACCTGAAGAAGAGTGGGACAAAGTCATCGCTGTCGACTTAAAAGGAACATTCTTAGTTACCAAAGCAGTTTTGCCATATATGATTAAGCAGAATTTTGGAAGAATAGTAAATATATCCTCTGTAGCAGGGAAGGAAGGAAATCCCAATATGGCACATTATTGTGCAGCAAAGCACGGAGTCATTGGATTTACAAAGGCAGTAGCAAGAGAGGTACTACAATATAATATTAGAATTAATGCCGTTTGTCCAGCTCTTATTAAGACCCCACTATTAGAGGGTTTGCCTGAGGAGCAGATAGAACTTCTGAAGAGTAAGATTCCCCTTGGAAGGTTAGGAAAGCCAGAAGAGGTAGCTGATTTAGTTGCGTTTTTAGTAGCATCAGAGGCGGTGAATTTCATTACTGGCCAAGCTTTTAACATTACTGGAGGAAGAGCAGACTATTAGGAGGGGTAATGACATGGAGGAACGACCTTGGAAAAATGAGAACTGGTTTGTAAGCCTATACAACTATGCTGAAGAAATCTTGAAGAACTCTAAAGCCCCAAAAAAAGTTTTGATACATGACACTACACTTAGAGATGGAGAGCAACAACCGGAGATAACATTTGGAAAAGAAGACAAAATTAAACTAGCTATACTTCTTGACGAAGCAGGCGTTGATAGAATTGAAGCTGGAATGCCTGTTGTGTCAAAAGAGGATAAAGAAGCCTTAAAAGAACTCACTAAATTAGGTCTTAATGCAGACATTTTTGCCTTTGCAAGATGTCTAAAAAGAGATGTAGACTTAGCATTGGAGTGCGATGTTCCAGGAATTGTAATGGAACTTCCTTCAAGTGCGCATATAATAAAAACAGCATACAAGTGGGATTTAGACAAGGCAATAGAGAGAGCTGCAGAGGCTGTTAGATATGCAAAAGAGCATGGATTGTATGTGACATTTTTCACAATCGATGCGACTAGAGCAGAATGGGAATTCTTTGAAAAAGTATTAAAAACTGTCGAAAATGACATGGACTCTTTGACTTTAGCTGATACGTTTGGCGCTTGTAGTCCATTTGCAATAATGGAACTAGTAAGAAAAGTAAAAGAGACAATAGATGTGCCAATAGAAATCCATGCTCACAATGACTTAGGCATGGCTACAGCTAACAGTTTAGCTGCAGTTTATGCGGGAGCGGAAGTAGTTCACGTGACTGTTAATGGCATTGGAGAGAGATGTGGCAATACGCCCTTGGAGGAAATAGTGCTAGCTCTGAAACTTTTCTTAAACGTAGACACCAATGTAAAACTAGACAAACTCTTTGATCTCTCTAGAGCAGTGGAGAGTCGTTCTGGAGTTCCAGTACCTCCACAAAAAGCAGTTGTAGGGAAAAATGCATTTAGAGTAGAATCTGGAATCATAGCTGAGTGGTGGTACAATGTCAAGGACAATTATCCACTAGAAATGTTCCCATACAGATGGGACTTAGTAGGTAGAAGTGAACCAGAAATAGTACTAGGTAAAAAGTCAGGAAAGGCAACTATAGAACACATGTTAGAAGATATTGGAATAAAAGAATACAATGATGAAGTGGTTCTAAAAATCCTAGACGACGTAAAAGAAAGAAGCCTACTAAAGAAAGGCCCACTAAGCAAAAAAGAATTTATTGAAATTGTTGATAAATATTTGTGAACTTTTGTTTTTAACCATTTATATGCCCCACGAAGGGGGTGGGTGGGAAATGACAAGATATGTGGTTGCACAAGCAAAAGTAGACGAGGAGAAATGTACGGGATGTACGATATGTGAAAGAGTGTGTCCAACTTTGTCTATTAAGGTCGGAGAAGACAGAAAAGCCCACGTTGATATAGAAACTTGTGTTGGCTGCGGAGCATGCTTTGACCGCTGTCCCTTTGACGCAATTACACTAGTCATGCTTGAGCAGCCAAAGGTAATAGGTGTGAAGGTGGAAGGACTAAGTGAAGAGGAGTACCAAAAAGTTAAAGAGTTGTGCAAAAAAGCTAGGATCCATCCAGAACAGGTTGTCTGCTTCTGTACTGGAACAAGAGCTGAGGAGATTGCTGCTGCAATTCTCTTCCATGGTGCTAAGACTCCTGAATATGTCTCTAGACTGACCGGTGCTAGAACCGGTTGTAAGACTGAGTGCATCCAGCCAATTCTGAGGCTCTTAGAAGCTGCAGGATACAAGCCAGAGCCTCCAAAGGGTGGATGGCAGTGGTATGGAAGAACTGCAACTGTATGGGAGATTCCCCAAGATCTCTTTGAGAACCCAGAGTATGCGAAGTATAGATTTAAGGAAGATAAAGCCCTATTGGAGAAATTGTTGGCGGATGATCCCTGATGGGAGGTGAAAAGATATGTGTGGGGAGTTTCACCCACCTATAAAGCCTCTGCCTCCAATACCCTCGGTATATGGGCCTGCCCCTGAAACCATCAAAAAGAGAGCGAGTGAACTGCCAGATATAGTTTCAGTACATATGAAGGATCTCTTTCCAGATTTCCCAGAGTCAATTTATGATCCTAACAAACCAGAAACCCTTGAAGCCGTGAGAGAAGCCACATGGAATGCTCTTGAAAAGGTTGACATAAGCATGATAAAGCCCGGTGAGAGTGTAAACATTCTTGGTTCTCACCATGGATTCACGATACTTGGAGGGGCCCCATATGCAGAAATGATTAGAACAATCAAGGACTTTTTAGAGGAGAAGATAAAAGATGTTGATGTGAGGCTCAGAGTAGGAGTTGGACTTAGATTCAGGGAGGCTGATGAGCATATTAAGAGACATGGTCTAGATAAGTACTTCAATGGAAAAGCTAAAGGCATTGCTCCAATAGACGCGGGAGTTCCAATTGAAACTAAAATAGGAACTCTATATGGAATTAGAGCAGCATACGATGCTGACCATATAGTGCATGCACACAATAGCGATGTTAGAGAAATTCACTTCCACAGACACGTCGATAGAGCTGTAAAACCCTTCGGTATGTCTTATGCGAGAATAGAGACAAGATCAACATACCACCAAAACTTAGGTCCAAGGGGCGCAAACTTTGTAGCTAGAGCGATCTTTGAGTCACCGTTTGTCCAGAAGAAGTGGACTTTTGCATCATTCCTCGTTCCATTCCCAGGCGGAATAGCAGGTGTTGATGCCGACAACGACCTCTATGAACTCAATAAGAGGCTTACACTCTTCAACTTTAAGTACTACGGAAAGATCATAACACTGCTCAGCCAGATAGACGAGACGATTGTTATACTAGACTTCCAGGCTCCAATTCCGTATGTGTTCGCTGGAGGGGTAATTTTCGCCAACTTCTCGGCGGCAGGAAAGAACATTGATATCTTTGATCTTGATCGGCCTCTTCCGGGTTACACATGGTACACAGAAGCATTCTACGGTAAGAATGACAAGCCACTGTTGCCGGAGATTCCCCCAGTAAACCCGGCAATAAAGGCATTAATAATTAACTATGCATGGGGAGGATATCCAAGCGTCTTCTGGGCAAAGCACCTGCCAACAATCGTAGTTGGAGAGCACCAAGCTGAAGTGTTTAGGAGAGATCCACAGAATGTTGAATTCATGAAGCACGCTGTGATAGCAGAGGATCTCGACTCTGCATTGGAGTTTGCACAGAAGTTTGCAGATACTGACAAGATATTGATCTTTGATGGTGTCGGAGGAGGTATCAACCTCAGCAAGTCACTTGCAGAGGAGCTTCTTGAAAAGGCACCTGAAGTTTCAGAGAAGGTTGAAAAAGAGCTAATGCCAAAGTGGATGAAGCAGAGAAATCTAGACTGACTGCCTTTGTATTTTCCCAAACTTTTTTAATTTGGGATTATCTTGGGGGATTAAATAATGGGTCAGGACATTAGGAACGAAATTTTCAGGAATGAGGAGAATACTCGGGTTGTTGCAGTTATTACTGCAACTGTGCCGGGAGTGATAGTGGGAATAGAAGAGCTAAAAGAAAAAGCAAAGGAGATCGGCGTGAACGTTCTCTATGCGGTCGAGGAGGGGAGTGAGGTTAAACCTGGCGATATTATTGTGAAAATAGAAGGAAAACCCAAACAAATTGCAATTGCAGAAGATACACTCCTCGGAATAATCTCAAAGCCCTCGGGAGTTGCTACTGTAGCTAGAAATGCCGTTAAGTTGGCCGATAAAAAGATTACAATAGTCTCAGGAGGGTGGAAAAAAGTTCTTCCTGAAGTAAAACGCAAGCTGAGAATAGCAGCTTCTATCGGCGGTGTGAAAACCAGAATTGCGGAGCACCCTTTTATATACCTTGATAAAAATTATGTAAGAATATTTGGGGGAATAAGGCAAGCCTTAGAAGCTGTGAAAAGCTTACCGGGAACAAAGGTTGTTCAACTCAAGGGAGAAACAAAGAGCATAGAGGAGGAGGCCATAGAGGCTGTACTAGCTGGAGCCGATATTATAATGGTTGATACGGGTAATGTAGAAGATTTAAGAAAAGTTACGCAAACCTTGCGGCAGAATGGGGTTAGAGAAAGAGTAAAAGTGGCATTTGCAGGGGGTGTTACGCTCTCTCAAATTCCTCTCCTAACAAGGGAAGATGTAGATATACTCGATATCGGAAGGGCTGTGATAGATGCTCCTCTTCTTGATGTTCGTTTAGACGTGGTGGAAGTTCACAGGGAGGGTGAATCAAGTGGAAGTTAATCTAATTAGAAAAACTGAGCTTTGGATAACCAACATAAAGCTTCAGGGTGCAAACTTAGGGGAAATTTCAAAGGTAGTTGCTAGGTGTCTAGAGCTGGATGAAAATGAAGTCTTTGTTGTCGATGCAGGGCCAGATCACATAACTCTTGACATCCTCCGAGAAACTTTGAACATGGAGCAGTTTGCTGGAAAAGAGAAGCTCCTTCTAGAAGAACTTTCTAAGGTAGAGGGAGTAGTAGTGACTGAAAAAACATCGATCCATTCAGAAGGAATTTTGGGAATGATAAGCCTAGAAGAGGAAGACGTACAACAAGTTATTAAGCGAAGTCAGGAGATTGTCGATGAGATCAAAAAGAAACTCATGAAGAGAGTTAAAGTAATTCCCACCGGAAATGAAGTTGTAGCGGGAATTATTCAGGATACCAACAGTCCGCTAATCAAGGAGAAATTCGAGGAGCTTGGCTATGAGGTGGACGTCTCACCACCGGTTGAGGACGATGAAAGGGCAATAGCAAATGCAATTGAGAGTGCTATATATGAAGGGTACGGCATCATTATAACCACTGGGGGAGTTGGGGCTGAGGAGAAAGATAAAACCGTGGAAGCTACGAAAAGGATAGATCCAAGCGCAGCTACCCCTTATATCGTGCACTATCAAAAAGGTACTGGAAGACATGCCAAGGCGGGGGTAAAAATAGGAGTAGGGAAAGTAGGAGAGTTTCTTATTATAAATCTCCCGGGCCCAAATGAGGAAGTTAGAGAATGTTTAGATGTCCTTATCCCGGAACTAGAAAAGGGGAACTATGATAAGGAATACCTTGCAAATTTGCTCGCATCAAAGTTAAGGGAAAGGCTGTTGAAAAGAGGGGGTGGTATGCATGCTTGATGAGAAGGATATTTTAAAAATTGCCCAAGAGCTCATAAAAGCTGAGGACAAGCGCAGTCCAATAGAGCCCATAAGTGAGAGGTATGACTTAACAATAGAAGATGCATACAAGATACAGCTGAAAGTTATAGAGATGAAGAAACAGAGAGGGGAGAGAATAATTGGCAAAAAGATTGGGCTAACAAGCAAAAGAATGCAAGAAGCGCTTGGAGTATATCAACCAGATTATGGTCACATTACAGACAGAATGATTATTGAGGAAGGCTTCCCGATTAGGCTTTCTGAATTAATACAGCCAAAAATAGAAGTTGAAATAGCTTTCATACTGAAAAAAGATCTAGAAGGTCCTGGGATAACCGTAGCTGATGTTCTAAGTGCCACTAAGGGAGTAATCCCGGCGTTTGAAATTATAGACAGTAGGATTAAGAACTGGAAGATAAAAATACAGGATACAATTGCGGACAATGCATCAATAGGTCGTGTAATCCTTGGAAGTCCAATGAAAGATGTCTTTGGCTTGGATCTTAGAACTGTTGGGGTTGTAGTCAGGAAGAATGGAGAAATCGTCCAGACAGCTGCTGGAGCAGCAGTCTTGGGCAACCCAGCAAATGCTGTAGCATGGTTAGCCAACAAGCTCTCGGAGTATGGAATCGCTCTTAAGAAAGGAGAGCTCATCTTATCCGGTTCACTAGTGGCTGCTATAAACATTAAGGAAGGAGACGTCATTCAGGCAGAATTTGGAGATGGGCTTGGAAGTGTAACCGCGTATGTTGATGAGTAGGTGATATCGTGATCCCCTATTGTTCTTTATTACTAAATTTTTGAGGAGGGTTCGCGTTGACTAGGGTACTCTACTTAGACCCGTTCTCTGGAATTGCAGGAGATATGTTCCTCGGGATGCTGGTAGATTTGGGGTTGGATGTTTCAAAGTTAAAAAAGGAGCTTGACAGGTTAAATGTAGAATACGAGCTAAAAGTTGAAAAAGTTAACAAGAGAGGAATTAGTGCTACTAGTGTTAAGGTTTTAGTACCTGAAAAGGAGCATCATGAAGAGCATCTTACTTTCCATCACCACCATGGCATGCATCTTTCTGATGTATATGCCATTTTAGACAGACTTGATGAACCGATACAACAAAAAGCCAAACAAATGTTTGAAAAACTTGCAGAGGCAGAAAGCAAAATACATGGAGTTCCCAAAGAAAAGCTACACTTTCATGAAGTGGGTGCTATTGATGCCATAATTGAAATTGTCGGAGCAATTGTAGGGCTTAAACTCCTTAATGTTGAAAAAGTCTACTGTGGAATAGTTAATGTCGGCACAGGTTTTGTGGAGATAGAACACGGAAAATATCCCATTCCAGCCCCAGCAACGGCAGAGCTACTTAGAGGAATCCCCATACACATAGACCCAAGTATAAAATCTGAATTGGTTACTCCCACTGGAGCATTAATTTTAAGTGAATTAGTTGACGGATTTGGGTCAATAAATCTTAGGGTTGAAAGGGTAGGGTATGGTGCAGGAGATAGAGATTTAGAAATTCCCAACGTTCTCAGAGGATATCTTGGGTTTTTAGTAGACGATAATATGTCAAGAACTAAGAGGGTGGCACTTATAGAAACAAACATAGATGACATGAACCCAGAATTTTATGGTTATGTTATGGAGAAACTTTTTGAAAACGGAGCATTAGATGTATCCTACACGCCAATATATATGAAAAAAAATAGACCTGGCGTAAAAATCTCGGTAATATGTCCTATAGATAAGAAAGACGAAATTATTGGCATTATAATGAAGGAGACTACCAGCATAGGCGTTAGAGTCTTCTATCCTGAGAAGATTGAAGCTCAAAGGGAAATAATAGAAGTCGAAACTGGATATGGCAAAGCAAGGGTAAAAATAGCAAAATATAACTCCCAAATTGTCAACATAGCTCCTGAATATGAGTCATGTAAAGAGATAGCAGAAAGAAGTGGAAAACCGTTGAAAACAATATACAACATGGTCTATGAAAAGGCGAAAGAATCTTTGAATGCCCTAAATACTAAGAAAAATACATAAACGTAAATGAATAAAGACTAATTGGGGAAGAAAAATGCTCGAGGAACTTCTGAAATCTTACAAAAGAGGAGAACTTAACGAAGAAGAAGTGAAGGAAAAAATCTTAAAACTATTTTATGAAGAAAGCGAAAGTTTCTTACTTGACTTGGAGAGAGAAAAACGTATTGGATTCCCCGAAGTGATATTTGCAGAAGGTAAAATGACTGAACATCTACTAAGTATAGTGGGCAAAGTTTTAGAAAAAAAGGACATAGTATTTATCTCAAATGTTGACTCTGAAAAGGAAAATGCTCTAAGAGAAAGATTTTCAAAGTTTGAAATAAAGAAGGCTGGAAGACTGATGGCAATAAGAAAAGGTAAACACATTCATAGGACCCTTGGTACTGTTGGAATCATTACCGCTGGAACCTCAGATATACCATACGCTGAAGAATGCGCTCTAATTCTAGAAGAGCTTGGTGTTAGGATCATTAAGTCTTATGACTCAGGTGTTGCTGGGATCCACAGGCCATTTTTAAGCCTGAAACGCATGAAAGAAGCGGATCTTTTGATTGTCTTTGCTGGAATGGAAGGAGTATTGCCAACTTTGATAGCTTCACTGACACATCTACCAATTATAGCTGTACCAACGCCAGTTGGGTATGGATTTGGAGGAAAAGGAGAAGGAGCATTGACTACTATGCTCCAAAGTTGTGTTCCAGGGATTTTAGTGGTCAATATAGGTAATACAATTGGAGCTGCAGCTGGAGCCATCAGAATTCTTAGGGCAATAAGGAGGGATAAAATTGGAGAAGCTGGAGAGAATAAAGGAAGCGATCAAGGATAAAAGAAAAATAGTAGTGATGTTCTCTGGAGGAGTTGATAGTACGCTTTTAGCCAAGTTAGCCTATGATGCTCTAGGTGAGAATTCTATTGCAGTAACTATAGATTCTCCAGTAATACCTAGGAGTGAAATCAAAGAAGCAAAAAGATTAGCTACATTAATAGGGATTAAGCACGAAATTATAAAGATTGATGAGCTAAAGAGTAAACACTTAATAGAGAATCCCCCGAATAGATGCTATCTCTGCAGGAAGCTTAGAGATGCCATAGTTAAGAACTGGGCCGAAAAGAAAGGATTCGAAATAATAGCAGATGGACTAAATTACTCTGACCTGAGAGATTATAGGCCTGGAGTGAAAGCCTCAACTGAGGATGGAATTTGGCATCCTTTTATAGAATTCCAAGTAACGAAAGAGGAAATCAGAAAGTATTCCAAGTTACTAGGACTCCCTACGTGGAACAAACCAAGCATGGCTTGTTTGTGTTCCAGGTTTCCTTATGGGTTTGGTTTAACTAAGGAAAGAGTGGAGACTGTAGAGAAAGCAGAAGAATTCTTAAAAGGCTTAGGTTTCAGGGATGTTAGAGTCAGATACTTCCCCTATAACGCTGCTTTAATTGAGGTAGATGATCTTGAAAAAGCTTTAAGAGAAAGGGATGAAATAGTTGCTCAGTTGAAAACTCTAGGATTTTCATTTGTATCTATTGACTTGGAAGGATTCAAAAGTGGAAAGTTAAACAGGATACTATTAAGGTAAGGATCTTGCATTGTTTCTTCTTTTAAATTTTTGTTCATCTTTGATTAATCACAAAACGGTACAAGAATTCATGATTTAATGGTTCTGTGTGGAAGTTAAGTGGAATCGGAAATGCTTTTAGCAAATTAATGGAGGTAAGAGCCTATGAAAAATACTTGAATCTATAATAAATGACATAACAATTGATAAAAGAGAATTACATGCAATAGTCGAGGAGTTAGCTGAAAACTTTAAAAGAAGATATAAACATGTTGGCATGAAAATCCTGCCTCATTTTAGCGAAAACGGAACTCAAATTGGATGGAGGATAATTATAATGGTAGTTAACATTGAAAGCTCCTTTAGGAGCATGTCTAAATGAAGACTGGCAAAAATAATCTTGCTTAGCTCTCATAAGTTGGGCTGCTCAAATTTTGTCTAAGAATTGTGCTCAACTATCCTGGCCTTAGATAGTATTAAATAAATCCGTTTATCATATTCCAAGAATGTTGCTTTTCTTTATCGAAGACTATTATCCTAATCGGCCCAATGACAGGGCTCCCATCACTCTGGAGGACTTTCAGATACAATGTTACAACGGCAAGAACATCACGATGCCAGACTTCTCCACCAGCAGAGTAAACTCTAACACGAGAACTATTCTTGTAGTTTATAACAGCATTATGAATCGACAAATCCCCAAAGTGTTCTTTGTTGCTCAGAATAACTATTATCAAAATCATAAGATATATAGTAATACTGAGTGCTGTAGATCAACGTGATTGTCTTCCCATGTATAGAATAATCTTTTTCCGAAGTCAGCAAACAAAGTTCCTAGGATTTTTCAAAATTGTCTCCCATCACTATGGCCTATCCTTGAACTATCAAACTCAAGAGCAATCAATGTTACTAATCATAGGTCGGACGACAACTTTTTTACGTGAACTTATATATACTTGTGCATTACCTAGTTTTTAATATTAGTAGTAAATACACACGAAATCAACTGCATTGTTGTAAGTTCTAGGTCTAGAATACATTATGAAAATCAAAGGCCTCTCGTAATAGATTGGGCTCCTAACGATTATGAAGTCACATTCCTCTAAGCTGTCGACTTCAAAGACCCTCATAAGCCTTACGTCAGCTTCATCTTTAATGGCATCACTCATCCATTTAACTATCATTTCTGTAGAGCCTCTCTTTGTATCGTAGATTATGTACACTCTCATTTTGACCCCTACATTGAGTCAAATTAATTGGGGAGTAATTTAATGATTTTGGCTACAAAATTCTTTTGCAGCGCTTCTCACTATTTCCTTTGCAGGTTCTGTCTCGTCTTCTTGTGCTGGCTTTTGAATCTCCTCAGCCTCCAGCTTAACGAGCCAAGGATCCCAGTTTTCGCTAAATGGGTGTTTTTGATATTAATCTCCCGTATGTTGTTCACTTATATTAAATTTCCCATTTTTGTCCACCAAAAACGCTAAATTCAAATATTGGTAAAAATTAAACATTGGAGGTGATAAAATGAGAGATTTCCATATAGCTCATGAGGAGGACATAAAAGCTGGAAAAACGACTGATGTTTACTTCATAAGAACAAAAACAATTCTTGAAGCAAAGGGAATTCACAGGAAAGTTTTTGCTGATGTAAGCACTACTTCTCTTCCACACGGCTGGAAGTGGGGGGTTCTAGCGGGAATTGAGGAAGTTGCAAAGCTCTTAGAGGGTTTGCCCATAAACGTTTATGCTATGCCTGAAGGAACGATTTTCCACCCATATGAACCAGTCCTTCAAATTGAGGGCTACTATAAAGAGTTTGGAATTTATGAAACTGCTCTGCTTGGAATGCTGAGCCAGGCAAGCGGAATAGCAACTGCAGCTTTGAGAACTAAAATCGCTGTAAAGTTCAAACCAGTTTACAGCTTCGGTATTAGGCACATGCATCCAGCAATTGCGCCGATGATAGATAGAGCTGCATTCATTGGCGGCTGTGATGGAGTTAGCGGTGTTTTGGGGGCTGAACTTATAGGAGAAAAGCCTGTAGGAACTATGCCCCATGCATTGATTTTAGTAGTTGGAGATCAGGTTAAAGCATGGAAGTACTTCGATGAAGTCATTGAACCTGAGGTTCCAAGGGTTGCACTTGTTGATACGCTCTGCGATGAGAAGTTTGAGGCTTTAATGGCTGCAGAAGCTTTGGGAGAAAAATTAGTAGCGGTTAGATTGGATACTCCAAGCTCAAGAAGAGGAAACTTTAGGAGAATAGTTGAAGAGGTTCGCTGGGAGCTTGACTTAAGGGGATACAGTCATGTTAAGATTTTCCTCAGCGGTGGACTTGATGAAGAAAGCATAAAAGAGCTTGTGGACGTTGCTGATGCCTTTGGAGTTGGTGGTTCAATAGCTTCAGCAAAGCCCGTTGACTTCTCCCTTGACATTGTGGAGATAGAAGGAAAACCAATAACCAAGCGCGGCAAGTTAAGCGGAAGGAAGCAAGTTTATAGGTGCGAAAACGGACACTACCATAAAGTTCCAGCAAATAAGAAGCTTGAACGCTGTCCAATATGTGGAGCAAAAGTAGAGCCACTCTTAAAGCCTCTCATTGAGAACGGTGAAATAGTCGCAGAACTGCCCAAAGCAAGAGAAATCAGAGAATATGTCCTAGAGCAAGCTGAGAAATTCAACCTCAGCTTAGAATGAACTTTTTCTTTTTTGATTATTTGAGCTAAAAAAGATTTAAACAATATAATAAAAAGTGAGAAGAAAAATCACTCCTCAATGATGATTGCTCCAGTTGGACAGCTCTCAGCTGCCTCCTTTACACACTCGAGGTCTGTCTCTTCTACAAGAACCTTAGCCTTTCCGTCTTCATCCATCTCAAAAACATCTGGGCAGATGCTTGCACAAACTCCACATCCAATGCATGTGTCCTTATCAACCCTAACCTTCATTTTTGGCACCTCCAAGCAGTTTCCAAGAGAAAAAGGGAAGTACAAGCTTAAAAGAATTTCGATAACCAAAGGTGTATAATCGAGGAAATTAAAAAAAGTTAAAAGAAAGTGCATCACTCTATTTGCTCAATGTGAATACAGCTGACTGGACAGGCCTCAGCTGCCTCTTTAGCGCAATCATACAAGCTTTCATCAATTAGCTCAACCTTTGCAACGCTCTTTCCCTCATCGTCCATTTCAAAGACATCTGGACAGAGGCTTGCACAGATAGCATCTCCAATACAAACATCCCTGTCAACCCAAACCTTCCACTTCGCCATTGGCATCACCAGGAGAATATTATAAACCTTTGGATATAAACCTTTCGTTAAATGCTATTAGAAGTCCAAAATTTTGAAATAAAAGAAAGAAGAATTGTGTTTTCGTTTAAAGAAGGCCCAACTTCTTCTTATATTCCTCGCTTATCCTATCAGGTGTCCATGGAGGATCAAAGGTAAGCTCAATCTCTGCATCTTTAACTCCAGGAATTTCGAGTATTTTCTCTTCAACAGCTTTTAAAAGCCACATAGTCAATGGACAACCAGGAGTTGTTACTGTCATCTTTACATAAACTGTGTTGTCTGGTCTTATATCAACCTCATAAATCAAGCCCAAATTAACAACATCAATGCCAATCTCAGGGTCAACAACTTCTTTAAGCTTCTCTAAGATAAGTTCCTTGCTGAGTTTAACTTCTTCAACTTTTTTCTCTTCACTCATTTCCTTCACCTAAACTTCCTTCTTAGATAACAAATTTAAACCTTTTGGGCCATTTTTGATTATTATTAAGATATCATGTTCATTTTTGCAATATGTCAAATATAAGTTTCTTTGCAATATCCTCATCTATGGCCCCAGCCCTCAATTCTCTCAGAACCCGCTGGATAGCAAATTTCTTTAAAATTGGTGATTTACGAGCAGCTGATTTCCAGAGAGAACATCCGAATCCGAGAGCATATTTTCTTCCCAAGACGCCTATCGCTTCTCTTTTGTCCATGGCAAGAAAAGCTGGGAGGTTTAACTTAACCACTTCTCCTTCCAAGTATATTGAAATGCTTCCCACACTTAGCAGATCTCCCGAGGCTACTATTTTAATACCCTCTTTCTTTGCATAATCCTTAACAGCTTCCATTATCATTGAGTGACATTTACCGCAGATTGGAGCACCTTTCTCGATTTGTTCACTTATTACTTCCATATAATTAGGAATCTCAACAAAAACAGCACCATAAGATTCAGCATTCAAGAGAACGGGCTCTCTTATCTGAGGTAGCTTTACCATGACTGGAATGACTTCAAAGCCTGCCCATCCGAGAATTTTTACTGTTGCGGTGCTGTCGCTACCAGCAGAAAATGCAACCACTATCTTTTCGTCAATAGGTGTTCTATCAAATTCTTTGCCAAAAAGCCTATACTCAACTAATGCTTTCAATCTTTCATAGCTTTGCTCACTAATTCTCCCTCTAACCCTCTCAAGAGCTTCAAGAGACTGCTGTAATCTGTAACGCTTTACAAAATCCTCCCCCACTACTTTAAGCAAAGTCACCACCAGATTCTGTTACCCTTAACCTTAATGTATCCCAAGCTTTGCAGCTCCTTGAGGATATCCTCCAAAGCTTCTTCGTCAAAGTAGATGTTTATCTTTTCTCTCTTTCCTTCTATTAGGATAGGCTCTCTTTCAAGCAAAGCCTCAATGAGCTCATTTTTCTTGTTCTTCTGCTTAACCAGCTCAAGGATAATCTCTGCCAAAACAGATTTCGCCATGCCCACAAACATTGCCTCCACTAAAGATTCCTCAGTCGCATACCCCTCTGCTATCTCGAGAGCTTCTTGAATTAAATCCTTTTCAATTTCAAGGACTTCAACGTAATATCTCTTCATAAAAGTGAACTCAGTTATGAGCTTTGCGTCCATCTTTTCTTCGAGCTCATCTAAAAATTCCTCAACTTCATCTATTGGAAATCTTAGCTCAATAACCAAATCATCGAGCTTAGGTTTTTTCATGAGCTTCAGCTTTTCTTCCCCGACAACATATCCCCCTTCAATCAGCGCTGATAAAACCACGAGTCTGTTTATATCAACTTCATCAAATAATTCACTAATCTCTTTCTCTTCCCCAACTTGCCACTTTTCCATGAGCCTCTCAAAAGTCTGCTGAATCTCGCCAAGTTTTTCATCAATCACATCAAAATCTTCACTTTTTGCAACTAACTCAGAGTATTTCCCCCTAATCATAATGAAGTGCTGAATCTCCCAGCCAAGCTCCTCTTTTGTTTTGTTCATAATTCCAGCCTTGCTGAGCTCCTTTGATAGCTCAACCATATCCTCTTTACTTAAAACTTCGAATCTCATTTCTATCCCCAAAGATAATTAAAAGGAGAAGTTATAAAGTTTCTCAACCCCTCTCAAGAAGGGAAGAGAGGAGAGCTCTCAGCGGTTTGTTTCTCAAGAGCTTTACTGTCTCTTCAATTTCGTCTTTAATGTCTTTATCTCTGTTCAAATATATCAAATATAGATAAAGAGCATACGCCATTACTTTTGGATCCCCTTCATTTTCCTCTTCTATTGCCTTTGCCAACCCTGGACTTGTGAGAAGGTTATCAGCGATATGACGGAGCTTTTCTTCATCCCCTTTTTCCAGTGCTTCTTTTAAGGGTAGGTAGAATCCATTCAAAACAATGCGGGCGTTTTTCTCTCTTCTGCTCAAATACTCCAGCGGACTTTCAATTTCTTCTTTGTGCAGGAACTTCCATATTATATAAGCCAAGGGGACAATAATTAGGAACAACGCAAGAATTATGTAGGGAGTTAGAGAAAGCGGAACCATCTGAGCATAGCGGTTTTTAATGTATACGAGGAGTAGCAAGCCCAATATCATCCACAGTGCAATGAATATCAGATAGTACTCTGAGTAGCTCTTTCTTTTCTCCCAAATCTGGTATTTATGGGCAGCCCCAGTCTCCTCAAGCAGCTCAAGTCTTTTTTCAGCTAGCTCAATCTCTGCCTCCAGTCTCTTTATCCTCTTTTCTATCTCCTCAAATACCTTTTCCATGCCCCTCATCTTTAACGCTCCAAGATAAGGCGAGCAATCTTTTCAGTAACGATATCCAAAATCGCCTCGCCTTTTTCTTTTGTCGCCCCTTTGGGGTTGTCGTTTACGCCGTTTGGAAATAGTTCGAGGGCTATATCCTTCCTAATTATTCTGACTTTTGAGGTTCTCTTTTCACCCTCAGCTTTTTCCATCTTGACTAATTCCGGCTTTATTGCTAAAATAACAGAGGTCTCATCTTCTCCAGCATGTCCTTGAGAAGAGCATATGCTTAAAATGTCCTCCCTAAAGTCGATCCACCAATTTATAAGCCAGATTTCAACATCATATTTCTCAGCAACTTCTTCGCTAGCTTCAACAAGCGGATAATAGTTCCCACCATGCCCGTTTAATAGGATAATCCTTTTGAATCCCTCCTCTGCGAACTCTTCCATGACATCACGAACGTATCTCCTCAATGTGTCAGCTTTAACATTTATAGTTCCCGGAAAGATATTGAGGACAAAACTGTGCCCATACCAGATTGGAGGAGCAATTAAAATTTCTTTTCCCTTTTCTTTCAGCTTAGCCTCAACCCTTCTCGCTATCTCAACTGGAGCGAATACATCGGTGCCGAGAGGCAAATGCTTTCCATGAGCCTCAACACTGCCGATTGGAAGGATTACCGTGTCAACTTTCTTTCTAACCTCATCAAACTCATCCCAGGTTAAGTTTTCCATGCGCATTTCAATCCCCGTTACATTTTTGACAGAATTTCTTCATAAGTTTTTTCAATCTGCTCTGAAACCTTATCCCAAGAATATCTCTCTTCTACGGCCTTCCTACCATTGTACCCGAACCATTCTCTAAGGTTATCATCAAGGAGGAGCTTTTGAATCGCTTTTCTCAGCTCAAACTCATTACCAGGAGGAACTAAAAGCCCACTTTCACTCTCCCTTATAATCTCAGGAATTCCTCCCACATTTGTTGCAATAACTGGCAAACCAGAAGCCATGGCCTCTAATATTACAATCCCAAATGCCTCGGCTGTTATTGACGGGAGAACAAATATATCTGCCATTCCAAAAATCTTTGGCAGTATCTTACTGTCCACATATCCTAAAAACTTAACCTTATCCTCAATTCTCAAAAACTTTGCCTGTGCTCTTAAGAATGGAAGCATTTCTCCAGAACCCACCATAACCAAAGTTGCATCTTCAATCTCTGAGAAGGCATTGAGAAGAACATGAGGCCCTTTTCGATAGCTCATCCTACTTACGTATAGCACAACCTTACCTTCAATCCCAAATTCAGCTTTAATTTTTTCTTTATCCCAGTTTGGTGTGAAAAGTTTGTCATCAACTCCGTTTGGGATAATTTCTATCGGAGTATCCGTAAAATGCTCTATAAAAGCTTTGGCAGCCCTGCTAACTGCAATTATTTTATGAGGATACCTAAGGTAATTACTGAACATTGGGAATGTTAAACCCAAAGCCTCCCAGAGCTTTGATTCATGAGCAAAAGAAATGCTGTGAGTTGTTAGTACTGTCGCCTTTCCCATTTCTCTTCCAGCTTTTGCTGCCTTTAACGCCAATGGAGTGAATGCATGGTGAGAGTGTATTACATCAAAGTCTCCAAGAAATTCATTAAGTTCTTTTGTAGATTTCAAGCTGTAAGTAACATTTACATCTAAAATTGGACTCACAACTCCGGGGATTTTTATGAGTTCAATTCCATTCTTTTCTAATTCTTCCTCCTTCCCAGTTTCTCTGTTATTAGTGACAATGGCGACCTCATGTCCTCTTTCCTTAAGCTTCAATGCCAAGTGGTGCATATGACTCGCAACTCCACCAATTTTTGGATAATACCAATCACTAACGAGAGCTATTCTCATTTTTATTCACCTCCACTCAAAGCTCCATAAAACATCACTGCGCCTGCTATTGAGTATATATACTGGAAGAGGAATTTATAAATAAATGCCGTTATTGTAGCTTTTGTTGAGGCACCGATTCCAAGAACAAGCCCAAACTCATTCGCTCCAAAACCAGCTGGAATTCCGCTGACAGAAGCGAATAATACACTCATCAGGAACCCATATAAAGCCTGCCTCATTGAAATTTCTAAATTGAATGCCTTTCCAACTATAATAATCCCAAAAACTTGGAGAAGGATTATAACAGCAGAAAGCAGGAAGGATAGAAGAAAAATGGCTTTATTTTCCTTTGCCTCACTCCACCCCTTATATGTCCGCTCTAGATAACTCCTAAGAGTAGAGATCAATCCTTTAAGTCCAACGCTTTCCCAAAGCTTCAGCAGAGAGTCAAGAGCCTTGTATATGCCTTTTTCATAGATTAAGGCAACTAGAATAAGAATCAATCCAAGAACTCCAAGCTTTGTGAAGCCAACGAAGATTAGAGCAAACGAAAGGACAACCAAAATTTCTGTGCTCAGTCCAATTACAAGGGAAGAGAGGGCTTTGAAATAATCCCCTCCTACAAGCTTAACTTTTGCTATATGACCTACACTTGGAGGGAGAATTGTCATCAGATAATATCCGCTAATAAAAGCTTTGAGGGTCTTCTTAAAGCTTGTTTTTTGAACTTCCCTTAAAAATAGGTACCATCTAAGAGACGACAAAACCACCGTAAGGACTGAAAGCATAAATGCCACTAAAAGGTACTCATGGGAGGCTGTTTTTAGGGCTAATTTAAGCTCATCAACATCAATATTTTTGTAAAGATAGGCAAGGGATATTAAGAGAGCAATTAAAGTGAACACCCTCTTCTTGTCCATGCTATGCACCCAGTAATGTCCTTAAAGCATGTAGAGCTAAAAGGAAAACAACAGTTCCATCAAGAGTTCTGTAATTAACCTTGATCCCAGTAACCATAATCCCAAGGGCACCAAAAAGGACATTCAAAGTCGCCAAGAGGAGAGCTACTGAAATGCCCGAAAATATCATGACAAGCTTTTCTGATAGACTTTTGCCGATGACGATTGGGGTTGTCCTTAAATTTGCTTTTAAGTCACTTTCATAGTCTTCAAGATGATTCCTAAGTTCCATCGAGAATGAATAGAACAAGAGAGCCAATCCTATTGCAATCTCGTATTTCGTTAAAACTCCATCGAAGTATGCACCATAGAGGAAGGGCATTGCTCCAAAAAATATTCCATGTGATAAAACATCTAGTATAGGCTGTGCCTTAAGTCTCGGGGGTGCTGAGTAAAGAGTAGCTAGCAGTATCATTGAAACGTAAATTAGAAGCTCTCCATAGCTAAGGAAGGCTGCAAATAATATACCCAAAACTGCAATTGCAGCTGATGAGAGAATGCCCACCCCAAAGCTGAGCTCCCCATTGGCTATTGGATTTTTATTTCTCTTTAGAGGATTTATTAAATCAGTATCCACGTCAAAGCAATTGTTTATAGCAAAAGCGTATGCAACATATAATATCAGTGACATCAGAACCATGAAGGCACCTTTGAAATCAGGATTATACCTAAGATTCATTATCAGGCCGAGCAACCCCATTCCTATGAACGATTTACCATCGATTATTCTGGTGTTTTTTATCACAGCTCGTAACATAGCACCACCGTTGAACATCTCTTGGAAAGGTTTATAAGTGTTTTCACTAAATCGTGAATAGGTATGAAGAAAAATTTTCATAGTGATTAGAATGGAGGAACTGTTAAAAGCCCTCACAAATACACTTGAAAAATTTGAGCTTACAAGCTCAGAAATTAAAATATATTCTCTCCTCCTAAAAGAGCAACTAACACCAAGGCAGATAGCAAAAAAGCTTGATTTGTCTGAGAGAATTGTTAGGGAGAAGCTTAAGCACCTCCTTGAGCTTGGACTAGTTGAGAGGGAGCTGATAAACAGGGGATGGCTTGGCTACCTCTACAAAGCAAAAGCCCCAAAGGAGGCATTAAATGCCCTTTTGAGCAAAATGGAAGAATTTATAAAAAGCTTTGAAAAGGAAGCGAACAGAATGCTCTAAAGCTTAAGCTTTCCTTCCAGCAGATCCCTAACATATTTTGGCATCTGGAACAGAGTTTCATGTCTTTCTGGGTCATAATAGATAAGTTCAAGCCCCTCTGCTCTCTTTAAGTCAATTTTTGTAAAGTCAATGTTTCCTTTAACTCCAACCAAGAAGCTCCATGGTGAAGCGTAGCCAATCACTGGGAAGCTGAAGTAATAAACTTTGTCAAACACACTCTTCATGGCCTTATGAGCATCCAGCAGCTCGTTTGTAAACAGATAAACGCTGCCAGCTTGTGTTATGAGAATCCCATCGTCATTCAATGCATTATACGCAGCCTTGTAAAATTCCTCACTGAAAAGCTGCTTTGCAGGTCCAACGGGGTCCGTTGAATCAATGAGTATAGCATCAAACTTCTCTTTAGTGTTTTTCACATATTCTACACCATCTCCAATTATAACCTCTGCTCTTGGGTCTTCAAATGCTCCCCTATCAATGCCAAGATAAAGCCTCGAGATCTCAACAACCATTTCGTCAATTTCAACCATAACGACTTTTTCAACAGTTTTGTGCTTTAAAACTTCTCTAAGAGTTCCCCCATCACCGCCACCAATGATGAGAACTTTCCTCGGGTTAGGATGAGCCAACAAAACTGGATGAACCAAAGGCTCGTGGTAGCTTTCCTCTCCTTGCTCTACCAACTGAACAGTCCCCTCTAGAACCAAAAGCTTTCCAAATCCTTCAGTCTCATAAATCTCTATTCTTTGATATCTGCTTTGAGTTTCAAATAACTTTTCTTTAACCTTAAATGCAACGCCATACCCTCTTGGATACCATTCTATGAAGTGCATAAACTCTCACCTCGATAGCTTCTCAGTTGAGAGGTTTTAAACTTTAGTGTGCATCAAAAGTTAAAATTATAAACGCCCTAACTTTGATAATACTTTTGGGGTTAGAAATGGCAGAGACTTCATTCCAAAAGAAGCTTTTCAGAGAAATCAAAAATCTCCACGCCGATATTGAGGAGATCTCCAAACACGCAACCCCCCATCTCGTGGGAGAAATCAGAAATCAAAATGACAGCATTGAGATAAACCTGAGCGTTTCTGCGATGGAAGATCCCCTCAAAGAACCCCTTCTTATAAAAGAAGATAACACAATTATGTTCATACTCCCGATAAAAAACAAGAAACCCTACAGGATATATATGGACGTAATATCCCTCATTTCTGGAAAGAAGGAGCAGGAACTTAAGTCAGGAACAATTATCCAGGGAGATATAAGGAGAAGTCTCAAAAGGCTGGGCTATGAGGTTCTCTGGATCCACACCCAGAATACCTCAGATGAGGTATATTTCACAATTTGGGCCTCAAAGAATGGAGAGAGATTTACAATCATCGTGAAGCCGATAGATTCAGAAAGGGCAATAGTGAAAGAGATAAAGAAAATTTAATCTGTAAAATCAAAAGTCTCAGTCTTTGAAAAGCAGTCCTCTGTCAAGCTTAACAATTGTTGGTCTTTTGCACTTAAGCTCTTTGATTATATATTCACTTGCTTTCAGCGGCATTGTGTGGTCGCCACAAGTGTAAACATCGACTGCTGCATAGCCATGCTCTGGCCATGTGTGAATTGCGATGTGGCTTTCAGAAACGACAACAACACCAGAAACGCCTTGAGGGGAGAATTTGTGGAACCTCTTGTCAATAATTGTGGAATTTGCTATTTCAGCTGCTTTAGTTAATATTTCCTCTATCTTTTCTATATCGTCTAAAATCCGTGGGTCGCATTCGTATAAGTCTAGAACAACATGCATTCCAATTGGAGTGTCCACAGTTACTTGAACCATCGCACTCACCTCCCTCCATCGCCATTCACCTCTTCAAAAAAATTTGAATCAGTAGGGGAACATTACCACAGCGGCAACAGCAGCGGCAGGTTTATTTTTCACAGTTATCTCCGCAGCAGCAACTCTGAATTCTTTGAGCTTCCAACCTCTAACTCTAAAGCCCTCTTCGACCATTCTCCTTACCATTTCTGTGGCTTCTTCTTTTGTGCAGTAGCCGCTGTATTCATAAATCAATCCACCTTCGTTGCCCTCGCTTATTCCGACGCCTAAAGCTGCGCTTATTGTCGTGCCGGGTTCATCGCTCTCAATGTGTGCATAAACTGTTGGAAGGAGCATTCCAATTGGAACCTCTGGAACTTTCTCAATCCATTCTATATGCGATGGAATGACACTGCTGAGCTTTACAATGTTAACGTTTCCTATCCCCATCTTAAGCAGGGCATTGTCAAAGGCATTTAGCTTAGTCCCACCCTCAGCGCTCGCGGCTAGCATAATTGCTTTTTTCGGAGTTATCCAGCTCATTTTCCTTTACCTCCAATTTTGGCTATTATTAACAATTTAATTTGGATTTTAATAAAAATTATTGCGAAATTTTGGGTTCAATTAATCCCTACCTGCCAGTTTGCTTATAAGTCTTTCGCTTTCAGTCAAAATTTGGAATAGCAAGCAAATATCTAATTACTTCGAGAATAATCATAAATAAACCGATTAAAGCGAAAACGAACAGCTGAAAACAGTTTTTACCATCATGTTTCTTTGCTGTTGATGTGCGATATAACCCTGCCAATCGTTGCTGAAACAAAGATTCCCATGATGCTTGCAAGAGAAGCTAGAGCATACATATGCTGGCTTAAAACCCCATAGGTATACCCGATTTCGCCAACTAAAAGACCCAAGACTCCAAAACTCGCTACTCCAGCTCCTCTAGCTAAGGATGTTTTTAAGTCACTTTCCCAGAGAAGGACCGTTGTAAGGAGAACCCTAACTAAATAAATCACTACAAAGAAATAAATAACCTCTAGAGAAAATTCAGTCTCAAAATTTATGCCTCTCCAAGCAAAGAAAATTGGAGCAAAAATTCCATAGGTAACACCAGAGATTATAGTGTGCAGTCTCTCATATTGTTTTGTACCAACTAAGTCGCTGTGAAGTATTAAGCCAACTAAAAATGCTCCAATACTGAAGTGGAGACCAATCTGCTCGCTTATTAAAGCCAAGGAAGTTGCAAGAATCATTACTAATCCAAATACCGCTTCGTCGCTCTTTAATCTTCTTAATGCCCTTATAATCCAAACTTTGTGTTGAATCCCAATAAAGTAGTTCAGTCCAAGCACCGTGCCCAAAAATACCACATCCTTAACAAACTCTAAAAAGAGCTCCATGTAGCTTAAATGATACAGCTCGAAGTTTATCAGCAGATAAAGGATCACCAAGCTCCCAACCTCGCTGATGACAGCATATGAAAGAGCAACGTGGAGAAATTCCTGGCCAAAAAATCTGGTAAATCGGATAACGATCGGAGCTGAAGCGACAGCTAGAATTGATGCCACTATTAGATTGTCCGTTGAGATTTTGTAGTTCGTGAAGGGAAGCGTTAGAAAGAGCATTGTTATATATGTGGCGATATATATTGGTAGGCTTTTCTTACCCCCAAGGTGAATTTCTTCCGGTGTTAATTCGAGACCAGCGTAAATCATTAAGAAAAAGATCCCAAGCTCAGCTAACAGGCTCATGTCTTCTCTTGGAAGGTTTGTTAAAATCACACCAAGGAAAAGACCAGCAGTAATTTCTCCAAGGAATCCAGGATAGCCTAATCTTTCAAATATCTCCGCCAAAATTCTTGCTACTGCAATGATGATAAAAACGTACCCTACAACCTCCACGTGAATCCCTATTCATCTATGAAAAGCATTAATAAAAATTTTTTGGAAAAAGTTTTTGACATAGTAGATGAATTTTGGGCTTTATAGCAAAATTTCGAACTTTGATTCACAAAGCTTATTACTAAGGAACACTAACAAACTTTGAGGGATCATGAGACACTATGAGATCGTGAAGATAAAGGAAAACGGAAAAATTGAAATCCCTCTCGAATTTACATATGAGATAGGGCTTGTTAAGGATTCCTATTTCTTAATTGAAATTGACACCGATTTAAAGGAGGTACACATAGAGAGAGTCGCTTTGCCGGGCAAAAAACTCGTTGAAATTGAGCTTGTAGTTGAGGATAAACCCGGTGTTCTTGCGAAAATCAGCGGGACACTAGGAAGAAATAAAGCAAATATTTTATTCAGCGAGACTGAAGAACTCGAAGGCATTGGGCTTGCTGCAATTGTAGCTGTTATCAATGTAAGTGAAATGAAGATAAGTATTAACGAACTAAGAAAAGAGCTGAGCAAAGTAAAAGAGGTCAAAGAAGTAACTTTAAAAGCTTTGGAGTAGCAGAAGCAGCAGAAAGAGTAGAAAGCCAGTCATATACACATTCACTTCCATTCCGACCCCTTCTATGCCATCTCCAAAGTGCTTTTTTATAATTATGTTGAGAGTTCCAGCTTTCTTCAGCACCAAAAAACCTAAGATTGCAATTGAAATTGCAAACAAATCCTTGTATGCGACTGTCAGGCCGAAATATACTCCAAAGGCTAAGGTTAACAGAGCGACAGTAAATGAAAGCACCCGCTGTGTTAAATTGCTTTCAGCAGCTTTTTTTGGCTTCATCAGATAGTAGTTCAGCTTAGTGAAAGACACAAGCGTTCCAATTCCAGCTGTGTAGAATAGATGCCGTTGAATCCCGCTAAGATTTGATAAAAGAAGCTTCTTTCCAAAAGCTCCAACAAAGGGAGATATCCCTCCAATTGCCAAGCTGAGCATTATTATACTTGCCATCAAAATTTTGTCGTATCTGTATGTAAGTTTTTCCAGATTCTTCGTTTTTTGGGCATTTATCAGTGTTCCAACGCTCAAAAAGAGTCCGCCTTTAAAGAGGGTGTGAGCAAAAGCATAATAAATTACTCCCAAAGGATTCAGTGTTGCCACTCCTAAAAGCACGTAACCCATCTGAGAAACTGTGTGATATGCTAACAAGCGCTTTGCGTTTTTCTGGAGAAGGGCTAGAATAACTCCAATCAGCATTGATGAGAACGCCACGAGTCTGAGTAAACGTAAAAGGGGATCTTCAATAGGTAAAGCAACATATAAAAGCAGCATTCCATAGATCGGAGCTTTAACAACAATTCCAGAGAGCAAAGCACTTATTGGAGTTGGAGCCTTTGAGTGTGCATCCGGGAGCCAGAAATGGAGCGGAAAGATTCCAGCCTTCAAAATTAAAGTGGAAAAAGCCACCGATAGGGCTATGTTAATCTCTCTTGAGATAACTACATTATCTTTTATCAACTCAACATTCAGGTAGCCAGTTTTTAGATAAATTATTCCGATTGCGAAGATGAAAAGGTATGATGCTACAAGAGAAAATGCCAAGTACTTATATGCTGCCTTTTTTGCCCCTTTTTCATCTGATAAACCTATTAAAGCAAAGGAAGATACTGAAGCAACTTCCATATAAATGTAATAGTTGAACAAGTCTCTGCTGATGAACGCTCCCAATAATCCAGCGTGCATTAAAAGTAAGAGTGCATAGATTTTTCCATTCTTTGAGCGCTGGTTGAAGTAGCTCATTGAGTAAACAGCCACAAGGGAGAACAGGATTAGTTCGGCTAATATAAAGTAGAAATTGTAAATGTCGAGAGAAACCTGTATTCCAGCTTCTTTTGCATGGTTTCCAACAATCTCACTCAAAGGCATCTTTGAAGTGTCATAAATGAAAATCACCCATGGTGAGAGAATTCCAGCTAAAAACACTATCCTGATTTTTCTTTCTTTAACCCTCAAAGTTTCAAGAAGCGAAACAAAAAATGTGGCGAGCAAGGGAAGGGCGACTAAAGTAGGAATCATATCTCCTCCCTCCTCATTTTCAGAATCAACGTTAATGCCAGAGATGTAATCGCAACATCAACGACTAGAGTTGTCAACATTAGTGTTGCAGGTAATGGATCAACAACTGCTTGCTGAGGAAGAATTGGCACTTCTGCATTCTCCACATACCCAGCTCCCATAAAGAACAAAACTAGTCCAGTTGAGATTACATTAATCGCTAGAACTTGCTTGATTAAATTCCTTTTCGTTATCAAACCATAAAGTCCAATTAGCATGATGATTATTCCAGCTGTTTCAGCGTTAATCACTTTCAACCCACCTCAGCAGGATGTAAAATAGGAATGTAAAAGCTGCCCCAACTTTCAGCCCAACTGCTATGTTAAAAAGAGGAACTATCCCACCGCTTATCAGCGAACCAAACTTTCTCTCATTTAGAAAATTGTAGAAAAATCCCCCAAATAGTATCCCTACTAAACCAAGACTTACGAGAAATATTGCTGAAAAACTTTCTATAATGCCAACTTCTTTGAATTTAAATTTCTTTTTAACCTTTTTGTATCCATGTGAAGTGATTAGGAGTATAACACTGACCGCCAGTATAACTCCCGCTTGAAAGCCTCCTCCCGGGCTTAAATGCCCGTATATCATCAGATAAGCGGCATAAGTAACGAGAAAGGGACTGATTAACTTTGTAGTAGTTCGCACAACTATGCTCATCTTCATTTTTTCTTACCTCCCAACAACAAGTAGAACCCAGTAACAGCAGTAAAGAGCAGAGTAGCCTCTCCTAAGCTGTCATAAGCACGCCAGTCAGCTAAGATTGCCGTCACAAGATTTGGAATATTCACTTCCTCCCAGTGAGAGATATAATATTCATAGCTCCCTCCTTCCACCTTTGAGTAATCCAGCTGCAAAAAGATGAGTGCCAATGAAAGGACAACTATGATTCCAATCATCCTTTTCACTTCTTTGTCCCCTCCAACTTTTCTACCTCTTCTATCGTGAACAGAAAAACCCCAATAATGATGGCTCCAACGACTATGGCAGATAAAGCAACGTCCGGAGCTTTAAGCTGAAAGAGAATTAGAACAAAGATCAAGCTAAGCAGGGCATACTTAACTACCGCACTAATCAAGTCATCCTCCTCAATTACTGCTATCGCTATGATTATCATAACGAACAGCAAAAACTCATGGATTATCCCAAGCATACATGTCCACCACGACTTTTGGTTTTATTCCATATTTATAAGCCCCTTTAGCAATTGCATGAGAGATCATAGGATTTATCAGGGCAATGAGAAATGCCAAGACAAGAAGCTTGAGCTTTACGAAGACTGAGGCATCAGTGTATATTGCCAAGGCCAAGAGAATTGTCATCGCACCACCGGTATCACACTTTGTGGCTGCATGCAACCTAGTATAAACGTCAGGAAAGCGTATTATTCCCAGAGCTCCAAATATCATCACAATCTCTCCAAAAGCCAAAAGGAGATACTCAATCACCTCTTTCCCCTCCTCTCCAGATATTTCGATAGAATCAGTCCACCAACTGCATTGACCATTAGGAGAACAACGGCTAAGTCTATTAGGAAATACTGCTTGTTGATCACCGAGAGGATTGCTATCATTATGACTACCTTTGTGGTTATGGTATTCAGCCCAACTATTCTATCGGGTAATGTAGGCCCAAAAAGCACCCTATAAGTCAGCAAGATGCTTGTAAAGATTAAAATCAAAACTCCCCAGCCAAAAGGCGTTACCAGAAGATTTTCTTCAACCATTCCTCGATGTCCCCCTTGATTTTTTCTCCCGCTTTTTCTCTGTTAAGGGTTTCGACATAAATCCAGTGCACATACAAATAAGTCTCCCCAAGCTTCTTTGAAACATCCAGAGTTAATGTACCGGGAGTTAGGGTTATTGAGTTTGCCAGTATAGTAACACCCGTATCGGAGTGCAAATCTGTCTTTATTTTTACAATACCCGGTTTGATGTCCATGAATATGACGTTCTTAGCAACCTTTATGTTGCTTTCAATTAAACGGAAGGCCATTATTGTGAGGTACTGAGGAGCATACAACAGCAGAAAATAGACAATTTTCTCAATTAAGTGCCCCTTGTGTCTAACGTCCTCCATAAGCATGTCTTTCATAAAGGAAGCAATTATCAGCGTTGTAACACCACCTATGACAATATTATCTATAGATGTGTTCGCACTTATGACAATCCAAAAGGAAAACAGCACTATCCAAGTTAACACTATCCGCTCCCATACTGGGAGTTTTTGGGCCTCATAACTTTCATAGAGAACTCTTCTCTGGACTTCTTCCAGCCTCTCTTTAAGATAGAAGGGGATTCTGCTCATAATCTAATATTCGTTTTTAAAGGTTATAATCCTTTTTGAGGACTTCATCTTAGAGCTTTCAACATATGAATCGCACGAGATTGAAAAGTTACCCAGAATTATGAATTCCAAAATTTACTCCTTTAATTTTAACCTTTTGGTTAAAAACTCCTTTTTAGTTTTCAACTTTAGATTTTGGAAAGATATAAATTAGTTTTTTCTCAGAGTTAGACATAGGTGAGAAGATGAAGGCCTATCACATTCACGTTGAAGGCATAGTTCAAGGAGTCGGATTTCGACCTTTCGTTTACAGAATAGCCCATGAGCACAATTTAAGGGGTTACGTAAAAAATCTTGGAGATGCTGGAGTCGAGATAGTTGTTGAAGGAAATGAAAGTGACATCGAAGCTTTTCTGTATGATTTAAAGTATAAAGCTCCTCCACTTGCTAAAGTCGAAAAGATTAAGAAGAAAGAGATAACTCCCCAAGGATTTGACAGCTTTTACATAGAAAAAAGCTCCCAAGGCGGCTCTGGTGGAGATTCAATAATTCCCCCCGACGTTTCAATCTGTGAGGACTGTGTTAGAGAGCTTTTTGATCCAACCAACAAGAGATATATGTATCCTTTCATTGTATGTACAAACTGTGGACCAAGGTTCACTATAATTGAAGACTTACCCTATGACCGCATCAATACGACAATGAGAGAGTTTGAGATGTGTGAATTCTGTGAGAGCGAGTATAAAGACCCGCTAAACAGAAGATACCATGCTGAACCAGTCTGCTGCCCTGTTTGTGGGCCATCTTACAGGCTCTACACAAGAGATGGGGAGGAAATCATCGGAGATCCAATAAAAAAGACGGCAGAGCTGATTGATAAGGGATACATCGTGGCAATCAAGGGAATCGGCGGAATACACATTGCTTGCGACGCAACGAACGAAGATGTTGTTGAAGAACTGAGGAAGAGAATCCTAAGACCCCAGCAGCCTTTTGCTTTAATGGCAAAAGACTTAGAAACCATTGAGAGCTTTGCTATAGTTAGTGACGCTGAAAAAGAGGAGCTTTTGAGCTATAGGAAACCAATAATTGCCCTTCGCAAGAAAGAGCCGTTCCCGCTTCCAGAGGCTTTAGCTCCGGGTCTGCACACGATAGGTGTCATGCTTCCATATTCTGGCATTCATTATTTGCTCTTCCACTACTCAAAGAGCCCCGTTTATGTCATGACCTCTGCAAACTATCCTGGCTTGCCGATGGTCAAAGATAATGATAAAGCTTTCAAAGAACTCAAAGATTTGGCCGATTACTTCCTTCTGCATAACAGAAAAATCCTGAACAGAGCAGATGACAGCGTTATAAGGTTTGTAGATGGAAAAAGAGCAGTCATTAGAAGGAGCAGGGGCTTTGTTCCTCTGCCGATAGATATTCCATTTGAGTTCACTGGCCTAGCTGTTGGTGCAGAGCTCTTAAATGCCTTCGGCTTTGCCAAGAATGGAAGGATTTACCCAAGTCAGTACATAGGCAACACTTCAAAGGTTGAAGTCCTTGAGTTCATGCGCGAAGCCATAGCACATTTCCGCAAAATTTTGAGGATTAAAAATCTTGACTTGGTCATATCGGACTTACATCCCCTCTACAACACAACAAAACTTGCTATGGAGATAGCTGAAAATGAGGGAGTTGAGTTTCTGCAAGTGCAACACCATTATGCGCACATAGCCTCAGTAATGGCAGAAAACAAACTAGATGAAATAATCGGAATAGCCGTTGATGGCGTCGGATATGGAGTTGACGGCAACACTTGGGGAGGGGAAGTTATTTACATGAGCTATGAAGACGTGGAAAGACTAGCACATATTGATTATTACCCACTTCCTGGAGGAGATCTGGCAAGCTACTATCCCCTTAGAGCCTTGATGGGCATTCTAAGCAAAATATACGACATAGAAGAAGTCAAGGAAATTATTCAAAGATGCTGTCCAAAAGCCGTTGAGAGCCTAAAATATGGCAAAGTCGAGTTCAATGTAATCCTAAATCAGCTCGCTAGAGACATAAACGTCAGCTATGCATCTTCAACAGGAAGAGTCCTTGATGCTTTTGCTGTTATGCTGAATGTCGCCTACAGGAGAACATACGAAGGAGAACCAGCCATGAAACTTGAGAGCTTTGCATTCAGAGGTAAAAACGATTTAGGATTTAGTATCCCGATTGACGGTGAGAAGATTAAAGTTGAAGAGCTGTTCAGGCAGGCCCTTGAAGTGAACGCAAATCCCACAGACATTGCTTACTCCGTCCACTTAGCCCTTGGAAGAGCTTTTGGAGAGATAGCAGTTGAAAAAGCAAAGGAATTTGGAGTAAAGAATGTTGGAATAAGCGGTGGTGTTGCATACAACGAGCTAATAGTCAAAACCATAAGGAAAATCGTTGAAAGAAACGGGCTGAAGTTTTATGTCACTCAGGAAGTTCCCAGAGGGGACAACGGCATAAACGTTGGACAAGCATTTTTGGGCGGACTTTACTTGGAGGGATACTTAAGCAAGGAGGATCTGATGCTTTAGCTCTTTCTCTCAAATTTTTATTACCCAAAAATGACCCCAAAACAGCTTAAAATACCCATTCCATTAAAGTTTCATGGGTGACCAAAATGAAAATTAAACTCGAACATGGAGCTGGTGGAGAGCTAATGGGAGAGTTCATCAAAGACTTCATCTTAAAGAACTTAAGCTTAAAATCGGCGGGAGGAGTTGGATTAGAAGCTTTGGATGATGGTGCAACAATTCCTTTTGGAGACAAGCATATAGTTTTCACAATTGACGGGCACACAGTGAAGCCACTATTTTTCCCAGGAGGGAATATCGGAAGGTTAGCAGTCAGCGGAACAGTTAATGACTTGGCAGTGATGGGAGCAAAGCCTTTAGCCTTAGCAAATTCGATGATTATTCAAGAAGGATTCAGCAGTGAAGATCTTGAGAGAATTTTACAGTCAATGGATAGAACCGCCAAAGAGGTCCCAGTTCCGATAGTTACTGGAGATACAAAGGTGGTTGAAGACAAGATTGGAATCTTTGTGATTACAGCTGGACTTGGGATAGCTGAGAGAGTCATCACGGATTCTGGAGCAAAGATTGGAGATGTTGTTTTAGTTAGCGGAACGGTTGGAGATCATGGAATAGCCATAATGAGCCATCGTGAGGGAATAGCGTTTGAAACTGAGCTCAAAAGCGACGTTGCACCAATTTGGGAAGTTGTCAAAGCAGTTGCTGATGCAATTGGATGGGAAAATATCCACGCAATGAAGGATCCTACGAGAGGTGGACTGAGCAACGCCTTAAATGAAATAGCGAGAAAAAGCAACGTTGGGATTCTCGTAAGAGAAAGTGATATTCCAGTAAAGCCAGAAGTTAGAGCAGCAAGTGACATGCTTGGAATAAGCCCCTATGAAGTGGCAAATGAAGGCAAGGTTGTTATGATCGTTGCAAAGGAATATGCTGAGGAAGCACTTGAAGCCATGAGAAAGACAAAGAGAGGAAAAGATGCCGCAATAATTGGAGAAGTTATCGCTGAATATAAAGGCAAAGTTATCTTAGAGACTGGAATTGGTGGCAAAAGGTTCATGGAGCCTCCTATTGGAGATCCTGTGCCGAGAGTTTGCTGACTTTTTTCTTTATCAAAAATTTGAAAAATGAAAAGTCACTTAATCTCCAAGTTCTCCAATGCAGCCTTTACTTCCTCAACGCTTGCCTCGTCTTCAAGTGTTGTTAGATCACCAACGCTCTTTCCTGTAGCCAAAGCCTTCAACACTCTTCTCATTATTTTCCCACTCCTTGTCTTTGGCAGCTTGTTGACGAAGAACACTGCCGCTGGTGTTGCAATTGGGCCGAGCGTTTCTCTGACGTGGTGAATGAGTTCTCTTCTCAACTGTTCGGTTCCGTAGAAGCCTTCTTTTAGTATTACAAACGCTACTGGAACTTCGCCTTTAACCTCATCTTCTTTTCCAATTACAGCCGCTTCAGCAATTGCTGGGTGCATGACTAAAGCATGCTCTATCTCCGCTGTACCAATTCTATGACCAGCGACGTTTAAGACCTCATCAGCTCTTCCAAATATCCAAAAATAGCCGTCTTCATCTTTCATAGCATAATCTGCTGGATAGTAAATCCAAACTCCCTCTTCTGGCTTGCTAAATCTTTCCCAATAGGTTTTGATATATCTCTCATCGTCTCCCCAGAGAGTCATTAGCATTCCTGGCCAAGGCTTCTTGATTACCAAGTAACCTCTCTCTCCTGGCTTTGTTGGGTTTCCATTGGCATCAACAACATCAGCATCAACTCCAATTCCTGGGAAGGTTGCTGAACCTGGTTTTAGTGGTGGTAGTTGAATTCCAGCTGACGGATAAATCATGTAACCACCCGTCTCGGTCTGCCACCATGTGTCAATGATTGGGCATCTCCTCTGTCCAACGACCTCATAGTACCACTTCCATGCGCTTGGGTTTATTGGCTCTCCAACTGTTCCAAGCATCCTGAGGCTTGATAAATCGTGTCTCTTAACCCACTCGTCGCCATACCTCATTAACATCCTAATTGCAGTTGGCGCTGTGTATAGAATCGTTACACCGTGCTTCTCAACGATCTCCCAGACTCTATCAGGCTTTGGATAGTTCAATGCACCTTCGTACATCATAACGGTTACCCCAAGAGTTAAAGGCCCATACACAACGTAGCTGTGTCCTGTAATCCAGCCGACATCTGCTGTACACCAGAATAGGTCGTCATCTCTAAGGTTCCATGCCCACTGCATGGTCTTTGTAACGTAAACAAGATAACCTCCAGTTGAGTGAACAACACCCTTTGGCTTTCCAGTTGTTCCACTTGTGTAGAGAATGAACAATGGATGTGTTGCTTCAACTGGCTCCGGCTCAACGTATCTTTCAGCACCTTTGATAAGGTCTTGCCAGTAATAATCTCTTCCCTCAATCATGTTAACGTTCTCGTCGTCTCTCTTCAAGACTACAACACTTTCAACACTTGGTGTTTCTAGCAAAGCTTTATCAACAATTTCTTTCAAGTTGATCTTTTTACCCCTTCTGTAAAGTACATCAGCTGTAATAACTACCTTCGCCTTGGCATCGTTGATTCTGCTTGCCAATGCTTCAGCAGAGAATCCGCTGAAAACAACGCTGTGAATTGCACCAATCCTTGCACATGCCAACATTGCTACTGCAACTTCCGGAACCATTGGCATATAGATTACAACTCTGTCACCTTTTTTGACTCCTAGGTTCTTCAAAACGCTTGCAAATCTGTTCACTTCTCTGTATAGCTCGTAGTAGGTTAATGTCCTCGTGCTACCATCTTCTCCTTCCCAAATTATTGCTGCTTTATTTCTCTTTCCTGCTTTGATGTGTCTGTCAAGGGCGTTGTAAGAAGCATTTAGGACTCCACCAACGAACCATCTGTAGAATGGTGGATTTGAGTCGTCCAAGACTTTGTCCCAAGTTTTGAACCAGTCTAAGACCTTTGCCTGCTCCGCCCAGAACTCCTCTGGATTCTCTAAAGCTTTCTTCTGTATTTCCCTAAAATGTTCCATTGGTATATACCTTTCGTTCAAAAATCCTTCGCCAACTTGCATCTTTTCACCTCCTTTTTTCAGTCCAGAATGCAGTTTTTCCTTATAAGTTTTTCGCTGATTGTAAATGATATCTTCGACTAAAGTCGAAATCACTACGAGTGATAAATGTAATGTAAAAATTGTCCAAAAACTGAGCAAAAATTTAAATGAAAATGTATAGAAAGAGAGATTCGAGATAGCTCACAATAAGCGTAGCTAGGCATTAACCAATTCCAATAAAGCCCCCTTCAACTAGCTTTAGCATTCATAACTTTCCAGAGCTCTTCTATTTGAGGCAGAACTTCAACTTCCTTGCCCTCCAAACTGTCGTAAATGAACTTCTGATTGAATGGAATGACAACATCGGGCTTGACATTAACTTTGTCCAAAACTTCCGGTAAAGCCTTATTTAGAACAAAGACATGCTTTAAGCCAGCTTTTTCAGCTAATTTTTCAATCTTTCTTGAAAGCTCAATTGATTCCAAGTTGGGCTCTGCAACATTTACTATAACATCAACTTCCAAGTCTATTCCTCTTCCAAAGTGCTCTATCCCAGCTTCGGTATCAACCAAGACAATTTCTCTTTTCTTTGGTTGTAAATTTTTTAGAAATTTCTTTGCTAGGACTCCATATGGACAGGCGCATCCTTCGCCAGGTTCTTCAATCTTACCAATGCTCATTACACTTAAGTTTTCTCTTTTTGAGAGAATTTCCTCTGGAATTTCCTCAAAGGTCTTAGGCAGTTCTGGATTATTTAGAATCGCTTTTACTTGCTTCTTTCCACCTAAATATTCCGCCAAAGTTTTTGTCTTGGACAAGCCTAACATTCTGTATAAGCCAGGATTAGACTCATCCGCATCCACTATTAAGACTCTATAGCCTCTATTCGCTAAGTACTTTCCGAGCATTGCTGTAATTGTGCTTTTCCCACAACCACCTTTCCCACATATTAAAATTTTCATTCCGTATCACCAAAATCGAAACCGGCAACCTGATTTATAATAATTTACCTCGATGATTGACAATAAGTGGTGAAATTTGCAGGTATTTTGGATTTTAGGCGTCTAAAATGGTAAAATTTGAAATGTAGAGGTTGCAAAAGTCTCATTTGAGAAGCACAATCCTACTCTCTCACGACGAACTTTCTGATTCCTAAAAGAATTTATCCCAGAGGAACAACAATGGGAATCCCTCTTACCTCTTCTATTTCCACCTTAACATCATAAACTTTCTCAAAAAGTTTGGGCTTTATTATCTCGACTCCCCCATCCGCCACAATTCTTCCGTCTTTCATAAACACAAATCTTTCAGCAAACCTCAAAGCCAAATTAACATCATGCATGACAACTATTGAAGTGCCTTCAAAGCTTTTTGCAATCCTCATGACCTCAAGCTGGCTCTTCAAGTCCAGATTGTTTGTCGGCTCGTCCATAAGGAGAATTTTTGGTTCTTGAGCTAAAGCCCTAGCAATAACAACTTTTTGTAACTCTCCACCGCTGAGCTGGTTCGTCCTCTTTAAAGCAAGCTTTTCAAGCCTCAGCAGCTTCAAAACTTCCTCGGCCTTCTTCAAGTCCCTCTCAGCTGGAGCTATTCTCATGTGCGGCTTTCTCCCCAAAAGGACGGCATCAAAAACCGTCATAAAGCTCCCACCGCTCCTCTGAGGAACATAACCAATGATCTTAGCGAGCTCTTGACGTGAGTATTCCTTTAAAGGCCTCTCAAATATCTCAACACCTTCACAATCCAGAATACCAGCTATGCATTTTATGAGCGTTGACTTTCCAGCACCATTTGGACCCAAAATCGCAACGAATTCTCCTTCATCAACTTCAAGCCTCACATCCTTAAGAACCTTCCTTCCGTTATAGGAAAAGCTCAAGCCATTAACTCTCACTGCCTTCATGCTCTCCCCTCCATCCTCACCAGCAGATAAATGAACATCGGCGCTCCGAGAAAAGAGGTAACAACCCCAACCGGGAGGATAAAAGGAGAAAACAGCAGCCTCGCTATCGTATCTGCTACCAATAAAAGTATTGCTCCAGTTAAAGCTGAAAGAGGAATTAAAAACCTGTAATCGCTTCCGATTATCAAACGCATCGTATGGGGGGCAATTAATCCAACAAACCCTATTATGCCAACAGAAGAGACGCTTACTGCAGTTAAAAGAGAAGCCAGCAGAGTGCCAATCAATCTTATCTTTTCAACATCAACTCCCAAAGACTTTGCAACGTCATCGCCGCACTGAACTGAATTCAAATCCCATCTCTTCCACATGAAATACGCAAATGCAGTTATGAAAACTGTCAGCATTATGAAGTTCTCCCTCCAAGTTGCCCTTCCTAAATCTCCAAAGCTCCAATAAACCATAGCCGCAAGCTGCAGTTCATCGGCAAAGTACTGGACGAGAGTAGTTAAGGCAACAAAGAGGGAACTCATAGCAACTCCCGACAAAATCATTGCTTCGGGACTCAAACCTTTAAGCTTAGCCAAGGTTAAAATAATTGCAACGGAGGTCAAAGCTCCGAGAAATGCAGCCAGAACAACGGCATATGGATTGTTCACAAAAATCCTTCCAGAGCTTTCAGAATAACCAGCACCAAGGAGAATTGCAAGAGAAGCCCCAAACATCGCTCCATGGGAAACGCCCATTGTGAAAGGAGTTGCGAGAGGATTCTTGAGAAAGCCCTGCATTACAGCGCCAGCTATTGCAAGTGAAGCTCCAACTATGACTGCCGCAACTATCCTCGGCAGTCTGATGCTCCAAATTACAGTTGCATAATTTCCGAGGGTTTTTCCAGAAATTGTAAGCAGAACTTGCTTAAATGGTATTGTGTACGCCCCTTTACTTAGGGAATAAACTGAGGTGAGGAATAAAAGAAAGAGCAAAACAAGGCCCGTAAGGTATTTCCTCTTTATATACCTCTGATAGTCCTCGTGCATTTTCATCACGGCGAAGTTGGTAGTGAGTACTTAACACTTCCATTTGCCAAATCAATCTTTCCAAAGCCTCCAAACTGCTTTGCCAGCTCTTCATAAACGGGCTTGCCGACTAGGAAAGCGTAAATTTCATCAGCTTTCTTCGCTGGATCAATGTCCTTAAAGCGCTCTGGATAGAGAACTTTTCCTATAAAGTATGCATCTGCCAGTGCAGTCCCTATGTTTGTAGCATAGAAATTGTAGGGCAGAATTCCGTAAACATTGCCCTCCCTCACCGCTTTGAGAGAATTGTAGAAGTCTGGGTTTTTCTGATAATCCTCAAGGACAAGCTTCAGGCCACCTTCATCTATGAATATGTAGTCGGGATTCCACTCCAAGAGCTTTTCCTTGTCAATGAACTTGTGTCCTTCGCCTAGAACATCGGCAACGTTCTTGGTATTCAGAACGACGAAAGGAGGATACTTTGCCTCAGTGCTCTCTATGCCGTGAGCTCCTTTGTAGCCTATCCCACCTACGTAAACCCTTGGACTCTCAACGTTTTCTGTTCTCTTGTTCAAATCCTCCTGAACGCTCTTTATGAAATTTATAACTTCCTCCGCACGTTTTTCCTTTCCGAGGATTTTGCCTGCAAGCTCAAGGGATTTGAAAAGCGTTTCATCGTCAAATGTGGCAAGCTGACCGTAGTCGAGAACAACGACGGGAATGCCTGTCTTAGCTTGAATATCATCAGCAGTCTTTGCATCGACATAGACCATGAAGATAACGTCTGGCTTCAGCTTAACCAGCTCCTCAAGGTTGGGTAGCTTTCCTGGGCCTCCTGGACCAATTGTTGGCAAGTCCTTAAGCTCTGGGTGAGCTAAAATGTAAGGTCTTCCATAGTTGTAACGCTTCTCGAAGTCTTCAACTCCAACAACCATATCTGTTGCATTGAGATAAACTATCAGCCTCAAAGCCCCCGGTCCTGCGGCAACAATTCTCTCAACTTTCGCTGGTACTTTGACTTCTCTTCCAATCATATCGATGATTGTTAGATATTCTTGAGTTTGAGTCACAGTCGAGCTTTGGCTTGTATTGCTTATACATCCGCTGATTGAAATTACCAACAACAGCCCAAGCATTAAAGCAATAAGCTTTCTCATTCTTTAGCACCTCCCGTTCCAACAATGCCTCTGCCGATTAGTGCATAGTATCTTTCTCCAGCACATTTCAAGCAGAATGGCTCATCGTTTATGTAAACAGCTCTGATGCTCATAACGAGCTCTCCACACTTAGAGCAGCGAACGCTTTCAAAGATAGGTGCCTGCTCGATAGGCTCAACTTCAACTCTCTCAATCTTGAAAAAGCTCTTGGGCAAGTCAAGCATCTCAAACCCAATTTTCTCCCACATTTTGCTGAGCCTTTTCCTATCTTCCTCAGTCCCTTCCCTGCGTTTTACAACCTTATCAAAGAGCTCACTCACTTCTCTCGGGATCAGCGAGCGAATCTTTTCACCATCAACGTAAACTCTAACACCCTCCCAAGTTCCTCTTTTCACCAATGTCAGTGCAGTTTTACCCAAATCCAAGAATATCAGAGAGTTGTTTCCAAAAGTGCATCCCGTTGCAACTTGAACTCCATCAGAAAAGCAGTTGTTTGTTTCAACAATTGCCAAAATCCTCTCATCTATGCTCGAGGAATAATCCAACCTTCCTACCCCAAGCTCATCCATAGCAACAACTGAGGCTCTTATTCCTAGGGCTAAGTAAGGGCATATGTGTCCGTGAAATTCCTTGGCTAATTTGAGGATTTCTTGAAGGTTACGCTCTTCAATGAGCTTATTCAACATGAGCATTAGTACCACCGGATATGTAGAATAGTAACATAATTTATAACAATTTCTCAAAGTTAATGTTATCAACCAGAAGATTGAGATTTATGTGCATATGCACAAACTTTATATGAATGATAGTTCAACAATTTGCTCGGTGATTAATCATGAGAATTGCAATTCCAGCAAAGGACAGCAGAGGATTAGAGAGTGAAATTTGCGAACATTTTGGGAGAGCGAAGTATTTCGTCTTTGTGAATATTCGAAATGAGAAAATTGAAAATGTAGAAGTTGTTGAGGTTCCATTTGACGAACACAGCCCTGGGGATTTGCCAGGATTCATAAAAGATCATGGGGGAGAAGTTGTTTTGGCTTATGGCATGGGAATGAAAGCGATGGCATACTTCCAGAGCTTAGGAATACAAGTGGTTACAGGAGCATACGGAAAAATAAAAGACATTGTTGAGGCATTTATAAATCAAGCTCTTGAAGTAGATAAAAATTGGAAGGAGAAGATTGAGCAAGAGAAGTACAGACACTAAACATTTCCCTCTATCTCCTGAACGCTTCTCATTAGTTTTTCTTTAACTGTTTTCTTGGGTGTAAAATTTCGGTTTAGAAAATGTTTAAAAATTTTTCATATAAAATTTTCTCATATGAAGAAAAAGACAGGTGAACAAAAATGAAGATAAGCGTGAAGGACTTTGCACCCTCTTGGTTTGCAAGTGTTATGGGAACGGGAGCATTAGCCTTAGTTAGTTTAGCATATTCAAGCATAATTCCAGCATTAAAGAGTGTTGCAGTTGGATTGACATATTTAAACACAGCGCTTTTCTTCATTCTCCTAGTGCCTTGGGTTCTGAAGTGGTTCAAATACAAAGAGGATGCATTGAAAGATCTATATCACCCTGTAATCTGCCATTTTTATGGAACAATAGCAATAGCCTTGCTCGTTCTTTCAGCTGATTATCTACTGATATTAAAGAATCTCACACTTGCAAAGGCTTTCTGGCTGATAGGAATGCCTCTAACGATATTCTTCGCCTTTCTGATCCCATACCTAATGTTCATACAAGAGAAAATTGACATCAAGAACGTCACCCCAGCTTGGTTTATTCCTCCCGTTGGTCTTATCGTAATCCCCTTGAGCGGAGGAGCTTTAATGAACACGTTCTCTGGAATTTGGAAAGAGGTCATGGTATTCATAAACTACTTCGCATGGGGGGCTGGGTTCTTCCTTTATCTGGCTCTTTCCGCAATAGTCATGCATCGCTTCATAGCTCACGAGCCTTTACCCTGCGGAATTGCTCCAGCAATTTGGATTAATCTTGGCCCCATTGGTGCTGGAACTTCAACACTCTACATGCTCGGGAAGAATTCAGAGTTCATAACAATGAAAGAAGCCTTTTTTGCCCTTGGACTGATATTCTGGGGCTTTGGCGTCTGGTGGTTCGTTATGGCGGTGATAATGACACTCCACTACATCAGAAAGCTCAATCTGCCATACAGCCTAGCTTGGTGGGCATTCATATTTCCGCTTGGAGCCTATGTAAGTGCAACTCACAACGTCGCTTTAGCCTTTGGTATAGGCATAATAGACAGCTTTGGATTTGCCCTTTACTGGCTTCTCTTTGCTCTATGGCTGATAACGGGAATTAAAACCCTAAAGCATGTTTTCTTTTCTTAATCCTTTTTTAAAATCCCCTAAGTAAGCCTCTTATTATTAGCTCAGCGGCTTCTTCTTCTGTTAGTCCTTTTGCCATTAGCTGCATGAGCTGGGCTTCGTTTATTCTTCCTATTGAAGCCTCATGGGTAAGCTCGGCTTTATCGTTCCTCACCCTGAGGAGGGGGATCGTCTGAACATCGGCGTTTCCTTTAACTATTTCATGACATTCCACATGACCCTTCGCGTACTCTCCAAGACCATAAGCCTCGTTTACCACATTTGCCCTTGCATTGTCGAAGGCTATTACGGTGGTCTTCAGGTTTGCCCTCGATGATCTCCCACTGAGATAGGCAACCTCTTTAACCTCAACAGAGTCATCTTTAACAGCTTTTATCTTCGAGACAAGCTCCGTTACGGCATAATCATCAAGCTCAACATTCATTTCAACCTTAAGTTCTTTTGCACGGTATTTAGTCAGGGAAAACTTTCCGGTGTATCTTCCCCTCTTCCCGACTTTCACTTCGGTTTTGCTCCTCATTTTAACTCCTTCGCCGTGAACGTGCTCATCCTCATAAATCACCGCTGAACCTTCACCAATTGTGATCCTCGCATACGCGTCGTGGGTAAAGTCTTTGGCATAGGGGAAAATGCAGTGGGACAGGAACTTGACCTTAGAATTCTTCCCCACGGTTATGTCAAAAATAACCCTCTGATACCCCTCATTTTTTAAGAAGCCAGTACAGAGATGTATCGGGAACGGGGAGTTCAACATTATCCTTGATTTTTACGCTTGCTTTGACACCATTTTCTATTTCCTCACCAACAATTTCAACGCCCTCAACGTTGTTCAATCCAACTATTTTATCCCCACTTATTATTATTGCGGCTATCCTATCGCCAAACAGGGAAATATCTAGGCATTCCTTCTCATAGATATTCACTAAAGCTTCATATTCTTTTACTCGATCCATTTTAATGACCATCACTCATCCCTTCCAAAAGTGGGCATTTCCCACAGACTCTTTTGTAGTATTCAACAACTTCCTCAGAAAATCCTTTTCTCACGACCTTTCCCCCACAGACAAAATAGCTAAACTCGGTCTTCTTCGCGATTTCTTCGTGATGGGTGATTAGAATCACCGTTGTGCCGACCTTTCCTAGGTACTCCAGGGTTCTATCTATCAGGTCGCTTGCAGTTATATCCAATCCCGAGTCGGGCTCATCGAGGATGGCATACTTCGGTTTCAAAAGAAGAACAGATGCAAGCTCAATTCTCTTTCTTTCCCCTCCGCTGAGGCTCTTATCCACAAACCTGTGGCAGTAAAGTTCATATGGCAATCCAACAATCTCAAAAACCCTTCTTAGCTCACTTTCGCTCACATTCAGCTTTCCTCCGAGGGTTAGATATTCCTCGAGCGTTATTCCATCATAGCGAGCTGGCTCCTGCCAGAGTAAAGTGATTCCGAGCTTAGCTCTCTCCGTTATGCTTAGTTCCGTTATATCCCTTTCATCAAGCAGAACTTTCCCTCCAGTTGGCTTTATTGCTCCCATGATAATATAGGCTATGGTTGATTTCCCAGCCCCGTTTGGGCCAAGGATAGAATACGTGATGCCTTTCCTGAACGTCATGTTCACATTCTCAATAATCCTTCTGTTTTTGTCTTCATAAGTTATGTTCTGTAAGCAGAGCATTTTCCATCGTCAAATCCTCTATCTATAGGATTTTAAAGCTTTCTGGACAGTTTTTAGTATAACTAAAAGTTCAAAACTTTAAATGAAAGGAAAATTTTTAAATGAAAATATTTTCATTTGTAATGGTGATCATATGACCGAGATTCCTGTAATAGGTGAAGACATCTTAGGGAGAAAGATTAGGGATTACTCAAAGATCAAATGGTGGGAGATTGACAGAAAAGAAATTCCGTGGTATCCCCAAATAGACTATGACAGATGCATAGGCTGTGGTCTCTGCTTTATGACCTGCAGTGGAAGGGTTGTCTATGATTGGGACTTCGAAAAGATGCGTCCTGTAGTTGCTAGACCTTACAACTGCATGGTTGGTTGTGATACCTGCGCAAAAATGTGTCCTAGAGATGCAATAATTTTTCCCCATATAGGGGTTTTAAGAAAATATAGAGATGAGGCGTTGGCAGTTACGAAATCGAGAAAAAAGCTCGAAGAGCTGAGAAAGAGGCTCGAAAGAGAGGGCAAAGTTTAAGCAGACTGGCGTACAAGAAGTTTATGCTGTTTAGCTTTTCTCATTTGCTTTTCTGTTTTTCTGAACTTTTCAACCTACAGTTGCAAACTGCATGCTTTATAAACTTCGTTCACACTAATTCTCTGGGAGGTGTGAAGATGCACGAGTGGGCTTTAGCTGATGGGATTGTAAGAACTGCCATTGAATTTGCCAGACAGCAAGGAAAAAAGAAGATTCTCGGAATTAGAGTTGTCCTCGGCGAACTGCAGGATGTTAATGAAGAAATCCTCAAATTTGCAATTAATGAGATTAAGAGGGGAACAATAGCTGAAGAAGCGGAGATCGAGTTCGTGGTCGAAGAGGCCGAATTCAAGTGCAGAAACTGCGGCCATGTATGGAAGCTCAAAGAGGTTAATAACAAGTTTGATGAACGCATAAAAGAAGACATTCACTTCATTCCCGAGGTTGTCCATGTCTTTCTCTCATGCCCAAAATGTGGAAGCAGAGACTTTGAAGTTGTGAAGGGTAGAGGAGTTTATGTTGAGGCCATAAAGGTTGAGGGGGAAGAGCAATGATTGACCCAAGGATAAAAGCAATTGAAGCGAGGCTTGAGAAGGTTAAGAGGATTATCCCAGTCGTGAGCGGTAAAGGAGGAGTTGGGAAGTCATTGGTGTCAACAACTCTCGCTCTGGCTTTGGCCGAGAAAGGGTATAAGGTTGGCCTCCTTGACTTGGACTTCCATGGAGCAAGCGACCACGTGATTTTAGGATTTGAACCAAAAGAGCTTCCAGAAGAAGATAAGGGAATAGTTCCTCCAGAAGTTCATGGGATAAAGTTCATGAGCATCGTTTTTTACTCAGAAGACAAACCAACACCTCTAAGGGGACACGAGATTAGCGATGCTTTAATAGAGCTTCTGGCAATCACAAGATGGGAGGATTTAGATTTCCTAATCATAGACATGCCACCTGGAATGGGCGATCAGTTTCTGGACGTTTTGAGGTTCTTGAAGAGAGGAGAATTTCTGGTTGTTGCTACACCCTCAAAGCTTGCTGTAAATGTTGTTAAAAAACTGCTTGAACTCCTTAAGGAGCAGAATCTCAAAATAATTGGCATTGTTGAGAATATGAAATTGGACGATGAAAAAGACATTCAAAAGCTCGCTGAAGAGTTTGGAGTTCCATACTTAGTTAGCATTCCGCTTTATAGAGACTTAGACGTAAAAATTGGCAATGTTGAAGAGCTTTTAAAGAGTGAGTTTGCAGAGAAGATAAGAGAAGTTGCTGAGAAGCTCTGATTTCATTTTATTTTTGGTGATAAAAATGCTCGAAGACTTCCTCAAAGGTGCAGAAAAAGTTGTAATCTGCGGCATCGGCAACGATGTTAGGGGAGATGACGCTTTTGGGGTCATAGTTGCCGAGGAGCTGAAAAACAGAGTAAAAAGCGACAAAGTTATCATCCTTAACTGTGGAGAAGTTCCAGAGAGCTACCTCGGCAAAATAATCAATGAAAACCCTACACACGTTATATTCATAGATGCTGTTGACTTTGGAGGCAAACCTGGAGAAATTGTAATTGCAGACCCAGAAGGAACTTTGGGGGAAAGTTTTTCAACCCACAAGCTTCCGCTCAAGCTTTTAGTTGGCTACTTAAAGCAGAACATAAACGCAAAGTTCATCTTAATCGGATGTCAGCCAAAGCAGCTGGGTCTTTTTGTAGAGATGAGTGAAGAGGTAAGGAAGAGTGCAGAAAAATTGGTTGAAATTTTAGCTCAAGAGTTGGAGTTTTAGTTTCTTCGGACTTCTCTTTTCAATCATTTTCTCCAAAATTTTATCCAAAAAACTTTAAAATGCTCCTTTCCAACTTTCTTTACGAGCTTTTTAAAGCTTAGAAATTGCGGAGGGAGAGATGATGAGAGAGATTATCGAGAAGGTTAAAGCGAAAACAAACATTCCCGTTTATGAGAGGACGATAGAGAACGTTGTTAGCGCAGTTCAAGCGAGCAGCGACATATGGAGGATTGTAGATTTAAGTGAAGAGCCCTTACCTTTAGTAGTTGCAGTCCTTGAAACGCTGAAAGAGCTGGGCTATGTGGAGTTCAAAGACGGAGTATTTTTGACAGAGAATGGCAAGAAACTTGCTGAGGAGTATGGAATCGGCAAGAGGGAAGACTACACATGCCCACACTGTGAAGGAAAAACTGTTGATATTAATGCCTTTAGCGAGCTCCTTGAGCAGTTTAAGGAGATAGTTAAAGACAGACCCCAGCCAAAGCATGAATTTGACCAAGCTTATGTGACCCCTGAAACTACGGTGGCGAGGATAATCCTCATGCACACGAGAGGAGATTTAGAGAATAAAGAAGTCTTCGTTCTCGGAGATGATGATTTAACGAGCATTGCCTTGATGCTCTCCGGCTTGCCAAAGAGAATAGCTGTTTTGGACATTGATGATAGGTTAACTAAGTTCATTGAGAAAACTGCGGATGAAATCGGCTACAGCAATATTGAGATTTTCACATTCGATTTAAGAAAGCCTCTACCAGATTATGCACTTAGGAAGTTTGATACATTCATAACAGATCCGCCAGAGACAGTTGATGCTATAAGAGCTTTCGTTGGCCGCGGTATCGCTACGCTCAAAGGCCCAGGCTGTGCCGGCTACTTTGGAATAACGAGAAGAGAGAGCTCCCTTGACAAGTGGAGAGACATCCAAAAGCTT
>NZ_SNUI01000005.1:0-178884 GCF_012027375.1 Thermococcus sp. LS2 | reverse complement strand
GCCTGAAATATTCCCGGGAGTGATTTATCGTGTTAAAGAGCCCAAGGCAGTCATACTCCTCTTCAGTTCTGGGAGGATTGTTTGCAGTGGTGCGAAGAGTGAGCATAGCGCATGGGAGGCTGTTAAGGAACTCCTTCACGAGCTTGAAAAGTACGAGTTAATAGGGGAGTAATATGTGGGCGAGGATAGAGGAGCACCTTGATGAGTATCCAGCTAGGAAGCGGGTGGTGAGGCTTTTCCTCAGGTATGGGCTTAAAGTAACAGAAGATGCGAGGATAAAGTGTGGGGACATTGAAGTGTCCTATACCAAAATATCGAAAGCCTTGGGCATTGACAGAAGGGTCGTCAAGGAAACGGCCACAATGATCCTAAAGATACCCGAGCTTAGAGAAATATTCACGAGGCTTGAGCCGACACCTCACCTGAAGTATGCCGGTAGGCATCTTGGCTATGGTGTAATTGAAATTGAGGCAGAGCCAAGAGCCGTTGGAATGCTTGCAAAAGTTGCGTCAAAGATTGCAGAGAGGGGCAGAAAACTTTATAAATTTCATTGTGTATCATTGTGTGTAGGTGTGTGTCATGGAGAGGCTACTCACGCCGAGGCAGGTTGCTGAAATTCTTGGCGTGAGCTTCATTACAGTCAAGAGGTGGATTTATTCTGGTAAAATAAAGGCAGTAAAGCTTCCAACGGGCAAGTGGAGGATTCCTGAGAGTGAAGTAAAGAAAATACTTGGTGAAAAATCATCAAAAGAAACGAGAGCAGTCATCTATGCAAGAGTCTCAAGCTCGGATCAGAGGAAAGACCTCGAGAGGCAGGTTGAATACCTCACCACATACTGTTCCGCCAAGGGCTACAAGCTCGTCCAAGTTATTACCGACATCGCCTCAGGCTTGAATACAAGACGCAAAGGATTACAAAAACTCTTCAAGCTTGTTTCTGAGAGAGAAGTTGATGTAGTCCTCGTAACATACAAGGACAGGCTCACGAGGTTCGGTTACGAATACCTCGAATACTTCTTCTCTCAATTCGGCGTGACGATTGAAGCAGTACACGGGGATGAAGAGAAAGACGCCCAGCAAGAATTCGTTGAAGATCTAATTGCAATCGTAACTTCATTTGCCGGAAAACTTTACGGAATGCGTTCTCACAAAAAGAAAAAGCTTGTCCAAGGCTTCAAGCAGCTATTGAAAGAGGTTGAGGATGAATGAAAGTCAGAAAAACAGTAGTGCTGAAATCCGAAAGACTCCCGAAAAAAGTTTTCAGGATATTTACCGAGCTCGAGGGAATGTATCGAGAAATGATCCTCCAGACTGTTCTGTTTGCAGTTCGGAATGAAGTTACTTCCTTCGTAAAGCTGAAGGCTGAAAAATACTCTTTCTTGAGGAAGCTTTATCCACAGCTCCCGAGTCATTATGCATACACTGTCTGCCAAGATTCAGCCTTGAGGGCGAAGAGCTTTCTGAAGAGGAAAAAGAAAGGCCTCGCCGAGAAGGAGTATCCTGAAGTTAGGAATGTTTCAATATGGCTTGATGACCACCTGTGGCGTGCTGGATTGACTTTCATCAAAATCGCCACGCATAAGGGTTGGGTTGAAGTTGACTTGGAGTTGCACAAGCATTATTGGAAAACAGCAAATTCGGGCTGGAGGCTGGCTTCTCAAGCAAGAATAAAGCTTGACAAGAAGGAGAGGAGGTTAATTGTTTACTTGACATTTTACAAGAATGTTGAGGAGTATAAGCCAAAATCGTGGATTCCAATTGATGTGAATGAGGATAACGTTACTGCACTCATAGATTTTACACCGGTTATTTTTGAGACGGGGCAAAAGGAGATTACTCTTGGTTATTATTACAGGAGGAAGAGGATTCAGGAGAAGTGGGATAAAAAGCTTGGGTCAAGAAACAAGAAGAAGAGGAGGATTTTGAGAAAGCTTCGTGAGGGGAGTAAAAAGAGGGACATTAGGGAAAAGCTTGCGAGGATAATTGTTGTGGAGGCAAGAAAGAGAAATGCTGGGATAGTCTTGGAGAGGCTTCCGAAGAATGTTCCGAGAAAAATGTTGGAGAAGATTGGGGACAAGCAGCTTCGTCATAGGATTTACCAGTCAGCATTCTTGGGTGTTCAGAGGGTGATTGAGGAGAAGGCTAGAGAATATGGTGTCCCCGTGATAAAAGTGAGTCCAAAGAATACTTCAAGGATTTGTCCTATTCACAATGCTGTTGTGAGGTACGAGAATGGTTCTCGTTTTGGAGTTTGTAGTGCTGGTGGTGAGGTCTGGCATCGGGACGTTCTTGCGGTTTGGAATTTGTATTTGAGAGTCCTCCAGAGTGATGGGAGCGATGCTCCGAGCTCTGGAGGCGTTTTTGTGAATGGGAGGCCCGTGCCGTTGGCCTCGACTGCCACCAGTGAAGCCATCTGGATTGAAAAGTCCAGATGGCTGAGGTGGAACTCCCTACCGCTGATACAAAGTGATACGTCCCTACACAAAATGAAGCGGTAGGGAGAAACGGCATTAACGATATTGTTAGGATAAGGTTTCTGGTATTACCCAATCGGCTTATCCTAACAGTATCCTCAGGGGTTTAAAGTTAAAATTTTAAAAGGTTTAGCATTAACAAATTTTTGGAGGTGGATTGTTTGAGTAAAGTTGTCACTATAAGGGTTCCAGAGTGGGTTGATGAGAAAAAGCTTAGAGAGATTATAAATAGGGCATTAGCCGAAATTTCGCCAAGAATTATGTCTATTGATAAATTGAGAGAAATTTTAGGTGTGGAAGAGCTTGAGGAAGAAATTTCAGACGACGTTTACGTTAGGGAAAAGGAGAAGGAGAGAGTTAAATGGTTGTACTAGACACAAGTGTCATTATAGATCGAGTCAAAAGAAGAGAGGAGATTAGAGAGAATATAACGGGAGTGACTTTTGTTGAATATCCAGCGATAGTGAGGTATAAGAAGTTTTATGGAAACGTTTTATTCCCGACCGTTGACGATTTTCTCCTGGCCTATAAGATTCAGGAAGAGCTTTTAAAAATGGGAAAACCAAAAACTTTTGCTGACTTGTTGATCGCGTCAATTTGCATTAACAACAGCGAAGAACTCATAACGAAAGATAAAGACTTCTCAGACATTGCAGAAGCCTCAAACCTAAAAGTTAAGATCGTTGAAGAGTGAACCACAGCAAGATTGTCAAAAATAGGATTTTTGCGGAAACTTTTCAGGACTTTCCTTTTCTCATGATTTTGGCATCGACGACAACTTTCATATGCCTCTCTGCAATTCCTCTCTTTATTTTTTCGGCCAATTCTTTAACATCCTCATCCGTAAGTTCCGAATTCTCCAAGAGCTTGTCCAAAAGCTCAAGCCTCTTCGCGTACTCCCACATCGCTCTCGTAAATCATTTTATCATTGTATGCTTTTATTATTTTATGCTTGCATCATTTTATTATTCTAACCTCTTCTCTACTTCTCTCCTCTATTACTTTTTCCCTGCAGCTCCTGCCAGAGGATGGCGAGGAGTATTACGAAAGCCCCCAAATAACCTCTAACACTCAAAACCTCACCTAACAAGACAAGTGAAGTCAAGTGACCAAATATGGGCTCTGCGGAATAAATAATAGCGGCCCTCTGCACCTTTGTCCTCTTCTGGTACTTCACCTGGATCAAGAACCCTACTACCGTGGCGAAAACACTAGTGTACAGTATTCCAACCCATGGTACATAATTCTTCGGGAGTTTAATCTCTCCAAATAGGAGGGAGCATGCTAGGTAGAAAATGAAGGCCCAAAGTATTTGATAAAAAGCCAAGGCTGTGTGGTCAAACTCCCTCGAATACTTTTGGACCAAAACTATTTGAAAGGCGAAGGCTATGGCGCAGAGGAGGGTTAAGAAGTCGCCAAAATTAACCCGCATGCTGTTTAAATCTATTTCAGAAATTAGGTAGAGGCCAATTAAAGCTAGGCTTAGGGAAACTAGTGACCTGATTTCAACTTTCTCTTTTATTAGTAGGTATCCTATGAATGGTGTGAAAACAACATAGAGGGATGTTATGAAGGCTGAGTTTGATGAGGTCGTGTATTTTAAGCCGATTGTTTGGAGGCCTTGGCCGAGGAAGAGGGTTAATCCTAAAACAAGCCCGGGGGGTATGGTATGGTTTTGGTTTCCTTGAATAGTGAGGTTTTGAATGTGAGGAGCATTAGGAGTACTGCTAGGCCGAAGCGGTAGGCTAGGAATGTGATTGGGGGAATGTAATTTAAGCTGATTTTCATTAGTGGGAATGTCCATCCCCAGATGAAGGTGAGTAGGATTAGCATTAATTCTGCCTTCCTCTCCTCTCTCATGATTCCACCAATCCTAAGTTAACACAAACAAACTTAACAGAGAATAAGCATTTTAAACCTTTTCTCACATTTGAGGGGAGGAGGTCAGTCTATATATATGTTGCTTCTAGTCCCATCTCTTTTGCTACTTCTTCTTGTCCTTTATCGCTCGTGATTAATTTAGTTCTCAAGCTCCTTGCTTGTGCTAAAAACAAGCTGTCATAAATGGAAAGGTCATAATCCATGGCAATTTTCAAAGCTTCCTGCAAATATTTCTCACTTGGCTCTAATATTATCACTTCCTCCCTCACGAGCTTTGTCATCTGCTCGTAAAGTCCTAAGGCCTGCTCCCTCGTTATTAGCCTGTACTTTCTCATGTACTTCCATATCACATTCGTTGTCTCAATAGTCAGCATATCAACTGCATGTGGCTCTAAGCGTGGGTCCAGGTAGGGGACTACTTTTTCCCAACCTTCTTCCTTCATTAAAAACTTTGAAAAAGCTGAAGAGTCAATGACTATCACGATCCTCCCTCACTAACTTTTGTGCTGTTCCTTTTGGTGCCGTAGGTAAGGTTTGTATGTAGGCTACAACTTCTTGGAGGGCTTTTTTCTTTTTGTACTCTTTGATTTTCTTTTTTATGAACTCCCTAATTTCCTCGCTCCAGTTAACTTCACCCTTTAACTTGTCCATTTCGTGCTTAATCTCTGGCGGAACGCGAATACTAATAACATTCCCCACGTAATTCACCCAAGGACATATTTGTAATACAAATATATAAGCATTTTGTATACGGATATATACGTTTGGCAGACATTTTCAAAACTTAGATGTTGAGGAAATATAGAGGAGATTTAAGCGTCTTTCGAAAGTCTCGCCCTTCAAAGTGGGGGAGGTCAGTCTTCACAAAAAGGATACCGTCAGGATAAAGTCCTTGGTATTATTTATCAGTTTATCTTAACAGTATCAGAAAAGAAAATCAGAGCAGCAGAATTATACCTGAAAGGCTTCAGCTACAGACAAGTCGCCAGAATCCTTGGAATCAGCCACGTAACAGTCTGGGAAACAGTCCAAAAACTCGCAGAAACAATTTACAAGCCAAAACTCCTCGCAGTCAAAAAACAGAGGAATTTTATCGCAGTTGACGAGACTGTAATAAAAATCAACGGGAGAAAAAGATTCCTCTGGGTGGCAATTGACGTTGAGAGCAGAGAAGTTTTGGCTGTTTGGATCACAACTGTTAGAAACTGGTGGGTTGCCCGAGACTTTATTCTGGTTGTTTTAAAATCCTGCGAGAATCAGCCTGTTTTTCTGGTTGATAAAGCCGTGTGGTATAAGTCTGCTTTTAAGTCTCTAAGAGTGGATTTTGTTCATGTAACCTTCGGGCCGAGAAACAGTATTGAGCGCTGGTTCAGGACTGCTAAGGAGCGGACGAAGCGTTTCTGGAATAATTTCAGGAGTAAGGACTGGCACAGGGTTCACAAGTTTGTTTTCCTGTTTGCCTTCTGGCATAATTTTGTCAGGGTTCATTCTCGGTTTGACAGGCCGCCCGGGATATTATTGAATGGCTTCAGGAGATGATACCACAGTTATTCTAACAGTATGTATTCATGACAAAATTCGGACAAAAAAGAAAAGGGTTCATTCCAGCCATATCTCTATTCTCTGTGCTCCTTTCCCTATGCTCGAGCGTTTGAGCTTTTTCAAGTGTCCGATCTCTTTAATGTCTTTTACATGGGTTCCTCCGCAAGGAAGGACTTCAAAGTCTCTAATCTGGGTAAGTCTCGTTTCTCCTTCCCACCAGATTTTTACTTCTCCGCCTTCATCTACGTATTTGTTGAACAGCTCAATTATCTTTTCTTTATACTGGTTAATGTTCTCGGGGTATCTTATGTCATAACGTCCCTTTTCCGGACTCATGCCGCTTCCGTACGGTTGCCAGGTTCCTTTTCCAAGAACTTCGCCTAGAACGTGATCGAGGAGATGTAACGCTGTATGGACTCTCATCAGTTTATATCTCCTCTCCCAGTCCAGTTTGAGCTCCACTTCATCCCTAACGTTAAAAGCCTCTGGATTCTCGACTACATGCCAGACGTTTCCTTCCTCATCTTTGTAGACATCAACAACGCTAACTCCATTTATGGTTCCGGTGTCGTGGGGTTGGCCCCCTCCGGTGGGATAAAATATCGTTTGATCCAAAAGAAGGGCACTGTCCTTTATCTGAAGCACTTTTGCTCTTGCTTCCTTTAGGTAGGGATCTTCATAATAGAGCTTTCTTGTCACAATTTATCACCTAAAAAAGACATTAAAAAGAGAACATTAAAAATCTATCTACTTTCTCGCCGATACTGTCAGGATAAGCAGAGGGTTAGGTTTAGGTTTCTGGCATGTTGTCGTGATTATTCTCTGATCTCGATTATTTCGGCTTTCTGATACTCGACTATCTTTTTTGGACTGAGTTTGCAGAGTTTGTCTATTCTCCCGCCCCCGCCAATTACAAACTCATTTTCGAGAACCTTAGGGTCTACAATTGTCTTAATGTTAATCCCCACGGGGGGAACACCGCCTACTTCAAAACCGGTTATCTCCTTAACTTCTTCCGGAGTGGCTAACCTAACTTCTCCAAAGTGCTGCTTAATTTTTTCAAGGCTAACTTTTGATTCACCATCCACTATTGCTAGTATTGGCCCTTTTTCAGATATCAGCACGAGGGATTTTATTATCTGCCTTGGAGAGACCCCTGTAGCCTTTACCGCCTGAGCCACAGTCTTCACAGGCTTCCCCACATTAATCATCTCTCCCCCCAAAGACTCTATAACCTCTTCAAGCCCCATAGCAACCCCTTACAAACTGACACTTCCAGCTTTTTAAAGCTACCTAGGATAAACCAAGCATCTGACCTCCTCCCCGCCCTGAAGGGCGAGGCTTTCAGAGTGTAATTGTTCCCAAAATTCACCCAAAAGAGCTTTTCAAATTGATTCATCCTTAGAACAATTACACCTTGAAAGCAGATTATCTCACCCGCTCATTAAATGTTGCTCACTTCTCACCAGCTGGCTTTTTATCATTCACCCATTATTTTCGTCTTATCATCCCAACTCTCCTCTTAAACGCCTCTTTTTGAATTACTACTTAAAGTTTTATAACTATAAGGAATAATTATTATCAAAAAATATGTCGAAAAATATATAAACAGTTCCTGCGAACTATACTCAAAAACTAATGGAGGTGATTGAACTGAAGCCTCTCCACACTCCCATATATCAAACCGTTGTCTTCAGACAGGTGGGCGATGCAGAGCTTAGTGACAGAGGGTTTGATCTCAAATACAGCAGGGAGGAGAATCCGACAGTTAGGGAGCTTGAAAAAGCCATTGCGAAGCTTGAAGGTGGAAGAGATGCTTTGGCTTTCAACAGCGGGATGGCTGCGATCTCTGCTCTGTATCTCGGTTTGCTCAGGAGCGGCGATGAAGTTGTCTTCCCCCTTGAAGGATATGGAACGACGCTGCAACTTGCTCAGGAGCTCGGCAAGTTCGGCGTTAAGGCTAAGCTTGCATATCCAAGCGCTGAATCCCTGATAGAGGCTATTACACCCAATACGAGGCTTGTCCTCTTCGAGGTGATGACAAATCCAACACTCAAAGTGATAGATGCAGTGGAGGTTGCTAAAGCTGCCCATGAAGCTGGAGCTCTCGTTGCGATAGACAACACATTCACAACGCCCCTTCTATTCAAGGCTATCAGACATGCGGACATAGTTATTGAGAGCCTCACGAAATACATAGCAGGGCACAACGATGTTCTTGGAGGTGCTTTGATATGGAACGGCGATGAACTTTCAGAAACCCTCTGGCACTGGAGGAGAAAATTAGGTGGAATCATCCAACCCATCGAAGCTTGGCTCATTAGGAGGGGGATGAAAACCCTTGAGCTGAGGTTTGAGAGACAGAGCAGGACAGCTTTAGCGATAGCCGAATTCTTAAGTGAACATCCAAGGGTTAGGGAGGTTCACTATCCCGGTTTGAGCACAGATCCCTACCACGAGCTTGCCGTAAGGCTTTTTGAGAGAAGGTTATTTGGCGGCGTCTTAGCATTTGACGTAGGGGACGAGCATGAGGCAAAGAAATTCCTTGCTTCCTTAAGGGTGATATTCCCTTCGCCATCACTTGGAGGTGTTGAGAGCCTTGCAACTTATCCGGTGAAGAGTGCCGCATTGAGCATGACAGAGGAGCAAAAGAATATTTTGGGAATAACTCCTGGCTTGATACGTCTATCGGTCGGACTGGAAGATGAGGATGAGCTCATTGAAGATTTGGACATGGCTTTAGGGGGTGGTTAAGCTCATAATTCCTGGATGCCCAAAGAAGCTAATGAACGGTTCGTGTGGAGAGCTGTTTTGTAGTTAGTAACTATCGTAAAGTTTGAGTGTTTTTGTTTTTGGAAAGTTTTAAGTACTTGTGGCGTGCTAATTATTACTGGTGCGGCAGTCTCCGGTATGTGGGGTTTTAAGCCCGAATGGAGACTGTCAATAGCTCGAAGATGTGGGGAGTTCCCGTTCCCCCCGAAAGCCACCCAATGAAGATGGGAGGGTGGAAGGTTAGCCGTAACGAGGTTCACACCATTTACAAAAGTTACGGCTAACCAGAACGGCTATGAGAGGAAAGTGTGAGGTCGACGAAAGGGCTTGTCCGTGGCTGCCTGTACTGGAGAGAGTAAGCGTTTTGGACGGTCAGCTTTTTGATGAGCATCCTTTGCTCCTTGAGCTTGAAAAGCTTCCAAAGGAAGAGTCCAAGGCTAAGCACTCAAACTTCCTGAGACGCCTTGAGAAGGGAAGCGCTGTAGCAGTTGAAACACCTGTGGCTGCAATAATGAAAGAGGAAGATATTATCAAGATTCTCTCGGAAGTTCCAGCGACGCTCTACACGATTCCGGACAATCCCCTTGGCTATCCGCACTTTTCGTCAACAGCATTGGCAACTCATCTCAAAGCCCTTGGCGCGGAGGTGATGCCTCACATAACTACTAAGGACAGAAATTTATCAGCGCTGACGGCAGAGCTCAAGACAGCTCTGCTCTTCAGATTTGAAGCGGTTCTCTTAACCACGGGAGACTGGCCGAGCTTAATGTTGCCGAGCAAAGCTGTGTTTGACCTTGATTCATCAAATCTAATTCGATTGGCAAAGCTAATCTTTTCGGGAGTTCTTCCTACAAAGGAAGTCCTCGACGCTAATCTCAGCGAGAGACCAGTAATAACAGCTACGCTCAACCCCAATTACCCAGTTAAGCTTGAGAGCAAGAGAGCTGCAAGAAAGCTCATAGCTGGAGCCGAACTTTTCTTCACGCAGGTTGTTGCTACGAGGAAAGCCGTGAGGAGAATAGAAGAGATATTGAGCGAAGCAAAGAAATATACAAAGCTTGAAGCTGATGTTGATGTTTCCCTGCTCTATCCGCTGAAGGAGGATTTGATTCCAGTCTTGGAGAGGATGGGAATTGAGACAGGGGATTCCTTTGAGGATGTCCTTGAGGAAGTTAAATCGCTCGATTTTGGAGGTGTCAATCTAATCGTTCTCTCCCATAGCTTGGATGAATGGCTCACCCTTTGGAAAGAGGCCTATAAAAAAGTTGAGGAGGTGCTGAGATGAAGGTTGTTCCCGCTCTAATAGGGAGCCTTCCAAGACCCGTAAGCTTAGCCAAGAAGCTCGAGCAGTATTATATAGGAAGACTCAGCGAGGAAGAGATTGAAAAAGCTTACAGGGAGCACACAAGGAGGGCTTTTAAAAAGCTTGCGGATGCAGGTATAAAAATCATCACCGACGGACTTTACCGCTGGGATGACATATTCAATCCGCTGATAAAGTTCATTGACGGCATTGAGGTGAACGGGCTCTTCAAGTTCTACGAGAACAACTTCTTCTATCGCTCCCCCATCGTTAAAGGTGAGCTCTCACTCAGAGAAAATCCAATTCCGGAATGGATTAATATAGCGAAGGGAATCCAAGAGGAAGTTTATCCGGAAGCCACTCTCAAAGCCGTCCTTCCGGGACCCGTTACCTTAGCTTATCACTCAATAAACGAGCACTACAAGAGCTTAAACGAGCTTGCTGAGGCTTACGCCGAGAGCGTTCTAAAGCCTCTTATAAGAGAGCTTGACGTTGAGATTGTCGAGCTACAAGAGCCAGCATTGGCCGCTGAGCTCAGCAGGGCTACGAAGGAGAAAGCTGATGAGGTAAGCAGGGAGGTTGCTAAGAGGATAATTGAGGATTTAGCTAAGGAGAAGAGACTCTGGGTTGTTACGTACTTTGGAACACCTCAGGTTGTTCCTGAAGGTGCCATTCTGAACGTTGACCTCGTTGAGGGATCAATTCCCGACGGTGTTAGGGGTGAAATTGGGATTGGAATTGTGAATGCAAGGGAGACGAAAATGGAGCGCAGGAATGAGCTCAAGGATAAGCTTGTCAGGGTTGCGAGGGGATTTGACACGATTTACGTAACCCCAAACACTCTGCTTGACTTCCTCCCTGAAAGCGTGGCTTGGAGGAAGCTCAAGCTGCTTGAGAGGCTTGCTGAGTGAACCGGGGGTGGTCGCTCATGGAGGTTACACTCCCAATACTCCCGACAAGCGTTATAGGAAGCTATCCCAAGCCAAGGTGGCTCCTGAGGGTTTACAGGCTGAGGGAGCTCGGAAGGATTCCCGAGGAGGACTTCCTCGAGGCGGTTAAAGATGCAAGCGTCGCAACGCTGAGGGAGCACGAGAGGGCTGGCGTTGACATCCCCTGGGACGGGGAGATGTGGAGGACTGAGATGACAGAGCACTTCACGGCAAAAATCAAGGGATTCCGCTTCTACGGACCCGTTAGAGTCTGGGGAAACGCCTACTTCAACAAAGTAGCAGCTGTATCGAAGCTTGAATATTCCCAACATCTCGTCTTGGATGAGTTCAAGTTCATCAGTCAAGTTACAACGAGGAAAATCGTCAAGGTTCCGATTACGGGACCATACACCATAGCAGAGTGGAGCTTCAACGAGTATTATCCAGACAAAGAGAGCTTTGCCATGGATTTGGCTAAGATACTCAACAAGGAGTTCAAGTTCCTCGAGGAAGCCGGTGCGAAGTTCATCCAGATTGACGAACCCGCAATGCTCAATCACCCTGATGAGGTCGAGTTAGCCGTTGATGCAATAAACCGCTCCGTCAAGGGGATTAAGATTAAGGTTGGTCTTCACGTCTGCTACTCCAACTACCACCTGCTCGCGGACTACTTTGACGATTTAAATGTTACCCAGTTTGCTCTTGAGTTTGCAAACAGGCAGTTCAGGGATATGGATTTCCTCAAGAAGCTCTCAGGGAAAGAGTTGGGGTTTGGAGTCGTTGACGTTCACAATCCAAGGATAGAAACTCCTGAGGAGGTTGCAAAGGCTATAAAGAAAGTTTTCAGCTACGTCGAGCCTGAGTGGCTCTACATAAACCCCGATTGTGGGTTAAAGCTGCTTGACAGAAAAATAGCCTACCAAAAGCTCGTGAACATGGTTAAAGGAGTTGGAATTGTCAGGAGAGAGCTGGAGAGGGAAGGAAAGACGGAGATTCCCTTCAGAACGCTCAAGGATTTGAGGTGATGTCATGCTTGTAGTCAAGTTCGGTGGGAGCTCAGTCAGGAAGATGTTTTGGGAAGCTGTGAACTTTACCAAACGGTTAGCCGATGAAAAGGAAGTTGCTGTTGTAGTTTCAGCGCTGAAGGGAGTCACGGATATTCTTGATTCGTATGCAAGAAGCGGAAATTCTGAGATTGCCCGCGGTGTCGTTGGGGATTACATTATATTTGCAGAGAAGTATGGATTGAGTCCAGAAAGCATAAGGAACCTTGCAGATAATCTGTTCTCCGCTTTTTCCAAATCTTTTCCGAGCGAAGAGGCAAGGAGAGACTACATACTCTCGTTTGGGGAGCTCATGTCAGCAGTGCTCTTCGCTGAAGCGGTTGGAGGAGTTGTTGTAAACCCATGGGAGGTGATAGCGACTGACGGCAAATTCGGAGATGCAAACGCTGACATGGGCAAAACAAAAGCTCTCTTCAAACCTGTTAGGGAGCTCATTGAAGAAGGCGAAATTCCAGTTATTCCTGGCTTTATCGGAGGTTTCAACGGGTTCATCACGACACTCGGAAGGGGAGGGAGCGATTACACAGCTGTCATAGCAGGTGCGGCATTGAGAGCTCACTTTGTCCTGATAATGAGCGACGTTGAAGGCATCTTTACAGCCGATCCAAGGATTGTGCTTGATGCAAAGCTTATACCTTTCGTTTCCTACGAAGAAGCGCTCCTAGCTTCGCTTTACGGACTGAAGGCTATCCACCACAAAGCAGTGAAGCTCGCCAGAGAAGAGAAGCTTCTGATTCTCTTTGGAAGCACAGAAAACTGGCGCATGGGAACTCTTATTGGGGAGAGCAGCTCAGGGATGCCCATAATAACTCACAGCGGGGGAAAGCTGTTGATAATAAATGAAAAGCTAGCTTTACCGTATGAGGTTGTTGAAGAGGGTGAGATGTGGATACTCTACAAGGTTCCTACCAATAAAGCTTCATCAGCCGTTAGAACAGCTCACAGGATTGTGCTTAGCAAATACCGGGCTGACCCTCTTTCAATAGCGGTTTGGGGGTGAGAACACTTAAAGTTAGGGTTACCGCTACAATAGCAAACTTCGAACCGGGGTTTGACGTTTTTGGGCTCTGCATAGCTGAGCCTTATGATGAAGTTAAAGCAAAACCAAGTGATGAATTTTCGATTGAGGTGTCTGGTTACGAGGTTCCATCCGATGGAAGTAACGTTGCACTTGTAGCGGCTAAGCAACTGTTCAGGCTTGTTAATGCTGAGGGAGGTGTCAGGATAAAGCTTAGAAAGGGAATAAAGCCAAAAGGAGGTCTGGGTTCGTCTGGAGCTTCATCGCTTGCTGGGGCCTTAGCTGCCGCAAGGATACTTGGAGTGGAGGAGGATGAGATTATACTCAAAGCATCCCTTGAAGGCAAAAGAGCAGCGTCAGGTTGTGCTCATGGGGACAATGTTATTCCAGCATACTTTGGAGGGTTTACCCTAAATAAGGTCGCTCAATCCAATTGAGGTTGAGAGGCTTGACGTTGAGTTTCCAGTGCTCGTAATAATGCCTGATGTTGATATTCCAACGAGGCTTGCGAGGGAGGTTCTGCCGAAAAGGGTTCCGCTCAGGGATGCCGTAAAGAATGTTGCATTAGCCAGTTCCCTCGTGCTCGCCTTAAAGGAAGGAGACTTGGAAAAGGCTGGAAGGTTGCTTGACGATTACCTCGCAATTCCATACCGCAAAAAGCTCATGCCGTGGTTTGACAAGGTTAGGGAGGTTGCTCTAAATGCGGGAGCATATGGAGTGAGCGTTTCAGGATCAGGCCCAGCAATGTTTGCCATTGGGGAAAACCTGAATGACGTGGGAAAAGCCGTTGCAGAGGTTTTAGCTGGGTTTGGAATCGGGGCTGAGTATTTTGTAACGAAGGTTGGAGAAGGAGCTCGGCGGGGGTGAAATAATGGGTAAGCTTAGGGTTGCGGTTCTTGGTGCGACGGGTTTGGTTGGGAGAACTTTTGTCAAGCTTTTGAACCCTGCTTCATAGGAATTATTGTTGTAAATAGCATGGTAAGGCAAGCTTAGACCTACAAAGTACACCCACCTTACTCCATAATCCTTGTAGCCGAGCACCATATAGTCACCATTTGTTATATCGCCTAATATTTGGACAGCTCGTCCTGCCCAAGAGTTTAAATAAGGTAAATCCCTCCTTAGGGTGGTGATGGTGATGCCCCGCCAATATCTATAACCCAAAACCCGGAAATTAAAAGAGACGAGTTAGTCGTATTTAGAAAGCTCTTTTTAAGGGCTCTGAACGAAAACCAACTTCTGATTCTAAGGAGCATAAACGGAAAGCACCGATCCCTAAATGCCCTTTTAGAGGAAATAAGCAGGGAAACCAAGAAGCCTATCTCAACATTAAAACTCAATGCCAAGATCCTGAAGGAGCTCGGCTTAATTGACTACGGCGAAAAGAACAATCCAAAGCCTGTTGAATTGACAAAACATGGTAAGTTTGTTCTAAAAATTCTTGGGGTGATAGAATGAGCGGGAACTTGGTTCACTCAGATCTAAATTACAAGCTCAAAGAAATGCTCTCGGAAGTGAACAACTTCCATCTCAACTCCTCTATAACGTGCCTTGAGATTTTAAAGGCAGTGATAGCAAAGAAAAGAGAAAACGACGTAATAATCTTAAGCAAAGGACACTCAGCGCCGGCATTTTATGTAATCCTCTCAGAGCTTGGGCTTTTAAGTGAAGAAGAACTGAAAAGCTTTGCCAATTTAGATGGACTGCCAAGCCACGTTATCAGAGGTTTGCCTTTCATTGAAGTCTCAAGCGGTTCGTTGGGACAGGGATTATCAGTTGCCAACGGAATAGCACTAGCCTCAAGGCTTGAAGGCGAAGAAAAGAACGTTTACGTAATTTTAGGCGATGGGGAATTGGATGAGGGCCAAATTTGGGAAGCAGCAATGACTTCTTCGCATTACAAGCTTGATAATGTCATAGCTATTGTTGATAGGAACTTCAAGCAATTAACAGGAAAAACAGAGGAGATCATGTCAAAAGAACCCTTAGCAAAGAAATGGAATTCCTTTGGCTGGGAAGTGTTTGAGGTTGAAAACAAAGCCGAGAAAATCCTCGAGTTGCTCTTTGAGCTCGACAAAGTAAGGGGAAAGCCGAAAGTGATAATAGCAAAGTGGGACTGACCTCCTCCCCGCCGTGAACGGCGAGGGTTCCCACAGGGAACCCCCCACTCCACCGCCTCGCGACGGCTTCACGGGGTCGGTTGGTGTCATCGGGCACGGTCAGAAGCACCCTCACCATAAGATAAGCAAAAAAGTATTTAAAAACTTTACGCAAAAATATGATAGGTGCGTGAGATGAAGTTCACGCTAAAGATGAAAATGAGACCATTAACAAGGAGCAAAGAATGGATGCTAGAACAATCTATAGAGGCATTTAAATCTTGCGTTAATGATTGGCTTAGTGCCATTGTTCAACTTGGGATAAAGCCCAATAGGGGCAACTTACATAGGTTCGCCTACAGGGAAATTAGGGGCAAATATCCTCAACTACATAGCAATATCGTTCAGGATGCTATGAACCTAGCAATCGAAATCTACCGCTCTTGGCTTAAAAACGGGGGAGAATTTCCAGAGTTCCGCTCCAATGTTATTTACTTTAAAGGTGTTGATGTCAAGGTAGAGAACAATGGATTAGTCGTTCCGCTGATGGGTAAGAGGGTTTATTTACCACTCTATGTGCCTAAAAGATACAAAAAATGCCTCCAACACAAACACGGTAGAGTTATCATAAAACGCATTGGTAGAGACTGGTATGCATTTGTCTCAATTGAGGTTCCAGAGAAAGAACCAATAAAACCAGTTGGGACGATTGGCGTGGATTTAGGGTATTACAACTTACTGGTGGCGAGTGATGAGAAAGGAAGAGAAGTCATGAGAGTTCGAGGGGACGTATTGATAAAGCACAAAGAGCACTTGGAAAAACTAACTGCAAGAAGGCAACAAAGGCTCATGAAAAAGTTTGGTATTCATGCTAAGACAAACCACAAAGATAAGAAGTTTGTTAATGATTTAAACCACAAAATTGCTAAAGAACTTGTCCTAAAGGCAAGGCAACTGAATAGGGTGATTGTTCTGGAAAAGCTAAAAGGAATAAAGAGGCAGAAAAGACCAAAACCATTAAGGAAAATCTTGCATCGTTGGAGCTATGCTGACCTTATAGCGAAAATAACCTATAAGGCAAAATTATATGGGGTGCCAGTAATTTTTGTAAGCCCAAGGGGGACTTCGAAAACGTGCTCAAACTGCGGTTATTACGTTAGAAACTTCAAGGATGAAAGAGTGTTTAAGTGTCCCAAATGCGGTTTTGAAATTGATAGAGATTATAATGCCTCAATAAATATTGCAAGAAAAGTTTTGAATGCATTAAAAAGCGGGCTTTCCTCCCCGCCTTGAGGCTTCCAGTCCGCAAAGGGAGGTGAAAAGCGATGCCAGATAAAATCATCGAAAGCTTTAGGGAAGCCTTTGGAAGAGCTTTAGTTGAGATAGGAAAGGAGAACGAAAACGTTGTAGTCCTCGATGCAGATGTAAAGGGTTCAACGAAAACGATTTACTTTGAAAAAGTTTTCCCCGATAGATTCTTCCAAATCGGCATAAGCGAGCAGGATTTAATTTCAACGGCCGCAGGCTTCGCGATAGCCGGCAAAATTCCAATAGCTTCTGCTTTTGCAGCTTTTATGATGAGGGCTTGGGAGCAGATACGAAATACAGTGGCGAGGGATAACTTAAACGTCAAAATTGTTACGACTCATTCAGGTTTTTCCGATTTCATGGATGGTTCATCACATCAATGTTTAGAGGACATAGCTTTGATGAGGGTTTTGCCAAATATGAAAGTCCTTGTGCCAGCAGATGCTTATGCAACCAAAGTTCTCCTTAAACGGATGGTTGAAAGCGAAGGGCCCTTTTACATGCGTTTGGGAAGGGATTACACGATAAAGGTTTACGATGGAGAAGAGCTCGAAATTGGGAAAGCAGAAATCTTAAGGGAAGGGGAGGATGTTTTTTTGATTACCTGTGGATTCATGGTTCCAGTGGCTTTAGAAGTTGCTGAAAAGCTTAAAGACCTGAGCGTTGGAGTAGCAGATTTTCACACAATAAAGCCCCTTGATGAGGACACCTTGCTCAAAATAGCTAAAAAAGCCAACTTAATAGTCACCCTAGAAGAGCACAGCATTTTTGGAGGACTTGGAGGAGCTGTGGCAGAAGTTTTGAGCGAAAAGATGCCAAAGAGGGTCATTAGGATTGGAACAACAGAGTTTGGCAAAAGCTCGAGGGACTACTTAGCGTTATTGGATTTCTACGGCTTAAGTGCAGAAAAAGTTGCAAAGAGAATAGCTGAGGCAGTTGAGAGCTTGTAAAATGCTGGGAGGTGATTTGATGTTTAAATTCAGCAAAGAATACAAAGCTAAGACTGTTGTCAAAGTTAAGGAAGCTAAATTTGGAGAAGGATTTACCATAATCGCTGGACCGTGTTCCGTTGAAACAGAGGAGCAGATAATGAAAACTGCAGAATTTTTGAGCGAGCTTGGAGTTAAAGTCCTAAGAGGAGGGGCGTTTAAGCCCAGAACTTCCCCCTACTCCTTCCAAGGGCATGGAGAAAAAGCCTTGAGATGGCTCAAAAAAGCGGGAGAAGAGTTTGGCTTAGTTACGGTCAGCGAAGTTATGGACACAAGGGAAGTTAAACTCGTGTCTAAATACGTTGATATTCTGCAAATCGGGACAAGAAATGCCCAAAACTTTGACCTTCTGAAAGAGGTCGGCAAAACAGATAAGCCAGTCATTTTAAAGAGAGGCTTTGCCAATACGATTCAAGAGTGGCTCTATTCGGCAGAATACATCTTAGCTGAGGGAAATGAAAATGTTATTCTCTGCGAGAGGGGCATTAGAACATTTGAAACATCAACGCGCTTTACCCTCGACATCTCAGCGGTTCCAGTGGCTAAAGAGCTGTCTCATCTTCCAATAATAGTTGACCCTTCCCACGCGGCTGGAAAGAAGAGCTTAGTTAAACCCCTAGCCAAAGCGGCATTTGCCGTCGGAGCGGACGGAATTATGGTTGAGGTTCATCCAGAGCCAGAGAAGGCACTATCAGATTCAAAGCAGCAACTGAACTTCGATGAGTTCAAAGAACTCTTGGAGGACTTGAGAAAATGGGGATTATAATCGAGAAAGGCAGCATTAAAAAGCTAAAAAGCATTGTTGATGAGCTTTCTCCCTACAAAACTGTCGTAATAACCAACACAACTCTCGAAAAACTTTGGTTAGATAAGATTTTAGATCAAATAAGTGCTATTCCAATAATTATCCCCGATGGGGAGGAGTTCAAAAGCCTCGAGACGGCTCAGCAGATATGGAAAGAGCTAATTGAGATTAGTTTCACAAGGAAATCCTTGATAATTGGGCTTGGCGGTGGGGTTATAACTGATCTCTCAGCTTTTGTCGCCTCTACTTTTATGAGGGGAACCTATTTGGGCTTAATTCCAACGACCCTTTTAGCTCAAGTTGATGCCGCTATAGGGGGGAAGACAGGGGTAAATCTTGAAGGTAAAAACATTATTGGAACTTTTTACTTGCCCAACTTTGTTCTAATCGATCCAGAAACCCTAAAAACGCTCCCTAAGGTTGAAATATTGAATGGCTTTGGTGAGGTCGTTAAGTATGGGATTCTTGATTCGAGAGTTTATGAGAAGCTCAAGTCTTTCAAGGAAATCAATGAAGAGCTAATTAGAGAATGCGTAAACGTAAAGCTCAGAATTGTTGAAGAGGACTTAAGGGAAAGCGGAAAGAGGAGGATTTTAAATTTAGGTCACACTGTTGGGCATGCAATAGAGAAAGTTTCAAATTACAGAGTAAAGCATGGCTTTGCCGTTGCTATCGGCTTGATGGCAAGCGCACTAATAGCGGAAAAGATCAACGGTTTCGATTCTGGAAAAGTCGAGGAGTTATTAGATAGGTTCGGCCTCCCAAAGAGGCACAACTTTGAACCAAAGGAGCTTTTGAAAGCCATGAAAATAGATAAAAAAGCTTGGTACGGGAGATTGGTTTTCATACTTCCAGAGGAGATTGGGAAAGTTGTCATAAGGGAAGTTGACGAAAAAATAGTTTTAGCTATTCTCGAGGCGATGAGAGATGATAGCAGGGACAATTAAAGCTAAAACCGTTGATGAGGCTATAAAAATAATTGAAAAGGGTAAAGCTGATCTCTATGAGCTCAGAGTTGATGCTATGGAAAGCTTTGAGGGAATTGAGAAATTGAAGAGCTTTCGGAATAAGCTGATAATCACTGTGCGTTCTAAGGAAGAGGGAGGATTTAGAGAGATTAGCGATGAAGAGAGACTAAAACTCTTCGAAGAGTTCATGAGGGTTAAGCCAGCGTTTGTTGATGTTGAGTTCAAATCAAAGATTGCTGAAGATGTAATAAGATTGGCAAGAGGGAGGGGAGTTAGGATTATCGTTTCATATCACGATTTTGAGAAAACGCCGAGCTTTGAAGAACTCAAAGCACTCTTGGAGGAAATGAAAAAGCTCAAAGCTGATGTCATAAAAATAGCCACCTTCGCTAAGCACTACCTCGACAACGTGAGGATTGTAAGGCTCTATGAATACGAAAAAAATCTCATTGCTTTTTGCATGGGCGAAAAAGGGAAGATTTCAAGGGCTTTTAGCTTGATTTTAAGCCCATTTACTTACTCTTCTCTGGGCGAAGCAGTTGCACCTGGACAGCTGAACGTTGAAGATATGAAGTTGCTCTTGGCTCTCGTTGGTGGTAGAAATGATTAACGCCAAAACGAGACTCTATGGGTTAATCGGGAAGCCCGTTGAACATTCGCTAAGTCCAGTTATTCACAATGCCCTATTCAAAAAATACAACATCAACGCAGTTTATTTAGCCTTTGAAGTTGATGATTTAGATTCAGCGGTTAAAGGGGTTAGAGTTTTCGGGATTTCTGGATTGAATGTTACGATGCCACACAAGGAGCGAATTTTGGAGTTTTTAGATGAGCTTTCCAAAGAAGCCAGAGCGATTGGAAGCGTGAATACAATAGTAAACAAAGAAGGGAAACTCATTGGGCACAACACTGATGGCATTGGCGTGTTAAAAGCTCTAAAGCGCTTTACGGAAGTTGAGAACAAAAACATCTTAGTTTTAGGGGCTGGAGGTGCCGGGAAGGCAATAGCCTACACCCTCTCCAGGTTAGCCAAAGTTGTCGTGCTTAACAGAACTGAGAGAAAAGCAAAAGAGCTTGAAAAATTTGGCGTCAAAGGGGAGAAGCTGAGCAAAGAGAGTTTAGAGTATTACTTAAGCTGGGCTGACATCGTGATAAATGCCACATCCCTTGGCATGAACGAAGATAAGAGTCCAATTCCAAAGGAGCTTTTGAGAGAAAATTTGGTTGTTTTTGATATCGTTTACTCTCCCTTGGAAACCAAGCTCTTAAGGGAAGCCAGAGAAGTTGGCTGTTTGACTATTGACGGCTTGTGGATGCTAATCTACCAAGGAGCCGAGAGCTTTAAGCTGTGGACTGGAGTCAAGCCAGACGTTGAGTTCATGCGTAAAGTTGCCTTGGAGGCGCTTAAAAGTGAGAGACAAAGCACTTAGCGCGATAACGGTAATCAATGCCTTTGCCACTGGAAAAGGAGGAGCAATTGGAATAGATTTGAAGGTTAGCGTTAGGGTTAAGCTGACTGATGAAGGAGTTAGCGGTGGAATCTCTGTCAGAGGAGAGAAATTTGAAGATTTTTCGTTAGTTGAAGCAGTTGTGGAGACAATTAAAGACAGATTCGGCTTAGATTTTGGAGTTAAAGTTGAGATAGACTCAGAGATTCCAGTTGGGAAGGGGTTAAAGAGCAGTTCAGCTGTAGCTAACGCTTTGACAAAGGCAATCTTAAAAGAGCTTAAAATTGAGTTGCCCGATATTGAAGTTGTTAAGCTCGGCGTTGAGGCTTCGAAAAGAGCTGGTGTAACTTTAACGGGAGCATTTGATGATGCCTGTGCCTCGTACTTTGGCGGTTTGTGTTTAACAGACAACTTGAAGCTTGAGCTCTTGAAGAGGGAGGAAGTGGAAAAAATTCCAGTGGTTTTGCTAATCCCACAAGAAACTGTCCTGACGTCAAGTCTGAGGGGGAGGAACTTCAAAGTTCTCGCTCCATACGTTGAAGAAGCTTTTAAGTTAGCATTAAGAGGAGAGTGGAAAAAAGCTTTGGTTTTGAACGGGCTGATATATGGGTCTTTCTTGGGGTACAACCTCGAGCCAATTGTTAAAGCTTTGAGGGTTGAAGCAGTTGCCGGACTTTCTGGAAAAGGTCCTGCGATGTTTGCAATAACTGAAGAGCCTGAAAAAATTGTAGAGACTTGGAGAGACTATGGGGAAGTTTTGACAACAACACTGAGGTGAGCTGATGATAGAAATCACGCCGATAAAAACTTTAGATGGAAAAATTAGGGCTCCTCCCTCAAAGAGCTACACGCATAGAGCACTATTTTTGGGATTACTTTCGGAAGGGAAAACAAAAATAGAGAATCCGCTAATCTGCACCGATACACTTGCAACGCTAAACGCTGTGAGAGCATTTGGAGCCAAAGCAGATTGGAACTTTGTCGAAAGTTCTGGAGAAGTTAAGCCAGCCAAAATTAACGCTTTTGAATCAGGAACAACCGCGAGATTAGCCATAGGGATTAGTGCCTTAGCAAATGGAGAAAGCGTGATAGACGGAAAAGAATCTTTAAGGAAACGTCCTATGGAGCCCCTGCTCAAAGCTTTAAGTGATTTAGGTGTAAAAACTCAATCAAATGGATTTTTGCCAGTGCGAGTTTTTGGTGGGGAGATAAAGAAGAATTACGTAAGAGTCGATGGAAGCATTTCATCGCAGTTCATCACTGCCCTGCTTCTCTTGGGAGCTAAAGTTGGATTAAGCGTGGAAGTGCTGAACCCAGTTTCAAAGCCCTACCTTGAGATAACGCTTAGAACGCTAAAGTGGGCCAATGTTAGGGTTGAAAGATATGATGACATTTTCCACGTTCACCAAGGTATAAAGGCTGAGCATTTCTCAATCCCCGGTGATTACTCCTCAGCTTCATTCTTTTTAGTGGCTGGAGCGATATTCGGTAAAGTTAGAGTTGAAGGATTGGATAAAGATGATGTTCAAGCTGATAAAGCGATTCTTGACCTTTTGAGGGAGTTTGGGGCTAACGTAAAGGTTAGCAAGGACTACGTTGAAGTTGAGAGGGACGAATTAGTGGGTCAAGAAGTTGACTGTAGGGATTTTCCTGATCTCTTCCCAATTTTAGCTGTTTTAGGAGCTTACTCAGAGGGAAGAACTGTTTTAAGAGCAAAGCATTTGCGCTACAAAGAAAGCGACAGGATAAAGGCTATGGCTTTGAACTTGGCAAAGATGGGTGCAAAAGTAAAAGAGCTCGATGACGGTCTAATAATAAGCAAGAGCGAGCTTAGAGGCACTGTATTGAATCCGCAAAATGACCACAGGATTGCAATGGCATTAACAATTGCCGCTTTAGGCGCAAGAGGGAAAAGTGTCATCTTAAACGAGAGATGCGTCGAAAAGTCTTATCCAAACTTCTTTGAAGATTTGAGGAGGTTGATTAATCAATGATGGGAAAAATGCTTAGATTTTCGCTCTTCGGCGAGAGCCATGGAAGAGTTGTTGGAGTTCTAATTGAGGGGGTTCCACCAGGAATTAAAGTTAATCTAGAAAAGATGAAAGCTGAGCTTGAGAGGAGAAAGGGTATTAAGAGGTTTTCTTCTAAAAGAAGAGAGGAGGACGAGCCAGTAATCCTCTCAGGGGTCTTCAACGGCTTTACGACTGGTTCCCCTATAGCTGTAATCATTGAGAACAAAGATGTTGATTCATCGTATTATGAGGAAATAAAAAACACTCCAAGGCCCGGACACAGTGATTACACTGCTAAAATCAAGTATTTTGAATTTAACGATTACAGAGGTGGTGGATTTTTCTCCGGCAGATTGACAGCTGGGATAGTAATAGCTGGCTACTTTGCAAAGGAGATTTTGGCAAAAGCTGGAATAGAAGTGAAAGCCTACATAAAATCCATTGGAAAGGTAAAAGCGAAGGATTTGAGCGTTGAAGAAATCTTTAGCTCAAAAAACAGCTTTTGCCCGGATGAGGAAGCGTTTCAAAAAATGCTCGAAGAAATGGAGAGAGCAAGGGAAGAGGGAGACAGTGTCGGTGGCGTTGTGGAAGTTGTTGCTATAAACGTTCCTCCTGGCCTTGGTGGGCCTTATGACGAAGATTTGGAAGGGGATTTAGCTAAAGCCTTCTTTGCAATTCCAGCTGTCAAAGGGGTTGAATTTGGCTTAGGCTTTAAGATAGCTGAGCTTAGGGGAAGTGAAGCAAACGATCCCTTTGTTGTCAAAGATGGGAAAGTTATGACGAAGACTAACAACTGTGGGGGAGTTTTAGGAGGAATAAGCAACGGAATGCCAATAGTTGCGAGAATTGCATTTAAACCAGCACCCTCAATTTACAAGCCACAAAGAACGGTTGACTTGGAAAAGATGGAAGAGACTGAGATAAAGCTCAGAGGTCGCTTTGATTCTTGCATAGTGCCAAAAGCTCTGCCAGTTGTTGAAGCAATGATGGCGTTGGTTTTGGCAGACCATTTGCTGAGGTGGTTGAGTTGGAAAAGCTTCATGAGCTTAGGAAAAAGATAGATGAGATTGATAAACAAATAATTGAGCTCTTGGAGGAGAGGGCCAGGATTGCTAAGGAAATAGGAGCGATAAAGAGAGAGTTAAACTTGCCCATAAGGGATGAGAAGAGGGAGGAAGAGGTCCTCAGGAGAGCTGGCAAGTTTAGGGAAGTCTTCGAGAAGATAGTGGAGGTTTGTAGGGATGTTCAACGTTTATGAATTTTTTAACAAAATCTCTTCACTCAACCCCAAGATAAGATTAGATGCTGGACAGCCAGATATAAAGGTGGATGAAAGGATAATAGAAGAGGCCGTGAGCTCTTTAAAAAGAGGCGAAACAGGATATACTAAAACTCCCGGCTTAGATGAGCTTAGGGAGAAGATAGCAGAGGTTGAGGGTGTTGAAAAAGAGAACGTAATAGTCGGCAACGGTTCAAAGATTTTAATTGCTTCGCAGATTTTAAGAGCTAAGCGGATTGGCATAATTTCTCCTCACTGGCAGGCTTATGAGAGCATAGCTAGGGCGTTCGGAAAAGAGGTCAAAATTTTTAAAACTTCCCTTGAAGAGGAATGGGAGCCAAAAATAGAAAGATTAAATGTTGACTTACTCATCTTAAACTATCCAAACAATCCAACGGGAAAAATTCTGCCAAGAGAAAAGCTCAAAGAAATCCTTGAGATTGCTGAGGATGAAAATGTAAAAGTTTTAGCCGATGAAATTTACGCTGACATAGCTTTTAAACCCTTCACACCAGCGAGAGAGATTTACGACAACGTTGTGACTATTAAGGGCTTCTCAAAGCTCTTCTCCATGACAGGATTTAGATTAGGCTATGCAATAGCGCAAAGAGAAGATATTAAAGCTATGCAGAAGTTTTTAGAGGTAACAACAACTTGTGTTCCAATCTTTATTCAAAGGGCTGGAGTTGAAGCATTGGAAATTAGAGAAGAGGTCAAAAAGGAGGTTGTTAAAATCTACGAAGAGAGGGTAAAACTTGCTTCAAGAATACTGAAGGGGACATTTGAATTTTACGAGCCCGATGGAGCGTTTTACCTCTTCGTTAAAACAGGGATTGATGGGCTTAGCTTTGCCGAGAAGCTTTTAGAAAAGGGTGTTTCCGTTTTTCCAGGAATAGCTTTTGGGGGTTATAGAGATTTTATCAGAATTTCATTGGTAAGTTCGAGGCTTGAAGAAGGACTCAAAATAATTAAGGAGGTTAAGCTATGCGCATCGGAATAATCGGCTATGGAAAAATGGGGAGGCTGTTTGCTAAAGAGTTCAGCACAAACCATGAAGTTGGGATTTATTCAAGGCATGCAAAGGAGATTGAGTTTAAGCTGTTTAGCTCAATAGAGGAGCTTTTTAAATGGGCAGATGTGATTATTGTTGCTAAGTCTCTTGAAGAGACGCCTCAAGTTTTAGAAACGCTTGCAAAATTGAGTGAAAAAAGCGAAGGAAAGGTTATTTTTGACATCTCAACATTCAAGAAAGACGTGATAGAGGTTTACAAAAGATTTCCGGAGAGCGTTAAGGTCTGCAGCGTTCATCCGATGTTTGGTGCTGGAGCTAAGAGCTTCGAAGGGAGAAGGTTCATAGTAATTCCAGTTGAGGGAAGAGAGGAAGATGCAAATCCAGTGATAAATCTTTTCAAGGAATTTAAAGCTGAGGTTTTCGTTGCAGATGCAAAAATTCACGATGAAATGATGAAAGTTGTCATTGGAATTCCATACTTCATTGGCATCTCATTCCTAAGCTTTGTCTCGAAATTTGAAGGAGTTGAAAACTTCGGAGGCACATCTTTTGAGTATTTGACTACTTACGCAAAAGCTGTGTTAAATGACTCACCAGAGTTCATTAAAGAGGTCTTGGAGTTCTCAAAGGACAAAATCAAGGAATTCCTCAGATTCATTGAAAAAGGAGAATTTAACGTTGAGGAGCTTAGAGAGAAGTTTGAACATGAAATTGGGGATAACTACAAAAGATTTTACATGGTGTTAAACAAGGAATGATTGGAATTGACGAATTTCGTCTAAATGACATTTTCTCTTTGAAAACCTTTTTATCACCAAAGGATTTCAAAAAAGGGAGTGTCAAAAATGGAAAGAATAGCATTCATAGACGTTGAAGGAACGTTAACAGATTTTGAGTTTTGGGATGAGATAGCGAACTATGTCGAAAGAGGATATGAAATACGGGAGCTACTTTACAAAGGGCTTAGGGGAGAAATTGACTGGTTTGAAGGCTTTATGAAAAGGGTAGAGCTCATAAAAGGAGTTGATAAAAGAATAATTTTAAAAGCCTCTCAAAAGCTTAAGCTTCAGCCCCAAGCGAGGAGATTGGTCGAGCTCTTGAAGAGTGAAGGCTTTTACGTGGTTTTAGTAAGCGGAAGTTTTAAGGAAGTTATCAAAAAAGCCCTAACCTACACCAACGCAAATATGCTTATTGCAAATAAGTTGCTCTTCAAAGATGGAAAAGTTTGTGGGGTTTATCTGTCCTTTAAAAGCAAAGGCGAAATCTTGGATAGATTTTTAGCAGAAAGAAGCTTTGTTTTAGCTATTGGAGACGGAAGCAACGACGTTCCAATGTTCGAAAGGGCTAACGTGAGCATAGCAGTTGGAAACAACAAAAAGGCCATTGAAAGTGCCAACTTCAATGCTAAAAACCTTGATGATGTTATAAGAATAGTCAGTGAAGTGCTTGAAAATGATGAGGAAATCAGAAAGGGATATACTCTTCCTCAAGAAGGGACTCTGGAGACACCTTGAGACCATAGTGAGGTTTCCAGCACTGGCTATAACAAACTCGCTTAAAGCCCAGTGTTTTGTGATAAATTAGCATTTACGCCACCAAAAAAAGAAAGAAGATAAGTCAAGCCTTTGCTTTCTTCAGCTTCTTTATGGGTTCTGTCACTATGGGTTCTTCTCTGAGGATTCCTTCTGGTTTGTAGTAGATAACTATTAATGCCAATATTCCGAAGAGAATGTATTCAAGCCACACTGCCTCAAACGGTAAGTGGAGGAATGCTTTTATTTGGAACTTGTAGGCTTCTATGAGCACTTTCATGAGAATGAAGGCAAATGTCCCAAGGACAACTCCCCTGTTGTTTCCTTTTCCACCTAAGAGTATCATGAGGAACGGGTAGAATGTCCACTCGACCCTTGTAAATGCACTTGATATTATGTTTGCTGAATAAAATCCAAACAAAGCACCTGCCATTGCTGCTATTCCTGACCCTAATGCCACAGTTTTCATTCTGACTTTCATGATGTCTCTTCCAAATGCTATCACAACGTTTTCGTTTTCCCTCATGGCTCTTATCAGCCTTCCATAGGGGGTGTTGATGAGCCTCTCAACGAAGAAATACACCAGAAGTGCTATAGCTAAGATTATGGCTACAAAGACTAAGTTTCTCTGTTCTCCTGGGATGAATGCTAAGATGTCTGGTACTGAAGCACCGTAGTAGCCTCCTATCAGTGAAGGTGTGTAGTATGTCACAAAGAACATGACTTCACCAATTGCCAACAGCGTAACACCTAAGTAGTCCTCCTTGAGCTTTGCACTTGGCAATATAAACACTAACCCAGTAAGGAATCCAACTATGAATGCTAAAGCTAATGTAAAGATTAGCAATCCAAGACCATAAATTGGATGCTGTGCTATGACTTCATTTGCCTTTGCACTCACTTCGGTGCTTGCGTCTATTATATTTCCATGAACTCCAAAGACGAGCATTAATAACCTGTTCACTATTCCTCCCAAAGTTATTGCACCAATGATGACAGCGAAGTGCCTTCCAAAGTTTGGTATTCCTCCATTACCGAACTCCATGTTAAGGCTTAAGTTGACAATTAAGTATATGCCGAACCACACGAGTATCAGCTGAATCAACTCGCCTATCACTTTACCAACCTCCCCCAAAGCTTTGTTCCTGTTATTCCCTCAGGCGTCATCAGCAAGGTGGCTATCATTATGAGGAGTGAAACAACCTTCCCGTAAACTAACACTCCAGTACCAAAGATTGAGGAAAGTCCATAGGTTATTAATGATTCAGAGAGCCCAATGACGTAACCCCCAACTAGTGCACCTGCGATGTGGTGTAGACCACCTACTATACTCGCGGCAAAGATTGACACTATTATGAGACCTCCCGTTGCTGGAACTATCTCTTGGAGGAAGGGTAAAACTGAACCGGCCATGCTTGCCAATGCTCCCGCCAAGAACCATGAGAACAACCTTGTGCTCTCAACGTTGATACCCATCGCCTCTGCAAGTGCTGGATTTTCCATTGAAGCCCTCAACGCTATTCCGAACTTCGTTTTGTAGAGTAGTATGTACAATCCAAAGAGCGTCAGTAGGATTAGCAGAGATGACACTATTAGCCTTCCGGGAATTCCTCCAATAGTGAAATCAAGGTACGTGAAGACGAATTGTGTCGCAGGGCTCTTGACCACAGTGCTTATGCTTTCAGCAAAGGCTCCTATGACTCCAAAGAGTATTATGTCCCAAGCAAGTGTTGCTATCATCAGCATTTCAAGTGAGGCGTTTCTTTTTATGAGTGGCTTAAGTATGAATGTGTAGGTTATAACTCCAATTATTCCTCCCAAGATGAAAGATAGGGGAACTGCAAAGTAAGGGTTAATGCCGAGCAATTTAAACACGGTAAATGCAAAATATGCACCAATGGCCGCGAATGAGCCATGAGCGAAGTTTGGCACTCCAGTAGTTATGTAGGTGAGTGTTAAACCCAAGCTTAAGAGTACCAAGAGGTTTGCATATGTTATGGCACCTTCAAGCACTCCCATCTACTCCACCTCCTCCACTAATCCTAAGAAGTAGCTTTGGAACTTCTCATGCTCAAGTAGGTCTCTCGCTTTGCCCTCAAATGCGACCCTTCCGCTTATGAGCATGTATCCCTTGTCGCTTATCTCCAAAGCCCTCTTTGCATTCTGCTCGACTAAGAGAATCGTTAGTCCATAATCATCCCTAAGCTCGACTATCTTGCTGAATATTGTCTCAGCTAGCTTAGGAGATAACTGTGCAGTTGGCTCATCAAGCATCAAAAGCTCGCTCTTCCTAACTAAAGCTGTAGCCATGGCTAAGAATTGCCTCTGTCCACCACTCAAAGTCCCCGCTTTTCTCTTGAGCAATTCTTTTATTTCTGGGAAGACACTTAATGCCAAATCTATCCTGTCCTTGAGCTCTTCATCTGGAACTGTGTATCCGGCCATCTTGAGGTTCTCCTCTACAGTTAAGTTTGCAAAAACGTTGTTTGTCTGAGGGAGATATGCTATTCCAAGACGAGTCTTCTGATATGGTGGAACGTTGGTAATGTCTTCACCCTTGTAGTATATTTTGCCTGAATAGATTGTCGTTAAACCAAAGAGGGTCTTTAAGAATGTTGATTTTCCACTTCCGTTAGGTCCCACGATTGTTGTAATCTCTCCCTTTTTTGCTTTCACATTAACCTCAAACAAAATTTGTAGCTTTCCATAACCAGCACTGAGGTTTTTTGTTTCAATCACCTATGTACACCTCCACGACCTTTGGATCGTTCAAAACTTTTTCTATCTCTTTCTCGCCCCTACCTTCCGCTATAACGCGACCATTGAACATGACGTAGAGGTGGTCAATGTACTTGAGAACTATATCCAGCCTGTGTTCAATTATTAAGAGCGTGATTCCCTGCTTCTTCAGCTCTACGAGCTTGTTGAATATTTCGTGGGCTAAACCAGGAGCAACACCCGCAATTGGCTCGTCCATAACTATTAGCTTTGGGTTTGTCATCAATGCTCTCCCTATCTCAAGGAGCTTCATCTGTCCACCACTTAGAGAGCCAGCTTTGTGATCCCAAAGATGGTCAAGCTTAAGGAACTTCAACAGCTCATATGCCCTTTCAACGAGCTCTTCATCCTGCTTCAGCCACTTCTTGTAGTTTAGGGCTGTTCTGATGTTCTCTCCTATGTGCCTCTCTGCTATCAATAAGTTCTCTAAAACAGTCATCTCTTTGAGCGGCTGTGGCGTCTGGAAAGTCCTAACGATACCATAGCTGTAAATTTCGTTTGGGGGCTTGTTCGTTATGTCCTTCTCTTCGAATATCACCTTTCCACTGTCAGCCTTTAGAAAACCCGAGATAACATTGATTAAAGTCGACTTTCCACTACCATTTGGACCTATGATGAGCGTGAGGGTGTGTTCATCGACCGTTATACTAACATTATCCAAAGCCTTTACCCCACCAAATGATTTTGAAATGCTCTCAGTCCTGAGCAACGCCATAGAAAACACCCCCAACAAAATATTTAAAGGGAGAAAGAGAATCAAGGCTTCTCAAGCCACTCGACTTTATTGGTGTCTGAGTGCCATATTCCAATCATTTTCCATCCGCTTTCTGTAACCTTGTAGATTGCATAGTCACCACTTGCCCTGTCGTTCCACTCGTTGAGGGTTATTGTTCCCGTTACTGGCTTAACTCCAAGGGCACCGCTGTTGTACTTCTCAAGGACTTCCTTAATCTTCTGAACCATTAAGTCTGGGTCATAGCTTCCCTTCTCCTTGAGAACCTCAGCATATGCCAATGCAGCTACCCATGTTGCATCGTAGGCAATCAATCCGTACTGCTCCGGCTCCCCACCGAACTTTGCCTTGAACTTCTCCTTCAACTTCTTAGCCTCATCGCTCTCTGAGTAGAACTGTGTTGAGAGCAGTCCAACTTTTACCGCCTTGCCTTTGGCTTCTTCAACTATCTTCTGGCTTCCAACCGTTCCATCTGAGCCAATCCACTTAACTTGAAGGAGAGGTGAATCGTCTGGTATTTGTGTCAATAGTGTTGCAACTTCGTCAAATCCAGCTACCCAAACTGCAACCTTGTCCTTTCCGTACTTGTCAATGAGTTGCTTGACACCATCTTCGAGCTTGGCTATATACGGTGACCAGTCTGTTGGTGCTGGGTTGCTTGGGTACTCAACGTCGGCTCCAATCTCTACCTTGTCCTTGATCTTCTCAACAAGTGCATCGTGAAGTCCCTTACCCCATGCGTCTCCTCTGTATATTATGACTACTCCCTTGAATCCCAAGTCCTCAATTTCTGCGGCAATTGCCTTGCTCTGGAAGAGGTCTGTTGGAACAAACCTGAAAATGAACTTCTTGTCCTCTGGCTTCATAGCTCCAATCTTTTGTGGTGGTGCAGTTGATGGTGATATTATTACAATCTTATTTGATGTGGCGTAGCTCCTGAGGTTCCTGACTTCACCACTTGAGAGCGGACCAACAACAACGTTAACGTCCTGTGCCTTAAGTGTTTGTAGCTTTTCAAGAGCTACTTTTGGATCTGTCCTTGTGTCCTCAACGAGTATCTCCACTTCGTATGGCAGGCCTTTTTCCTTGAAGTATTCGTTTATTTCCTCTTTAGCTAACTCAACACAGTTCTTGACGTTTTGTCCATCTGAAGAGAGAGGCCCTGAAAGGTCTGTTAGGAGACCGATTTTTATAACTTGAACCTCTGCACTTTTTGTGCTCTCTGTGCTACTTGGTGTTGCTGTTTTTTCTCCTCCCCCTATGCATCCAAGGGAGAGGACAACTAGACACACCACCAAAAATGCTAAAACTTTTTTCAATTTTATCACCCCTTATTAGAATTTCCTCCATTTCAACTAGCTTTTTCATTAAATATTTTTCGGAAAAATTTCTGACAATGTGATAACTATCTTTGAAATACATTTTGATAACTATCTTTAAAATACATTTGTCATCATTCGAATTCAGCAATGCTCTAATCTATCCATTAGTTCCCTGAGTTTTCTTCAAGCACTTTTTCAGCACTTTCTCTATACTTATCTGCCCCAGCATTTACAAGGGCTTTAACGTGCTCTCCCTTTGAGATTCCAAAGCCAACTGCAACTCTGTTTCCGAGCAGATCTTTCTAAAAAGCTCAAAGCCCCTCCTTGAAGTATTTTGGCTCTGCTATGTAAGAAATCCCCACCGTACCGGACTTTTCATATGTCCTTAAAGTCCCGAAAGGATTCCTTCCACGCAACAAATCACCATGCTTTGGAGGATAATTGGATTCTTCTTGCAGCAACGCCATAGGAAACACCCCCAACAAAATATTTTAAAAGGAAGGAAGAAAAATCAGGGCTTCTCAGACCACTCGATTTTACCAGTGTCTGACTTCCATATTCCAATCATTTCCCATCCGCTTTCTGTAACCTTGTAGATTGCATAGTCACCGCTTGATCTGTCATTCCACTCGTCAAGCTCTATAGTTCCAGTTACTGGCTTAACGCCATAGGCACCGCTGTTGTACTTCTCAAGGACTTCCTTAATCTTTTGAACCATCAAGTCTGGGTCATAGCTTCCTTTCTCCTTAAGTACCTCAACATAGGCTAATGCAACCACCCATGTAGCATCATAAGCATTCAATCCGTATTGGTCCGGTTCTCCACCGAACTTTGCCTTAAACTTCTCCTTCAACTTTGCAGTTTCATCACTTTCTGAATAGAACTGGGTTGAGAACAATCCAACTTTTACTGCTTTGTCCTTAGCCTCTTCAATTATCTTTTGGTTCCCAACCATTGCATCTGTGCCAATCCACTTAACTTGGAGGAGGACTGAATCATCTGGAATTTGGGTTAATAGCGTTGCAACTTCGTCAAATCCAACTGCCCAGACTCCAACCTTGTCTTTTCCATATTTACTGATGAGATCCTTAACTCCGTCTTCGAGCTTGGCTATGTAGGGTGACCAGTCTGCTGGTGTTGGGCTGCTTGGATACTCAACATCGGCCCCTATTTCTACTTTGCCCTCAATTTCTTCTACAAGTGCATCATGAAGTCCCCTACCCCAAGCATCTCCCCTGTAAACGATTGCTATTCCCTTGAGTCCTAATTCCTCAATCTCTGCGGCAATTACCTTGCTCTGGAAGAGGTCTGTTGGAACAAACCTGAAGATGAACTTCTTGTCCTCTGGCTTTGTGAATCCTATAAGCTTTGGAGGTGCAGTTGATGATGGTGATATCACTATAATCTTATTTGAAGTCGCATATTTCTGAACATTCCTGACTTCGTTTGAGTATAGACCAACTGCAACGTTAACGTCCTGTGCCTTGAGTATTTGAAGCTTTTCGAGTGCAACTTTTGGGTCTGCTCTTGTGTCCTCAACGAGTATCTCCACCTTGTATGGCAGTCCTTTCTCCTTAAAGTATGTGTTTATGTCTTCCTCAGCTAACTCAACTGTGTTTTTGACAATCTGTCCTTTTGATGCGGCAGGCCCTGAGAGGTCAGTTAGGAGACCTATCCTTATAACTTGAACCTCTGCACTTTTTGTGCTCTCTGTACTGCTGGGTGTTGCTGTCTTTTCTCCTCCCCCTATGCATCCAAGGGAGAAGGCTATTAAACTGACTATCAAAAGTGCCAATACTTTCTTCACGACCCTCCCCCCATGTCTGTATTTTGACGTCTCATGTACACTGAGAAGGCTTTATATATTTTTCGACATGTTTCTTAGTATTAAATATTCCTATTGGTTATAGAACTCGAAGTAGTAATATAAAAATCTCGATGCTTATTTCTTATTTTGTTTGTTAGAGAAATCTAGAGCTTTTTAGATTGATAAAAAAGGTTTGAATTCGGAGAAAATCAAAAATCGGATTTATACAGTTAGGAGATGTCATTAGGAACGCTTAAGCACGGCCTTTTACGTAATTATAGTAAAAGCTGCTAGTATTAAATCTTTTCTTTTCATTTTTACAACACCTTTTCAAAACATTCAAAAAATCTCAAAGTCGAAAATGGAAATGATTTAACTTTTGCATTCATTTAAACTAAGTGCCATACATCACAAAAAGTTATATATTTAGAGTGAGTATTCCTTTTGGTGAGATTATGCCTGAAGGAAAAGTGAGCATTGCAAAGGCTGTTAAAGAACTCGTTCTGTCCAGACCAGCAATTAGAGAATGCTTGGTTTTGGATATTATAAATTACAGTGCTTTGGCAAGAGTCCTATTGGAGGAGTTGGAAAGAAAGGGCATTAAAACTTCAGCCGGAGCAGTAAAGATGGCTCTGATAAGAATTGGGGAGGAGCTGAAGAAAGAGAGAGCATCTTTTGAGGAGAAAATTAAAAATGTAGTTGCAAAAACTGTTATTGAGCTTCAATCTGATTTGACCGTTGTAACAGCCGAAAAAAGAGCTGTTTTAAGTAGAATTGAAAGGCTTTCAAAGGTAATGGAAAAGGCAAGGTTTTTCCAGCTCACTCAAGGTGTTGAGACGTTCACAATTGTCGTTTCAAGTGAAGAAAAGGACGAAATAGTCAAGATTTTGGGGAAGGAGAATATAGTTGACCTCATTGAAGAGCAGACAGCAATAGTTTTAATAAGCCCTGGAGATATAATTGAAACACCTGGAATTGTTGCCTTCATTACATCAGCCCTTTCCTTCAGTGGAATAAACATAACCCAAGTAATCTCGTGTCATAAAGACACAATATTTGTCCTTGACAGAAGGGTCGCTCCAAAAGCCTACCAAATTCTTGAAGATTTGATTTTGAAGATGAGAAAAAGAGGCTAAATCTCTTATTGCCTCATCATATTTTCAGTATTTGCATCTTCTTTGGTAGTGTTATTATTGTCATAAAGCTAAAGCATACGGGAAAAAATTTATATTCATTGATGAACATAAGTGTGGGCTCAGGTGATGGAATGTTCTCTCATAGGATACTTGACGTCGATATGAGTGAAGTCAAAAGGGTGCTTGCTCTAATAAAGGGAGGAGATGTAATTTCATTTGCTGGTGGAGTGCCCAGTAAGGAGGTTTTTCCTCTTAAAGAGTTAAAAGATGCCTTCTTAGAAGTTGCAGAAATACCCGATGCTTTTCAATATGGTTCAACTCTGGGATTTGAAGGTCTCAGGGAGGAATTATTAAAACACCTAAAGGAAAGCCAAGGAATCCACGCAAAGCTTGAAGAGATAATGATAACACATGGCTCTCAGCAGGGGATTGACATCGTTGGCAGAGCCTTTGTTGATCCAAGAGATATGATTGTAGTTGAGGCACCAACATATTTCGTTGCTTTAAACACTTTCCAAATATATGGATCGAGATTTCTTCAAGTTGGACTTGACGAAGAGGGTCTGAAGACTGAAGAGCTTGAGACTCTCTTAAGGAAATTGAGAGCAGATGGCAAAAAGATAAAACTCCTCTATACAATTCCAACGTTCCAAAATCCTTCTGGAGTCACTATGAGCGAAGAGAGAAGGAAACACTTAGTGGAGCTTGCGGAGGATTTTGACTTCATAATAGTTGAGGACAACCCATATGGAGAGCTTCGCTATTCAGGAAGCCCTGTAAAAGCAATAAAGCACTTTGATAAGAGCGGGAGAGTAATAAACTTGGGAACGTTCTCAAAGATTTTCGTTCCAGGCTTTAGGTTGGCATGGCTAATAGCGAGCGAGGAACTCATGGAAAAGCTTGAAGTTGGAAAGCTGACCACTGATGTTTGTTCAAACACCGTTGGACAGTACGTTACTTGGACATTCATGAGGAAAGGACTATTAAAGAAGCACATCCAAAGATTGATAGAGTTCTACAAGCCAAAGAGAGATGCAATGCTTGAAGCCTTAGATGAGTTCATGCCTGAAAACGTCAACTGGACAAGACCAGAAGGGGGAATGTTCATCTGGCTAACCATTGATGGCAACGTTGATACAAAAGAGATACTTGAGGAGGCTGTTAAGAGAGGAGTTGCTTATGTGCCCGGAAAAGTGTTTTACGCTTTAAAAGGCGGAGAAAATCAAATGAGACTGAACTTCACATTCGAAAGTGTTGAACGGATAAGGGAAGGAGTAAAGAAATTAGCGGAGCTTATTGCTGGTTTTTAAGTTTCCTATCTCGTGAAGTTCTACCACTGTCATCTTTGTGTTGTGTGGGATGAAGGGGTGCCGAAAATTTCTTAATAAACTCTTCTCTTTTTGACTCAAAAATTAAAAGCAGAGAAAAGCAAAAACTACAAAGCCTTTGTTCCCTTTTCTTCAGTTCTAATCCTTATAGCTTCCTCGATGGGTATTATGAATATCTTTCCGTCTCCAACTTCGCCAGTCTTTGCGGCACCTATTATTGCCTTGACAACCCTGTCCACATCTTTGTCGTCAACAACTACCTCAATTTTTACTTTCGTTAGGAGCTCAACTTTCATCAGCCTACCTCTGAATTGTATCGTCGTTCCTCCCTCTCGTCCTCTTCCCATCACTGCAGTTACTGTCATTCCAAAAAATCCCTCATCTTCTAGTGCTTTTATGACGTCCTTAAGCTTGTCCTCCCTTATTATCGCCTCAACTTTCTTCATTCTTCCTCACCTCCGTTCTTAACTGTTGGGAGCAATATAGCTTCAGTTGACACAAAGTTTGGATATGCTATCGTTGCATGCTCCACTATGTCCAGTCCAACCCTCTCTTCCTCTGGACTTACCCTTATTCCGACTGTCTTCTTGAGAATGTAGAACAATATGTAACCTGTTCCAAAGGCCCAGATGAAGTTAACCACCGCTGAAATTAGCTGAGCAATGAAAAATCCGGCGTTTCCGTAAAGTAAACCTGCTACATAGGGCGGTTCGGTTGTGTAAACACCATAAGTTCCATCAGCGAACAGACCTAAGGCTATTAGCCCCCAAGTTCCGTTGAACCCGTGAACGGGAACAGCACCAACGACGTCGTCGATTCCTCTCTTCTCAAGGAACCAGTAGCCATAAACTGCTATGAATCCAGCGACTATTCCAATGATTATTGCAGCCCAAGGGGTAACCCACGCACATGGGGCTGTTATGGCAACCAATCCTCCAATGGCACCGTTGCAAGTCATTCCAACATCCGGCTTTCCAAGCTTCTTCCATGTTATCAGCATTGCTGTTATGGCACCTGCAGCTGCGGCTAAGTTAGTATTAGCAGCGATGATTGAAATCCTAAGCTCGTGAGCTGAGAGTGTTGAACCTGGGTTAAAGCCAAACCATCCAAACCATAGGATTAAGGTTCCGATTACTGCATAAGCTATGTTGTGTCCAGGAATTGGTCTTGGGTTTCCATGCCTATCATATTTTCCAATCCTCGGCCCTAAAAGCATACATGCTGCTAAAGCCACATAACCACCTAAGGCATGAACAACTCCGCTTCCAGCGAAATCCAAAGCCCCATAGCCTCCACCAAGCTTTGTCATGAAATCGCTTGAGCTCAGCCAACCACCGCCCCAGAGCCAGTGGCCATAGATTGGGTAAATGATTGCACTTACAACCGCACTGTAGATGAGGTATGTTGAGAACTTTGGCCTCTCCGCTATTGCTCCACTGACTATTGTCGCTGCAGTAGCACAGAATACTAGCATGAAGAACCAAATCTCGATTGTTGAAACATCGTAGGCATCGCCAAGCAAAAACCATCCGCTCTTTCCTATTAAACCGTGCCAGTCGTTGCCCATCATTAGAGCAAAACCAACCGCAAAGAAGGCTATGCTTCCAACTGCAAAGTCCATCAGGTTTTTCATCATTACGTTTGCAACGTTTTTAGCCCTTGTGAATCCTGCCTCAAGCAAAGCGAATCCTGCCTGCATGAACATCACTAGGAATCCACAGATTAAGACCCAAACGAAGTCCACTGGTGCCTCTGGACTTTCTTTTAGTGTTTCTGCTCCCGTTGGATCTTCTGCTAAGACAAAGCTTCCGCTAATTAACATTGCCACAAATATGGCAAACAAAATACTTGCGCTCCTCACTTTTTAGCACCCCCTTGAATTAACGTTCCCATCCTTGCAGCACTTCAAGTATAAGACATTTTTGCAAAAATTATTGAGATTTTGTCAAATTTGTTCAGAAAATCTAGTAATTATTTAGACAACTGTTCAAAAAGTTGGGATATTTTTGAAAACTATAAATCTAATATCAATTCTCATTATTGTTGCATTTATAACAAAATTTTTCAATTTTGACACATTAGTTACAAAAGATATAAAAAGTGTTCCTTTTATTTTGGCCTAGGTGGTTTAGGTGAAGGTAGTTTTAGCGTATTCGGGAGGATTGGATACTTCAGTTATATTGAAGATGATGCAAGAGAAGCTGAACGCGGAAGTGATAACAGTCACAGTGGATGTTGGGCAAAAAGATGACTTCAAGAAAATTGAAGAGAAGGCTTTGAAGTTTGGGGCAGTAAAGCATTATACGATTGACGCAAAGGAAGAGTTTGCGAAGGAATACTTAGCTAAAGCTATTAAAGCCAATGCCCTTTATGAAGGAGCTTACCCCTTAGCCACTGCCTTGGCAAGGCCTTTGATAGCAAAGAAGATAGTGGAGATTGCTAAAAAAGAAAACGCCGATGCAATAGCTCATGGATGTACTGGAAAAGGGAATGACCAAGTGAGGTTCGATTTAGCAGTTAAAGCACTCTATCCAGAAATTAAGATAATCGCTCCAGTAAGGGAGTGGGGTCTAACAAGGGATTGGGAGATGGAATACGCAAAGAAAAACGGCATTCCCGTTAAGGAAAAAATCTACAGCATTGACGAGAACCTTTGGGGGAGGAGCATAGAAGGGGGAATTTTAGAAGACCCCTTTGAAGAACCACCAGAGGAAGTTTTTGAGTGGACACTTTCACCAGAGAAAACACCAGAAAAGCCTGAGTACGTAACAATTGAATTTGAGGAAGGAGTTCCAGTTGCCTTGAATGGAAAGGAAATGGACTTAGTTGAGCTTATAGAGACGCTGAACTTTATAGCTGGAAAGCACGGAGTTGGAAGGATAGACCACATTGAAGATAGGACCGTTGGAATAAAGAGCAGGGAAGTCTATGAAGCGCCAGCAGCAATAACTCTAATCAAAGCCCACAAAGACCTTGAAAAGTTTGTTCTCACAAAATGGGCTCTTGAGTTTAAGGAAATAGTTGATTCTAAGTGGTCATGGCTCGTTTATAATGGCCTCTGGTTCGAGCCACTTAGGGAAGCATTAGATGCATTCATAGATAAAGTTGAAGAAAAGGTCAGCGGGACTGTCAAAGTAAAGCTCTACAAAGGAAACGCCATTGTTGTTGGAAGGAAGTCCGAAAATGCGCTCTATGACATAAACTTAGCGACATTCGAAAAATCTGACTACGACCAAAAACTTGCCATAGGTTTCATCGAGCTCTTTGGAATGCAGAGTGTTTTGGCTTATAGCATAGCTAATAAGTCCAAACCAATGGAAGCGTTTGGAAGCAAAGAGCTGGAGGCAGAGAAGGTTATCAGTTAGGTGGTGTTATGTACAGGAAGAATCTGCTCGGTGATATAAACTCTGAAATCCTCTCCTATATTTCTTCAATGGAAGAAGATAAAGAGCTTGTTGAGGAGGTTATTGAGAGCTTAATAGCTCATGTAAAAGTCCTAACATCTCAAAATCTTATCCCTAAGGAGAAGGGAGAGAAAATACTAGGGGAGTTAAAAAACCTCCTCAAAGACCCTTCTCCGCTATTTAAAATTGAGGCTGAAGATGTTCACGAGGCGATTGAGATTTACCTAAAAGACAAGCTTGGCAAAGATGAGGGATACTTAGCTTTGGGAAAAAGCAGAAACGACCATGTTGCCTCTGCTTTAAGGCTAAAAGCAAAGAAACTTTTAATCGAGCAGATAAAGGAAGTGTTGACTTTTAGGGGAATTCTCCTAGAGAAGGCTAGAAATCACCTCAATACAATAATGCCGGCATTTACTCATTTACAGCCGGCACAACCTTCAACCTTCGCCCACTATTTATGCTACATAGAGGAAACATTAGCTACATACACGAAAGCCTTATTCTTTGCTCTTGAGATAGTTGATAACTCCCCCCTAGGTGCTGGAGCCGTAGGAGGAACTAGTGTCCCATTGAATAGGAAAAAGCTCGCTGGAGAGCTCTTCGGCGGGATAATCTTTAACTCTATAAATGCAACGAGCAATAGGGACTTCCTAGGAATAGCCTGTTCAATCGATGTAAACCTATCCATCTTCCTCTCAAGGATAGCCGAAGATATAGTGGTTTTTTCAACACCACAGTTCAACTACCTTAAGCTTCCAAATGAGCATTTAGCAACGAGTAGCATGATGCCCCAAAAGAGGAATCCAGCAACAATGGAAATAGCTAGAGCTTGGGGTGCTGAGAGCATAGGGCATCTCGTTGCATTGCTGACAATTTTGAAGGGCCTTCCAACGGGCTACAACTTGGATATGCAAGAAGCCAACAAGCACGCTTTCAAAATATTGAAGGGGACACTTGAAACGCTTAAGATTTTTGCTGACCTCTTTGCCAAAATTGAGGTCAATGAAGAGAACTTGCTGAGAGATGCAAAAATTTTCCCCATTTTAGCAACGGACATTGCTGAGAAAGTCGCTTTGATAAGTGGAAGACCATACAGAGAAGTTTACGGCGAGATAGCCAAGCTCGTAAAAGAATCTGAAAGTGTTGAAGAATTCTACGCCAAGGTTAGGGAGAAATATGGAATTAAAGTTAGTCTAGAGGAGAGAATTAAAAAGCCCATTATAGGCTCTCCAAATCCAGAAAAAGTCAAAGAATACATTGAAACGGCAGAAAAAGCTCTTGAAGAAGACTTCAGCAAGCTCAAGTTTTTGACATTAAAATGTTAATCCAAGTATTGCAAAAATGAATAATTAGACGGATTTACGTCTATAAAATATGAGAGCAAAAATTAGTGGGTGGTCTAAGTGAAAGCTTATCTCTTATTAGAAGATGGAACCATTGTGGAGGGAAAAGGGTTCGGGGCCGAGGGAGTCAAGTTCGGAGAGGTGGTCTTTACAACAGCAATGGTCGGTTATCCAGAGTCATTAACGGATCCATCATACAAGGGACAAATTCTAGTCATGACTTATCCACTAATTGGAAACTACGGCGTGCCAAGTAAAGAAATTAGGGAAAATGGAATCCCTCTCCACTATGAGTCGGATAAAATTCAAGTTGAAGGTTACGTGATTTCAAAACTCATGCGACCAAGCCACTGGGCAAGCGAAATGAGCTTAGACGAGTGGCTCAAAAAAGAAGGAATTCCAGGGATAGAAGGCGTTGATACAAGGACATTAGTTAAGAAGATAAGGGAAAAAGGAGTTATGATGGGAGCTTTAGCCGTTGGTGATTATGAGAAGGAAGAGCTTGAAAAGATCATTGAGAAGGTCAGAAAGTTGAGTTATGATGAAGCAAATTTTGTCGATAAGGTGACTCCAAAAGAAATAATAATTCATGAACCTAAAAAAGCAGATAAGACCGTTGTTGTGGTTGATTGTGGGGTTAAGTATGGCATTCTGCGAGAATTCTTAAAGAGAGGCTTTAATGTCATAAGGATACCTTACACCTACGACCCAATAAAGGCCTTTGAGGAATTTAACGCCGATGGGATATTCCTAAGCAACGGTCCAGGGAACCCGGCTTTGCTGAAAACACTGATAGAGAATACCAAAGCCATAATTGAGTACAATGTCCCGACAATGGGAATATGCTTAGGCAGTCAAATACTAGCTTTAGCTGACGGTGCAGAGATTTACAAGCTTAAATACGGCCACAGAGGAATTAACAAGCCCGTAAAAGACTTAAAGACAGGAAAAGCCTTTGTAACGACACAAAACCATGGCTACGCGGTAAAGCCCGAAAGCTTGAACGAATTTAGAGTCTGGATGATTAATCTCGACGATAAGAGCGTTGAGGGGATTTATCATCCAAATAAACCGATTATAGCGACCCAATTCCATCCCGAGGCTTCTCCCGGACCTTTAGATTCAACTTGGGTCTTTGATCTTTTTGCAAAACTAATCAAAGGTGATGCTCATGGTTTCTAAAGTCTTAATTTTGGGTTCTGGTGCAATAAAGATTGGAGAGGCTGCTGAATTCGACTACAGCGGAAGTCAAGCACTAAAAGCCCTAAAGGAAGAAGGCATTGAAACTATCTTAGTAAACCCAAACGTTGCTACAATCCAGACTAGCCATGAGATGGCTGACAAAGTTTACCTCCTTCCTCTAGATGTCAAATTTGTTGAGGAAGTTATAAAGAAAGAGAGGCCAGATGGAATTTTGTTAGGTTTTGGTGGGCAAAGTGCCTTATCTTTGGGTGTGGCATTACATGAAAGCGGAATTTTGGATAAATACGGTGTTAAAGTCCTTGGCACACCCATAGAGGGCATAAAGAAAGCCCTGGATAGAGAAAAGTTTAGAGAGACAATGATAAAAGCCGGTCTCCCAATACCACCAAGCGGAGCGGCTAAAAGCGTTGAAGAAGCAATTGAAATAGCGGAGAAGATTGGCTTCCCCGTCATCGTTAGGGTGAGCTTCAACCTCGGCGGTAGAGGTTCTTTCGTTGCGTGGAATAAGGAAGAGTTTGAAAACTATATAATTAGGGCTTTCGCTCAGAGTGAGATCGGCGAGGTTTTGGTCGAGAAATATCTCTATCATTGGAAGGAGATAGAGTTTGAAGTTGTGAGGGATAAAAACGGAAATGCTGTTGCCGTTGCATGCTTAGAGAACTTTGACCCGATGGGAGTTCATACTGGAGATTCCATAGTTGTTGCTCCTTCTCAAACTCTCACCAATAGGGAGTATCAAATCCTAAGGAGCGCGGCAATAAAGGTCGCTGAAGCAATAGGTTTAGTTGGCGAGTGTAATGTTCAGCTAGCCTTAAATCCAAAATCAGAGGAATTCTATGTTATTGAGACAAATCCAAGGATGAGCCGCTCATCTGCGTTAGCGAGCAAGGTAACGGGTTATCCTTTAGCCTACATAGCGGCAAAGCTTGCTTTGGGCTATACCTTAGATGAGCTCTTGAATGGTGTAACTGGAGTTACCACAGCGGCTTTTGAGCCAAGCCTAGACTATGTTGTCGTTAAAGTCCCGAGATGGGACTTAGAGAAGTTTGAGAACGCAAACAAGAGGATAAATTCAGAGATGAAGAGCATTGGAGAAGTTATGGCAATAGGACGAAACTTGCATGAGGCATTCCAAAAGGCAATTAGAATGGTTGATATCGGGGATGAACTGATTGGTGAATATTACGAAAGGGATGAGCCCTTGGAAGAGGTCATGAAGAGAATAAGGAACTATGAACCTTATATGCCAATGCACATAGCTAAAGCATTAAAGCTTGGGGCAAGTGTTGATGAGATTTATGAAATCACTGGAATAGACCGCTTTTATCTCTATATAATCGAAGACCTTGTTAGAGTGGCGGAAGAACTGAAGAAGAACCCAACTGAAGAGCTTATAAGTGAAGCGAAGAAGCTCGGCTTCAGCGATAAGCAAATAGAGAGGTTAGTGGGTAAGAGGTTAAAGGAATCCAAGAAGAAACCAAAAATATTCGTGAAGCAGATTGACACTCTGGCTGGAGAATTCCCTGCAAAGACAAATTATCTGTACATGACCTATGATGCTCAAGAAAACGACATCCCTCACACGGAAAATCCGAAAGTTTTGGTTTTGGGTGCCGGAGTCTTTAGGATAGGTGTTAGCGTTGAGTTTGATTGGGCAGTTGTGAATTTCGCAAATTCAGCAAAGAAGAGGGGCTATGAGGTTATCGTGCTTAATTATAACCCCGAAACAGTTTCAACAGACTGGGACATTAATGATAAGCTCTATTTCGAGGAGATAACCCTTGAGAGAGTTTTGGACATCTACAAGTTTGAGAAGCCTGAAGGTGTCATTGCCTTTGCTGGCGGACAGTTGGCTAATTCCTTGGCTAAAAAGCTTGAGCAGAATGGAGTTAGGCTTTTGGGAACGAGAGGAACGAGTGTTGATGTAGCTGAAAACAGGGTGAAGTTCTCCAAACTCCTTGAAGATTTGGGAATAAAGCAGCCTCCCTGGACAGCTGCGAAAAGCCTTAGAGAGGTTTTAAAGTTCGCTGAGGAAGTTGGGTATCCGGTTATGATAAGGCCAAGCTACGTTTTGAGCGGAACTGCAATGAAAGTCGCCTACAATGAGAAAGAGCTGAGAGAATACCTCTCCTTAGCGGCAAAGGTATCTCCGGAGCACCCAGTAGTGGTTTCAAAATTCTTAGATGCTATGGAAGCTGAGATAGATGCTGTGTCAGATGGAAGGAGGGTTGTCGGCGTTACTCTGGAGCACGTAGAAAAAGCTGGTGTTCACAGTGGAGACGCTACGATGGTGACACCTTACCGCTATCTAAAATCCAAGCAAGTTAAAAAGATGCAGGAAATCGCTTTAGAGCTTGCTTTGGCTTTAGGAATTAGAGGGCCGTTCAACATACAGTTCTTGGTAAACGATGACGTCTATGTCCTTGAGCTAAACTTAAGAACGAGCAGATCAATGCCATTCTCAAGCAAGGCAAGAGGCGTAAATTTAATGGAGCTAGCGGCTCAGGCAGTATTTGATGGAAAGCTCTCAATTGGTGAGGAATACAAATACTATGAGATACCTCCAAAGGCTTTCGCTGTGAAAAGTCCACAGTTCTCGTGGTCTCAGCTTCAAAACGCTTATCCATTCTTAGGCCCGGAAATGCGCTCCACGGGAGAAGTTGCCGCTCTCGGTAGCGAATTCGAGGATGCACTGCTTAAGAGCTGGCTCTCAGTGAAGCCGAACAGAATGCCCGAAAAGAGTGTATTGATTTATGGTTACGGAAGAGAAAAAGATAAGCTAAGCGAAACAGCTAAGATTCTTGAATCTCTCGGCTACGAAGTATTTACGCTTGAAGATGCTCTAAGCATCGGAAACCCCATAAGCAAAGAAAAGGCAGTAGCGTTAATGAAAAACAGTAAGATTGACTTGGTGATGACCTCTGACTATGCAAAAGACAGAGATTACAAGGTAAGGAGAACTGCTGTTGATTTAAACGTCCCAATTGTTTTAGATGCAAACTTGGCTTATGAGCTTTCAAAAGCTCTTGCTTGGGCCAAAGAGAACGAGTTTGAAATTAAAGAGCTAAGCGAGTATTATGGGATAAAAGTCCTAGTAAATACTTCTTTCTTAAAGGAGCCTATCAAAAGTCCCAACCTCTAATACCTTCACTTATCTTTTTTTGATTTTTGATAGTGTAGAGAAAAAAACCATAAGATCAAAAACTTAACTCCTCAATGCTTTAACAACGTCGAGCTTGTTCAATGCTCTGTTTGTCAGCAAAACTATGAAAATCCCATAGAGTAAGTAGAGCACCAACAACAGCGGTACCACTTTGGCTAAATCATTTATGCTGAATTCTACTGGCAAAACTAAGTTACCAATATATCCTCCAATCTTGAGGCTTATTGGCAGAGCTAGGAGTGAACTGGCAATTAGGGAAGGCAGAGCATTCTTGAGGAACTCCTTCCAAACGTGAGAGTTTGGAATCCCAACAGCTTTGAGCGTTGCGTAAACCTTCTCGTTGCTCTCGATTTCAAGGTAAATTAAAGCAAAGAGAGCAAAGACGCTTATAAATAAAATTATTCCAATTACTCCATAGACTGCGGTCTTGAAAATCATTAGATTGCTCTCCATCCGCCTCTTTAAATCTTCCATTGTGACAGCACTCAGGCCGAGCTTCTCATATTTCTCCTTCAGCCCTTCTGGGTTCTCCACGTTTAAGAAGGCAACTTTATCGGGAACGAAGGGAACTTTCGGCAGGAACACTGCCTTGAAGTCGTAGAAGTTCATGTTGCTTATGCCAACAATCTTATATTCCCTCCACTCTCCAAGGATCTGAACTTTAATTGTATCACCGACCTTTAGGTCCAGCTTTTTGGCTAAGCCCTTTTCGATAACAGCCTCATCTGGCTTCTCAAACCATCTGCCGGCGATGAGCGTTTTCTCGAAGATGCTTTTGTAGTCGAAGAAGTAAACTTCTGTGGTCATTCTATCGACTTTTTGCCCACTCAAATAGCCAGCTTTTTCGCCAGGAAGTTGGGTGATTTTTGCGGGATCACCCCAGACCATGAGGTTGTAGGAATAGTTGAAACTGATTAGGTTCTCAACACCCTTAATGCCAAAGTATGCAGAGGAAGTGGCGAGGAAGATAATGAAGAAGGTCGCAAAGAACCTAAGCGGATGGCTCTTCCTTGGCGTAAAGCGAAGGGCTTCGATGATTTTTAACCTTGAAACGTAGAGATAGGGAAGTGAGAGAATTAGAGTTATGCCGAGCAGAATGAAGATGTCGAACTTCAGCGGATAAATGTAGTCCGGACTCGTTGGGATTGGGAACCTTGAGGCTATGTAGAAACAGCCGAGATTTATTCCGAGTGGAATTCCAATCAAATAAGCAACCAAAGCAATGAGGAGAAAATCACCAACGAAAAGGGTAGATATGAACGAATCTGGAATGCCGAGCGCTTTTAGAACTCCGACTTCTCTAACGCTCCCTTTGACATGGGTTATCGTGACCAACACAATCACAGCCAGAGAAGCGCCGAGGAGGAGGTAGAAAAAGCTCATGACAAATTTTTTAATGTTCTTTAAAGCGTCCATATATGGCATCTCACCCTCATTATAGATGAAGAAGTACCTAACCCTCGCATTCTTCATTAAGAAACTTGCCAAAGCTTCCGTGTCATTGCAACGCATGAGAACATAAAGATATTGGCCTTTTTCATTTACCAGCACGAACGGAATGCCCGAAAAGTAGTAGTACGAACCTTTAACCCCATATTCTTTACCGTTGATTTTAATTTTGTCACCTTTCTTCACCTCTGGAAACGCCAAGACAACGACACCATCTTCGGGCGTTTTTACGTGGAGGGACTTAAACTCACCGTAACCTACTACCGCTCTGTATTTCTTCCCGTTAAACTCAATTTTTGTATCATTGAAGTAGACATAGTTTATAACCTCACCAAATTTACTTAAGTCCTCAACGCTGACCCCTTCAACTTCGAGCTCCACATTCCCCAGCTTGGCAAAATCCTCAACAGCCCTGCTTATGCTACCAATTCCCGAAAGGGCAAAGTTAAAGCCGAGGCTTACAAAGAGAAATGCCAGAAATACAATCACTGCTTTTTTATTTTCATGCTTAAGCTTTCTTAGAGTTGCTCTTAATTTCATGCACTTCACCATCCTTAAGGATTATCAGAACGTCCGCAAACTCAAAAAACTCCCTCTCGTGGGTTGAAGCTATAACTGTAACACCCTCTTCCTCGTTTATTTTCCTCAATAAATGCCAGATTCTCACTTTGTTCTCCCAGTCCAAGTTTGCCGTTGGCTCATCTGCAAAGAGGTATTTAGGCTTATTTGCTAAAGCCCTTGCTATCGCAATCCTCTGCATTTCGCCACCGCTCATTTGAGACGGTGTCTTGTCCCTCAAATGCTCGGCGTTTACAAGCTTCAGCAATCTTAACGCTCTCTCTTCTGGATTTTTGATCTTCTTGGAGTACTTCATCGGCAGTAAAACATTCTCCAAGCCCGTTAAATATGGCACTAAGTAAAAGAACTGGAAGATTATGCCGAAGTTCTCAAGACGGTAGCGTCTGAGATCTTTTTCTTTCATCTCCGTGATGTCCCTTCCATCCACAAGAATTCTGCCCTTTGTAGGCTTGTCAATGCCCGTCAAAATATTAAGCAAAGTCGTTTTTCCACTCCCAGAAGCTCCAGCGACTATGTAAAACTTGCTATCCTCAAAGGTTAAGTTGATACCCTTAAGAGCTTTGACCTTACCAAACTCATAAAACTTCTCAACGTTTTGAGCCTCAATCATTTTTATCACCTAAGAGCTTTAAATAAGCTTCTTCTAGTGAAATTGGTTTAACATCAATCTCATCAATTCTTGAAAAATTTAACTTTTGAAGGAACTCTTTTAAATCTTTAACATAGAATATAAGCTTTCCATCCCTTTTGATTGGATTTAAACTCTCAACGTCCCCAACTATGGAAACTTCATACTTCCATTCCAGTCTATCTAAAAGCTCTTTAACACTTCCTTCAATGACTTTCTTTCCTTTGTTGATGAGCATTATTCTGTCGCAGACTCTCTCAATGAGTGGCATCTCGTGAGCCGTCAAGACTATCGTTTTTCCCATCTTCTTGAGCTTTTTGAGAAGTTCCACCGTTTCTCTTTGTGCCGAAACATCTAAGCCAAGCCAAGGCTCATCCAAGACTATTATTGGAAAGTCTGGAAGCAAAACTCTCGCAAGAAATTGTCGCTGCCACATTCCTCTGCTGAAAGTGTAAAGCTTCTTATCTTTAGCACTGTATAATCCGACGATTTTTAGTATCTCGTGAATTCTCTCTTTGTCAACCTCAACGCCATAGAGTGCAGAGTAAAACTCCAAGTCCTCAACTGGAGTTAAGCGAAGAAAGCTCTGCCCTTTTGTAGTTTCAAAGAGCATTGCCACTTTTGGCTTTTCTTTAAGTGGATTAACGTCGTTAACAAGTACTTTTCCTTTATCTGGAGCTATTATCCCAACCATTGCCCTTAAGAGTGTCGTTTTACCAGCGCCGTTATGTCCTATGATGCCGAAGATTTCCCCTTCATTAATCTCAAAGCTTATGCCCTTGATGACCTCATTTTTCCCATAGGAAATGTGAACATCCTCAAAGGCTATCATCTTATTATCACCTTCTTCTTCCTTATTGCATTTATTGTGTAATGAAGATAGAGCTTTCCGAGAACTATAGTTACCAGCACACTCAAGAGTAAGTACTTGAGTTCGTCATTAGTGGGTAGAATTGTTTCTGTGCCTAAGAGAGAGTATCTAAACAAATCTATCGCCCAGGTATAGGGAATCAGATAGGAGAGTACTCTCACTTTTTCGGGAAGAGCATAAATGGGGATCATTATGCCAGAGAGGATTGAAATTAGAAATGTCACTATTGTCACCACCATCCCTTCTGGACGAAATCTCAAACCAAGGGACGCAAAGATATAGCTTACCCCAACAGCACTCAGAATCCCTAAAATTAGTGCTAACCCTAATATTACAGGGTTTATTATTACAAACGCATTCTTATAAATGATGAACACAAACATAAAGAGCATAATTGATGGCAAGGATGTTGTCAGCAATCCTCCAAAGAAAGTGCCAAATAAAAATATATCCGGTTTTATTGGTTTTGATAAAATATCCTCTTTCCAGATTCCAAACTGGATATAAACACCATTTTGCTGGCTGAGTATGGAATATATCAAAAGCCCCACCGTATAATAAGGAACGGCATTGATACTTAATATTCCTTTAGATAATGAAAAAGCATAACCAACCACAGCCACGATACCCAAATATAAAAACATTCCAAAGATGTTCTCGGGATAGCGTATCCAATTCTTAAACGTTGTTTTAGTTATAATCCATGCCTGTTTTATCTGCCTCATTTATCGCTCCCCCATTTAATTTCATGTAAACTTATTTTTGAGTTGGTAATGTATTCGTAGAGGGAAAGAGCGGCACTAAAAGATTCTAGAAAGATGCAATATGGCTTTGGAATATAACTCTCAACATCAATGAGTTTATCATTGAATAAATACAAAGCATCGGGGAGAATAAAATCTTTTCCTATACCGCTAAGAAGAAGTTTCAAATTATTTAATGGGATATCCAAATCAGACAGTATCTTAATAACGTTTTCAAAAACAATATTTAACAACTTATAGTAAATATATAAAGAGGAAATTTTTACTTGATTTTTAAGGTCGTATTCCTTATCACTGCGTGAGTTTTTGTATTTTCTCGTAGGAAAACATCCAAGGAGTTTTAATAATCTATAAAAGGAGTCTTTTTTGTACTCTTCTGTGATCGAAACAGGTGATTTATAATCTGACATAATGTTTTTTAATGATAGTTCGTCTAATTCAAGTAGGATATCGAGGATTGTAACTGAAGAAGGGGATATAAGTGATTTTTTCCCAAAGATGAAAGATTCATTACTAATCATATGAATATCCGTATATAATGCCCCTATCCACATTCCTAAACCAGAAGAGTAATGAACTTCTTGGGATACAGCATTTCCAACTAGCACTGGAACAAATATAGTCGAAGAGGAATTCATATGAATAAGTATTCCTGTATCTATTAATTTACCTCCGATATATCCAAGAGCGTGAGAAACGGATAAATTCGCCCAAGATTCCAATTCATGGAGAGGAGTCACAACAAACTTTTCATTTATCGTATAAATATTAACTTGTGACAAGTTTTGTGAGAGCCTATTAAAGAAATCTAAATAATTGAACGATGGATACGCCATCTCAATTGAAGTCACTATATTAACATCAACTTTCCCATATTTCTTAATTTTCTCCTTTATAATATGCTTTACTACTGCATTCATTAGATTAATCCTATTTATGTTCCCTTTTAGTGAACTTTTCCAAATTGGATAAATCTCTACATTCACATTCAAGTCTTCATCTATGGATGTAGCTTTTATATGTGACGCGCCTATATCTAACCCAATAAACTTTTTATTATTCATCTTTCTCCACCTTTACTATCCCGATATCTTCTAGAGAGGTTATGAATTTTCTAAATTCGCTCTTTACTCGTTTAGAATCAACAGAGTATTCTTTTGAAATTATGTCGCATATCTCATTTTCGCTTTTGCCTTCCATTATCAGTTGTAATATCTTCTTGCCAACATGATTAAGCTTATATACCTCTCCTTTCACTAAATGTACTATGAATCCATCTTCGGTAATTATCCACCCATCATTTAGTTTAATATGCTGAACAGTCATGTGGGACCCCCCATATGGAGCTATATATAGGACATACTGTACAAGATTTTTTCATTGGGCACGAATTGCAAATACTAAAGTCATAAAGTTCATTTATCCACTTTTTTGCAGCTAAAAAAAACTGTGAATGTACTATCTCCTCTATAGAGCTAAACCCATCATAAATATTCGGAATAGGCATATAACCATTCGTTGAATAGAACCTAGCAAGTACATGAGGTATAGTGAATGATTCACATGGAAACAAATTTCCGTAAGGATCCAAGTATATTCCCTTCTGATTATATGCCGAACATGATTCCTTCCATCCTTTATGAGGAATTATAAAATCAGAGAAACTTAAATTTTGAATTTTGCTAACAATTTGGAGTGCTTGTTTACTTGTAAATGCCATCAAACGAATCTTTATGATGGATTTTCCATTTTTTATTCTTTCAGCATTAATTGTTTTAAGTTGTTTATATGCATCATTTATGCTATTTGCTATTTCACTAATCTGAATCTCAAGTAGTTTCCGATTTATTCTAGCATTCCCAAAAGTTGTGTCTATAGGTATGACATTTATTACAATATTTTTGCTGTTCAGTTCATTTAGTAACAATGGCAATTCTTTAAGTGAAACAGCATTTATTTTATTAATTACAAAGTTAATCTGGAGATAGAAAGAACTGTCTTCTTGCTTTAGCTCATCGATCTTTTGAATTGATCTATATGTCTTTTTAAAAGTACCATTACCCCTTATTTTGTCATGTGTATTCTCATCACCATCTAAACTAAATATTGAGGTTCTAAGTTTTTCTACATTCATCCTAGGTAGGTATTTATAAAGTGTCATTCCATTAGTTGTAATCGCAAGCATATATACTCTGTCAACCGAAGAGACATTATTCCAGATATTTACAAAATCTGGATGGGTAGTTGATTCCCCAATATTCGGTGAAAAATGTATTGAAAACAAGTATTTACTATCATTCTCAAGGAGATTTATAAACAAATCTAAGTCTTGTTGCCTAAGGGTGTCTATTATTCTACTTTTATTATTGTTAAGGTAGAGATCTTCAATGAAATCTCTATCCCTATACTCTACCACACCACAGTGAAGACAGTTTAGATTACAGTTGTATGTTAAGTGCCAATCAATTCTCAACCTTCTCTGTTTTATCATTTTCATCACCTTTGTAGTAATACTTTAATAATTTTAAAAAGAAAAAATAAAAAGTAAACCCTAGTTCCCACCACCTGTGAAGTTGTATAATCTATCCAGATTCACGGCCAGAATCGCCCCTAAAATCCTGACAGCCAAGCCCTTCAAACTAACAGTCCAGCTGGGTCTTAACAGAAAAGCATCTAGCTTCGAAAACAGCGTTTCAATCCTCCTCCTGAAATCAGACAGGAACCTGTAAAACTTCTTCTCCCCCAGACTACTAATCTGATTCTCCCGCTTTACTGGAACATAAACAACGCCAAACCGCAGGAATTCCTCCTCAAGCTCCCTGCTGACATACCCCTTATCCAAAAACAGAAAACAACCAGTGAACTTCTCAACAATTCCCCAGAACTTCTCCCTGACAACACTCACATCATGCTTATTCGCTGGATCAATGGACAGTAAGGCCAAGAGATTCCCATCAGAATAACAGGTCAGCTTGTAACCGTAGTAGTGCTTTTTTTAGACGGGACAAAACCAACCGCAGGTTTTCCAGTTATGATCTCTGAAGAACCCTTCTTCTCCTTCCTGTTTTTTCTGGCTAACTCCTTGGTCTGAATGGGCTTCGAGTCCAGTATTCTAACGTATTCTCTAGCGTGTTTTTTGAATAATTCTTCCTGCGCTAGGAGCAGAAGTTTTTCGTGCCTGTTCAAGCGTTCTGTTAGTTTGTTGTACCTGATTTTGGGGAACAGTTTCATTTCCTCGATTAAAACCCTGAAAGCGTGCTTGTAAACTCCGTTAAAGTGTAAGTGTGTCAGTATGGCGAAGGTTATCAGGTCATAGAGGCTGATTACTTCTCTGCGGGTGTTTTTCGGATAGTGTTTGCTGACTATCGGATAGATTTCGGATTTTATGATCAGGATTTCCCTATGAAAGCTCAATACAACCACCAATCAGTCAAAAAACTTTAAGAACTTATAACTCTAACGATCTGATGGGAACTAGGGTGTAAGAGGTTACGAAATGAGGAAATCTCTAGGAACAAAACCATGTGCTTGGGCAGTTCCAAAAAGTTTAGGAAAATACATTGAAATTCCAGAAGAGTCTATTTTAAATGAAATACGTGGGCAAAGGACGTATCTCAACAATGAGTTGTTGAGTGAAAATTATCAAAGTGTATCTAGAGGGTATATACTCGACAAACCTGCATTCATTAAATGGCTTGTGAATGACATAGAAGTTAAACTAGGTAAGCACATCAAATTCGAAGGGCAGGAACCCATGATAAAAACAAAAGACAAAGATGTTATTGTGATTGCTACAGGAAGCATGTTCTACAATGAAAGCAAGTGGAGGTTTTTGACATATCAATATATACTGGAAGATGCTAAAATCGAAGATGATGTTTTAGAAATTTGGTTTTACACTGATTTCGTCGGCTATATTTGGGTATTCCCACGAGGAAATAAGGCAAATGTTGGTATTGGAGGATTTTTAAGTTATGGCGAATTAAAAGCGAGACTTAATTCCTTCATTAAAAATGACGAGCGTTTTAGAGATGCAAAAATTGAAAGAAAAGAAGGTGCATATATCTACGCTGGAGGTATAAAAGAGAAGATGTACAACCTTAAGCATCCCGCTATAGGAGAGGCGCTGGGAGCAGTATACCCACTAACTGGCGAGGGGATAAGACCTTCAGTAATTTCCGCTTATGCACTGTCAAAGTCCATAAAAGATGGAAAGTCTTTCAAAGAAGAGTTTGAAAAAACTGGAATTCCCCAGCAAATCAACTTTCAAAAACAATTAGTTGAAGCCCTGCTAAAAGCTCCACCACAGCTGAGAGGGATATTCCTAAGAAAAGCTTTTGGGAGCCCATCTAACTATTGAGTACAGGATTCTAGACGTTACTGAGGCACCTCTCGAGGGAGTTAAGACATCCGAAAGACTATATTTTCTCACCTTATATTTGCCAAGCTTTTTCTTTTCATTTCTCAATTTCTTTCTCCAATGCTCAAAAATTTCTTCGATAATATTGAAAAAAATCGAAAAATTTTAATAAAAATTCGAATAGTCTAAAAATCTCTTCGAGAATTATCAAAGTTTTCCGAAATATTTATATACCCATTCATGAATGTTGGGAGTGTCAAATCAGATAGGGGGTGGTACTATTAAGAGTCATACAACTGCTGGATTCGACATTGAGAGAAGGAGAACAATCACCAGGGGTTAATTTTACTCCTGAGCAGAGATTGAGGATAGCAATAGAGCTAGATGAATTTGGAGTTGAGTTCATAGAAGTAGGACACCCAGCAGTGAGCCAAGACGTAATGGAAGGCATAAAACTAATAGCCAACCAAGGATTGAAAGCGAACCTCTTAGCACACTCAAGGGCTTTGAGAAGGGACATAGACTTAGTTTTGGACACAAATGTAAACTGGATAGGAATATTCTTCTGTCTCTCAAATGCCTGCCTTCAAAAGCGCTTCAACATAACCCTTGAGCAAGCTTTAGACAGAATTGAAAATGCTATCCTTTATGCCAAAGATCATGGCTTAAAAGTGCGCTTTACACCAGAAGACGCAACAAGAACGGAGTGGGAAAACCTCGAGAGGGCCTTAAGCTTAGCAAAAGAACTTAAAGTCGACAGAGTAAGCATAGCAGATACAACAGGAAGTGCTCATCCGCTCTACTTCTACGAGCTCGTTAGAAGAGTAGTTGGCTTCGGCATTCCAACCAACGTTCACTGCCACAACGATTTGGGCTTAGCTTTGGCAAATGCAATAATGGGCATTGAAGCTGGAGCAACGTTAGTGGATGCAACGATAAATGGCATAGGAGAGAGAGTGGGAATAGTGGACTTGGCTCAAATTTCAACGATTCTCTACTACCACTACGGAATCAAGCACTACAAGCTTGAAAAGCTCTACGAGTTAAGCCAGATAATCCAAGAAATAACTGGAATTAGAGTGCAGAGGAATTATCCAATAGTTGGGGAAAACGCCTTTATACACAAAGCTGGCTTGCATGTTTCCGCCGTGGTAAAAGACCCCAGGTTTTACGAGTTTTTACCAGCAGAGATCTTTGGAAGAGAGAGGGCGATTTATTTGGACAAATATGCAGGAAGGGACTCGATAAGATTCTACTTGGAAAAAATAGGAATCAGAGATGAAGAAATTACCGAAAAACTGCTCAGCATTGTGAAGAACTCTCAGGAAGTCTTCACCCCAGAAAGGCTTCTTGAAGAGGCAAGAAAAATGGGGGGAGTAGAATGACAATTGTTGAAGAGCTGTTGAATGCAAAAGCCGGAGAGGCCGTGATAAGGGAAGTTGATTTAATTTACACCCATGACGGAACGATGCCCCTAATCATTGAATCTTTTAGAAAGACATTCACAAGAGTAAGAAAACCCGATAGAGCTTTCATTTTCTTTGACCACGTTTATCCAGCACCAACGGTGAAAATAGCAAATCTGCAGAGAGAAATCAGGGAATTCGCAAGGGAACAGGGAATTAGAATATTCGAAGGCTACGGTATCTCCCACCAAGTCGTTCCAGAGGAAGGCCTATTAGAGGGGGCAAAAATAATCATTGGGGCGGATTCACACACGCCAACATTAGGTGCCTTTGGAGTGTTTGCCGTTGGAATGGGAGCAACTGACACCGCCATAGCTTTAGGATTAGGCAAAACTTGGTTCAGAGTTCCGGAAAGCGTTAGAGTAAACCTCGAAGGAAGATTAGGCAAAAATGTTATGGCAATGGACTTAATGCTTCACTTGATCGGATTACTGAAAGATTTTGATATGAACTACAAGACCCTAGAGTTCTTTGGGGGCCTTGACCTTTCAATTGACGAAAAAATGACAATAGCAAACTTCAGCGTTGAGACAAATGCAAAGACAGCTGTTTTAGACAACGGAACATTCAGCGGAGATGGAGATTACTTGAGGGAGATTACAATAGAGCTTGGCCAAATTGAGCCTCTAGTAGCTTTACCACACCACCCAAGCAATGTTGAGAGAGTTGAGAAGGTTAAAAGAAAGATTGACCAAGTTTTCATAGGCTCATGTACAAACGGAAGGCTTGAGCAACTTAGGAAAGTAGCAGAAATCCTCGAAGGCGAACAGGTTAGTGTGAGAACTTTTATAGGGCCAGCATCAAGAAAGATTTACCTCCAAATGATAAAAGAAGGAATTATGCAAAGGCTAATTGACGCAGGAGTCACTGTTCTTCCTCCCGGATGTGGGCCTTGCTTAGGAAGGCACATGGGAGTAGCTGGAGATGGAGAGGTAATTCTGAGCACAACCAACAGGAACTTTAAAGGAAGGATGGGCTCTCCAAACGCTGAAATCTATCTTGCTAGCCCTGTTACTGCAGCGGTGAGTGCAATTTATGGAGAGATAACGAATCCGGAGGATGTGCTATGAGGGTGTGGAAATTTTGGGATAATGTTTCAACTGATGAAATAACTCCCGGAAGATACAACTTAACTAAAGACCCACAAGAATTAGCCAAAATAGCGTTCATAGAAGTTAGACCAGAGTTCTCTCAAAATGTAAAACCAGGGGATGTAATAGTCGGTGGAAGGAACTTTGGAATTGGTTCATCGAGGGAGTCAGCCGCTTTGGCATTGAAAGCCTCTGGAATAAGCGGAATTATCGCAAAGTCATTTGGAAGGATATTTTACAGGAATTGCATTAACTTGGGCATTCCTCTCTTAATTGGCGACACGGACTGGCTGAACGATGGAGATGAGATTGAAGTCGATTGGAAACGGGGAATTGTGAGAAAAGGTGATGAAGTAAGGAAGTTTAAGCCATTGGATGGCTTCCTCTTCGAGATAGTTGAGAGCGGTGGGATAATTGAATACGTGAGAAGGAGGGGAGACTTATGTATAGAGTAGCGGTCATTAAGGGAGATGGCATTGGTATTGAAGTTACGGAAGCCGCGATGGAGGTCATAAGAGCTGTAACCGATAAAATAGAGTTCGTTGAGTTTGAGGGCGGCTTTGAAGTATTCAAAAGATATGGGGTCCCAATAAGAGAGGAGGACTTGGAAGAGATAAAGAAAATGGATGCAGTTTTATTTGGGGCAACATCAACACCTTTTGACGTTCCAAATTACAAAAGCTTAATTATAACACTTAGAAAGGAACTCGACCTTTATGCTAACCTAAGGATAATTCCAGACTTATGGAATGATAGAGAAATCTACATCGTTAGGGAGAATAGTGAAGGCCTTTACTCTGGTGTTTATAGATCTACAGATGAAAGGACAATAGATTTCAGAGTAATAACAAGGGAAGGAGCTGAAAGAATAGCAAGATTTGCCATAAATTTGGCAAAAGAGAAAGGGGAGAAGATTACTTTTGTCCATAAAGCAAACGTTCTAATGGGTGACAAGTTCTTTAGGAAAATTGTCTTGAGTTTAGCTGAAAAGGAAGGAGTCGAGGTTAGAGAGAAAATTATAGATTCCTTCACAATAGAACTCGTTAGGAATCCATGGAGTCAGGGGATTATTTTAACGGAAAATCTCTTTGGTGACATTCTCTCGGACTTAGCAGCTATTCACGCAAAGAGTATTGGAATTGTTCCCTCTGGGAACTATGGTGATGATATCGCTCTATTTGAGCCTATTCACGGAACTGCACCTGACATAGCTGGAAAAGGAATAGCTAATCCAATTGGGGCCATTTTGAGCGGTGCTATGCTTTTGGATTATCTCAACTTAAACGGTCAAATTATCTGGGAAGCAGTCAAATCTTACGTCAGGAAAGGCAATCTAACTCCCGATTTGGGAGGGACTGCAATGACGAAGGATGTCGTTGAAGGAATTATTAGGGAGATAGAATATCGAATTGACCCCTTGGAGTGGGATGAAGTTTGGGTTGATGAGATTAGGATCAACTTTATCCCAACGCTTTTCATAAAGTAATGTTTCATTTGTAACAAAAGCTAAAAACTTAGAAATAAATGCTACAAAAAAGATTTAAAGCTTTCCAAATGTTAAGCGGAAGGAGGTGAACGAAATGGTGGAGTGTCCAGTTTGCGGAGCGGATATTGAGGTCGGAGAGTTAGAGTTACACCAAATAATTGAGTGCCCAGTCTGTGGAGCTGAGCTTGAGGTGGTTGGCTTAGACCCAATAGTCTTGGAAGAGATCCCAGAGGTAGAAGAAGACTGGGGCGAGTAGCCCTTTAACCTTCTTTTTTGGAGGCCAGGCAATGAAAATCGGCATAACTTACACAATAATGCGCAAGGAAGAGATGATGCTCAAGGAGAGAGCGAAAGATTACGGAGAAGTGGTTATGCTTCACGATAGCGACGTTGTTTTCCCCCAAAGCTACGACGTAGATGTTGTGATAATAAGGAATGTCAGTCACTTTAAGGCCCTATATTTAGCAAAGCTCTTCGAGAATGAAGGCATTCCAACTGTGAATCCCTTCCATATAATACTTGAAGCGGGAGATAAACTCCTAGCAACCTTAAAGCTTAGTAAAAAGGTCAATATTCCGAGATGGAGTGTTGCCTTTGATGAGAAAAGCGTCAAAAAAGTCGCTGAAACTCTTGGCTATCCTATAGTTTCAAAACCAGTCTTTGGAAGTTGGGGAAGGCTGATAACGAAAATAAACGATGATGATGCATTGGAAGGAATAATAGAGCACAAAAAGTGGCTGAGCAATCCACTTTACAAAATCTACTACTTCCAAGAATTTGTCAAAAAGCCAGGAAGGGACATTAGGAGCTATGTTATTGGAGGAGAATTTGTTACTGCTATTTACAGATATTCTGAGCATTGGATAACAAATACCGCTAGGGGCGGAAAGGCCGTCCCTTGTACTGATGAAGAAGTGAGGGAGATTTCCATTAAGGCTTGGGAAGCATTTGGGGAAGGTGCTTTGGCTATAGATATCTTCGAGAGTGAGGAAGGACTGCTGGTTAATGAGGTTAACCCAACTATGGAGTTCAAAAACACAGCTAAAGCTACTGGAGTTGATATAGCTAGGAAAATCGTTGAGTATGCAGTTGAGGTGGCTAAAAGATGATTAAAGCAGCTGTTGTTGGTGCAAGCGGTTATATTGGGGGAGAGTTGGTTAGACTCTTAGCGATGCATCCCGAGGTTGAGATAACGGCAATAACATCAAGAAGATACGCTGGAAAAAAAGTTCACAAGGTTCATCCAAACTTGAGAGGGCTAAATTTGCGCTTTACAAATGATTATGACTTTGACGCTGATGTTATATTTTTAGCAGTCCCTCATGGAGAGTCAATGAAAATTATCGACGAATTCCTTGGCAGTGCAAAAATAATCGACCTCAGCGCTGATTTCAGGGTAAGCTTAGACCTCTACGAGAGATATTATGGAGAGCATGTAAAGCCAGAGCTCATTGATGAGTTCGTCTATGGATTGCCAGAAATTCACAGAGAGGAGATTAAAAAAGCCGAGCTAATAGCGAATCCCGGTTGTAATGCCACAGCAGTCATTTTAGCTTTGTATCCCTTCAAAGGAGATGTTAGCGAAGCAATAGTGGATTTAAAGGTTAGCTCAAGTGCTGGTGGAAGAAGAGAAAACGTGGCAAGTATTCATCCCGAGAGGTCCCATGTGGTTAGGGTCTATAAAGCATTCCACCACAGGCACGAAGCTGAGGTAATTCAAGAGACCAATGTAAAGGCTCAGTTCACAGTTCATTCTGTTGACTTGGTGAGAGGGCTTTTGGCTACAATTTACTTCAAGATGGAAACGAGTGAGAAAGAGCTCTATAAGAGATTTTTCCGCTACCTAAAAGAGCCATTCATAAGAATCGTCAAAGAGAAAGGTGGAATCCAAAAACTTCCCGATCCAAAGTACGTAATAGGAAGCAACTTCGTTGATATAGGCTTTGCCTACGATGAGGAGAATCAAAGGGTTATACTCTTTTCCGCATTGGACAATTTAATTAAAGGCGGCGCTGGACAAGCGGTGCAAAACATGAACATAGCTTTTGGTTTAGATGAGACTCTAGGACTGAACTACTTGCCAGTGTATCCAATTTGAAGGTGAGGGAGATGAGGGTCGTTAAAATTGGAGGAGCAGTTTTAGATAGGCTGGAAGAGTTTGATGGAATTTTAGAGGGGGATATAATAACTCACGGTGGCTCAGATTACGTTGATGAGCTTTCCAAAAGGTTAGGAATAGAGGTTAAAAGACTTAAAAGCCCCTCCGGTGTGGAGTTTAGGTACACTCCAAAAGAAGTGCTTGAGATTTATTTAATGGCTATAATGAAGGCCAACAAGAGGATAGTTTCCCTCCTCCAGAGCAGAGGAATTAACGCCATAGGATTGAGCGGGCTTGATTTAGGCCTCATAAAAGCTGAGAGGAAAAAGCTCATCAAAGCCATAATCAATGGAAAAAAAGTTGCAATAAGGGATGACTACTCTGGTATTATAAGGGAAATCAACGTTAAAGCCTTAAGGGAACTCAGCAAGGTAGGAGTTCCTGTTATAGCGCCAATAGCAATGAGCGAAGCCTATGAACCTTTGAATATTGATGGGGATAAGCTAGCCCATGCAATAGCTCTAAGTTTGAAAGCAGATGAGCTTGTCTTTTTAACGGACACAGCTTTTTTGGTTGATGGTGAAATAGTTGAAAAAATTAAGGTTAATGAAATGGAAGAGTTCTTGCCCTTTGCAAAAGGAGGAATGAAGAGGAAGCTGCTTATGGCTAAAAAATCCGTTGAAAGCGGTGTTAAAAAGGTGATCATCCAAGGATTTAACGGCAGGACGGTGATTGAATGAGAGAGGTAAGCGTTTACAAAAAGAGGCTCACGCTCGTCAAAGGAAAGGGCGTTTACGTCTGGGATGATAAAGGGAACAAATACCTCGATGCAATAGCTGGGATAGGCGTTGCAATCTTAGGACATGCAAACGAAGAGCTTGCGGAGGCAATAAATGAACAGATGAGAAAGCTGGTAGTCGCTGGACCAATGTTCGAGCATGAGGAAAAGGAAGAATTTTTCGAGGAGCTATCTCACTTTGTCAATTTTGAATACGCCTTCATGGGAAACTCTGGAACTGAAGCTGTTGAAGCGGCTTTAAAGTTTGCCCGCCTTTATACTGGAAGGAAAGAGATAATAGCTATGACAAATGCTTTCCACGGAAGAACATTTGGCTCTCTAAGTGCAACTTGGAAGCCAAAGTATAGGCAGGGGTTTGAGCCTTTAGTTCCTGGGTTTAAGCATATCCCATTCAACAATGTTGAAGCGGCAAAAGAGGCTATAACAAAAGAAACTGCCGCTGTAATACTTGAGCCAATTCAAGGAGAAGGTGGCATTGTTCCAGCTAAAGAAGAGTTCGTGAAAACATTGAGGGATTTAACTGAGGATGTTGGGGCTTTGCTCATAGTGGATGAGGTCCAAAGCGCCTTTAGAACTGGAAAGTTCTTGGCTATAGAGCACTATGGTGTTGAGCCGGATATAGTTACGATGGGAAAAGGGTTGGCCAATGGAGTCCCAATCGGATTAACATTAACGAACTTTGATGTTCCGAGGGGCAAGCACGGCTCAACCTTTGGAGGAAATCCCCTCGCTTGTAAAGCTGCAGCTACAACGCTTAGAATTTTGAGAAGGGAAAGGCTAATAGAAAAAGCCCCCGAGAAGTCCATAACCGTCGAGGGAGAAAAGGTCGTGATGACAAGAGGCAAGGGATTGATGATTGGAATCGTCTTGAAAGAAAGCGCTGGAAAGTACGTCCAAGCACTGCAAGATAAGGGTCTCTTAGTTGGAACCGCAGGAAATAGAGTGATTAGACTACTACCGCCGCTCATAATAACAAAGGAACAAATGCTTTGGGTCAAAGAGACCATTGAAGGTGTCCTAAATGAAAATCAGTGAAGAAGAGAAAATTGAATTTCTGAAGGAGCTTGTGAGCATTTACAGCCCAAGCGGAGAAGAAGAGAAGGTTGCAAAATTTTTGGTTGAGAGCTTTGAGAGCTTTGAGAGCTTTGGTGTCGAGGCTTACATTGATGGAGTAGGGAATGTGATAGCTGAGAAAAGAGGAGATGGGAAGAGAGTACTCTTAGCTGGGCATATAGATACCGTTAAAGGCTACATCCCAGTTAGAATCGAGGACAAGTACTTATGGGGAAGGGGAAGCGTTGATGCCAAAGGGCCTTTGGCGACTTTCTTTTTCGCTTTCCTTGAAAGTAAAGCAAATTTAATTTTCGCTGGCTTAGTTGATGAAGAAAGATATTCCATTGGAGCTAAAAACTTAGATGTTCCAAGACCAGACTTTATAATCGTTGGAGAGCCAAGCGGCTTTGATAGCGTTACAATTGGCTATAAGGGAAGCTTAACGATGAAGTTTGTGGAAAAAGTTGAGAAGTTCCATGGAAGTTTAAGCTCAAAGGGCGCTGCAGAGCTTTTAATTGAAAAATGGCTCGAGTTAAGCAGGGATTTTGGTGAAGGCTTTGATAAGCCAAGCGGGAGAATTTTGAGGTTTGAAGCCTATGAGAGGGAGTTTGATTTTTATGGGGAGATGATTGTGAATATTAGAACACCTCTCAATTATGAACCAGCAATTAAAGGAGAAATTTTAGATTTTGTTCCTGCTTACGAAGTTTCGCCAAGGAGTCCGTTGGTTAGGGCTTTTGTTAGGGCTATAAGGAAGAACGGAATAAAGCCAAGGTTGAAGAAAAAATCGGGCACAGCAGATATGAACATCCTAGCTCCTAAGTTTGGAGTCGATGCCGTTGCTTATGGCCCTGGCGATTCAAGGCTTGACCATACTCCTTACGAACGCTTAAACTTAGAGGAATATTTGAAAGCGATAGAAGTGTTAAAAACGGCTTTAGAGGAGCTAAAAAGCATCTAAAAGCTTTTCTATAGCTTCATTCACATCTTTGACATCTCCTCCCACCATGAGGAAGCCAAAGTCTTTCCCATAGGCTTTTTTGTAATTCTCTACCAAAAGACCATCGTTTATTGTATCCCCAATGTAAATTCCTTCCTCACCTTTTGTGAGATGCCAAAGAGCTTTTGGATCTGGCTTAACGTAAAGCTCTCTTGTTACAGCGTTTTCGAAGTGAAAACCAAGTATTTTCTCTGCTAACTCAAGCTCCAAGGCACTCCTCCCTGTTACAACCCCAAGCTTGAATCTTTCATTGGCCTTTTCTAAAAGCTCTCTTTTCACTATTGGCTTTTCCTTCTTCCAAAGACCCTCAAAGTCGAAAGCTCTCTCTTTATAGTACTCACCTAGGTAGAATGTGTTGAAAATCCTCTCAATGCTCTTAGGATCTATTACTATTCCAAACTGCTTCCTAACCCAACCTATTCCTTCTCCAGCTGGGAAGTCTTGCACAAAGTTCCTTAAGTCTCCAGTCAAGGCTCCAATTATCAAAGCTTCGCTAACTTTGAAGTCATCTCCAAATGCTCCTTTCCTTCGTAAATCCCTTATTAGATCTAATTCGACTTCAATGCTTTTGCCGAGCTTTTTTAGGAAGTACTCAACGGTTAGCTTTGTTGCCAAGTCATAGCTCTCGCTCACGTCAATTAAAACACCGTCAATATCAAAGATTAGCCATTTCAGCTCCTTCATTAGTTAACCCCCTAAATTATAGCTCATGCAGGCAATCAGTATTCTTCTTCCAAAAACTCCTTTAATGCTTTAATAAACTCGTCGTTTTCCTCTTTCTTGCCGATGGTAACTCTTATGTGTCCTTCCAACCTTCCGCCGAGCTTTCTCACCACGATGCCCCTCTCAAGAAGGAACTCATAGGCATTTAAGCGCATAAGCAGAAAGTTTGCCTCGCTTGGATACGCGTAATCTTTGAATTCTTTATAGATGCGCTCGCGTTCTTTAATTATGTAATTGATGTTTTGTTTAACTAAATCATAGTGGTCAAGCATAAGCTCTGCTATCCTCATTGAAATGACATTTAAGCTGAAAGGCGCTTTAATTCTTAAAAGATAGTCGATGATCTTTTCATTGGCAACAGCATAACCCACTCTAACCCCAGCTAATCCAAAGGCCTTTGAAAAGGTTCTTAAAACGATTAAGTTCTCGTATTCGTTTACCAAATCAAGGTTGCTCTTTTTTGCAAATTCAACGTAAGCCTCGTCCAGTATTACAGGTGCCCCAGTCTCGAGAACGCTTATTATCCTCTCCCTCTCTTGCATATTTCCCGTAGGATTGTTTGGTGAGCAGATAAATATAGCCCTAGCATTCTCTGCGTAGTCCTCAATGTTTCTCAGCTTAAAGTTCTCATCCAAGGGAACATCAACAACTTTGACCCCTTCAAGTTTAGCGTAGAAGGAGTACATAGCAAAAGTTGGGGAACTTATGACAATGTGTTCTCCTTCAAAGAGCTTTAAAATTAGGCTTATTAGCTCATCGCTTCCGTTTCCAACGATTATGTTTTCCTTCTCAAAGCCCAAAAACTCTGCTAACCTCTCCCTTAATGAGTCTGCTGTTATGTGTGGGTACCTGTTCAGGGGAATTCTCTTAAGCTCCTCGAAGATTTCCTTCTTAATCTCATCCGGCAAGTCGAAGGGACTCTCATTCTTGTCGAGCCAAATTTTGTAATCCCCCTCCAAAACCCTGTAAGGCTCAAAGCTTTTGACTAATTCTTGAATTTTCACTTCCTCCGCCTCCTCAACTCTTCCATAACTTCCCCTAAGCTTATTTCATTGTAGGCAAGCAAAACCAGCAAATGATAAAGCAAATCAGCAGTCTCGTAAATTATTCTCTCCCTTCCTTCAGCGACTAAAACCTCAATTGCCTCCTCTCCAAACTTCTTGTAGATTTTCTCCTTCCCCTCTTTGAACAGCTTCGACGTATAGGAACCTTCCTTTGGATTCTCCTTTCGCTGCTTTATCAACTCTTCAAGCTCTCTCAGGATTGTGAGCGAGTAGTCTATTCCGCCAACGGCTTTCTCGGGTTCTCCTAGCTTTCTGTAAAAGCATGAGTAGTTCCCCGTGTGGCACGCAACACCAACTTGCTCAACAATTAAAAGCAAAGCGTCGTTGTCGCAGTCTATCCTAATCTCCTTTACTCTTTGAACGTTCCCACTAACCTCACCCTTCATCCTAATTCTCTTTTGACTCCTTGAATAGTAGTGGGCGTAACCCGTTTCAAGCGTCTTCACTAAAGCTTCTTTGTTCATGTAAGCTAAGGTCAGCACCTCTCCTTTTGTATCTTGGACAATTACTGGGACAATTCCATTGTTCTTCTCCCAGTTGACTTTTTCAATAAGCTCCTTCATTTTCATCACTCCAGTCTTATAGGAACACCTTTCTTAGCTAGGTATTCTTTCAGCTCTCTAACCGTGTACTTTCCATAGTGGAATATCGAAGCTGCCAAAGCTGCTTCAGCACCTATTTTAAACGCTTCATAAAAGTGCTCTGGACTTCCAGCACCTCCAGAGGCTATAACTGGAATATCCACAGCTTCAACAATCGCTTTAGTCAGCGGAATATCAAAGCCTTGCTGAGTTCCATCTGTGTCCATTGACGTCAAGAGTATTTCTCCAGCACCTAAGCGCTCAACTTCCTTTGCCCACTCTATAGCATCAATTCCCCTTGCTTTTCTTCCCCCGTGAGTATAAACCTCCCAGTATTCGCCGTTCCACTTTGCATCAATTGCTATGACTAAATTCGCACTCCCAACAACTTTTGCCGCTTCGCTTACGAGCTTGGGATTGTCAACGGCCGCTGTATTTAGGAAAACCTTATCGGCACCGCTTTTGATTATCTCTCTTATCTCTTCGACGCTCCTAATTCCTCCACCAACTGTAAATGGGACGTAGATTTCTTCAGCTATTCTCTTAACCAAATCGAGGAGGATTTTTCTTTTTTCGTAAGATGCGGTAATATCTAAGAAAACTATCTCGTCTATTCCTTCTTCCTCATAGCGCTTCGCTAATTCTATTGGGTCTCCAGCGTCGCGAATGTTTTGAAACTTTATCCCTTTGACCACTCTGCCTTCCTTTATATCTAAAGCCGCGATAATTCTCTTAGCTAACATCTCAATCACCTAAGACATTTAACAGCTCTTCTAAAGTAACCTTACCTTCATAGAGGGCTTTTCCCACAATAGCGCCGGAAAATCCAATCTCTCTAAGCTTTAGTACATCGCTTACGCTTGAGACGCCGCCAGCATAGATGAACTCTTCTCTATCCCAAAAGCGGTTAATCTTTTCAATTCCCATCAAAGTGCCATCTCTTTCGATTGCCGTGTAAATAAACCTTTTAACGTATTTTCTAAGCATTTCGTAGGCTTCCTCAACACTTATTGAGCTCTCCTCAAGCCAGCCTTTCACTGCTATCTTTCCGCCCTTGGCATCTAAGCTAACAGTAATTCCTTCAAAATCTTGTGTTACTTTTTCTAAAAACTCCAAGTCAAAGGCTTTCGTGCTAATTATGACGTTTTCGACGCCGATTTCATAAGCCTTTGCTATGCTCTCGTAATCTCTGAAGCCACCTCCAAGCTGAATCCTCAGTCCTGTCTCCTCTATTATTTGCTTAACAACATCAAAATTTTGAGGCTTTCCGCTAAAAGCTCCATCTAAGTCCACTATGTGGATTTTGTCAACGTATTCGGCGAAACCCTTAGCTATCTCCACCGGCTCACCATAAACTTTCACTTTATCCTTTCTTCCTTTGTAGAGGCGAACGGCTTTTCCGTTCATTAAATCGATAGCGGGATAAATTTTCATCTTCATAACCTCCTGAAGTTCGCTAAGAGCTTTAACCCGTTTCTGCTCGACTTTTCTGGATGGAACTGAACCGCGTAAACGTTGTCCCTGCATACTGCGGATGTAAAAATCACTTCGTTGCCCTTCGACTGATAGTCAGTAACCCCTACGACTATGCTCTCGTCTTGGGGATCTGCGTAGTAGGAGTGGACAAAGTAGAAGTAAGCTCCATCCTTTATGCCCTCGAAGAGTGGACAGTCCTTTTTCTGCCGCACCTGGTTCCAGCCAATGTGCGGCGTTCTAACGCCTCTAAAGCGCACAACTTTGCCTTCAAATACGCCAAGACCTCTGCTTCCTGGGCTCTCTTCACTCTCTTCAAAGAGCAGCTGAAGCCCAAGGCATATGCCAAGGAAGGGTTTTCCATCGTTTATGGCATCTAAGATAACTCCCCTCAAAGGCTCAAGCTTCTCCATCACAGCTCCAAAGTTTCCAACGCCGGGCAAAACTATTTTCTCAGCTTTCTCTATTTCATAGGGATCGCTCGTAATGACTCCATCTAAAGCTTTTCTTACGTTGGCTAAGTTACCAATTCCTAAATCAACTATCGCAATCACTACAACACCCCCTCAGCCCTTTGCTTCGCAAAGCGCTGGCGGAAATTTTCCATCTGCCAAAGGCTTGTCCCCACAGTTGGTGTTCCAATATGCCTTTTGAGTGCATTTTAGGTTGCTCTCTACGGAATTTCTCATTCACAACACCCCTTTGGTGCTCTCTAAACGCTCACTTTCGCTTAAAGCCTGCCTTAGAGCAACACCAAGTCCCTTAAATGTAGCCTCGACTATGTGGTGTGCATTAACTCCAGCCAGCTGCTTCACGTGAATTGTGGCATTGAGAGTTCTTGCCAGCGCCCAGAGGAACTCCCTAACCAGAGTAACCTCGAAGCCTTCCTCGCTCTCCTTTATATCGAACTCAAGGTTGAGGTATGGCCTCGAGATGTCAACGGCGACAAGGACTAATGCATCATCCATTGGCATTATTGCGTTCCCAAAGCGCGCTATTTTCTTGCCTTTAATTTTCTCTTTGAGCTCTTCTCCAAGGACTATACCTAAGTCCTCCCAGAGATGATGTCTTAAGTCATAGCTCGCTTTAATGTTGGCTTTCTCACGCATGTAAAAGAATAAAGCGGTAAGGAGGTGGTCAAATACTCTATCTCCTGTTTCTATGCTCCCCTCAATGCCAACCTCAACAATTATGTCAGTCTCTTTCGTTTTGCGTCTCATTTTCTAACCTCCATTGACTTCTTGTGCATCTCCATTCCCTCTATCTCAGCCAACCTAATTCCGAGATAGCGCTCGCTTAGGAATTCTTCTCTGCTGACGTACGCTAAGCTTATCCTTTTCATGAAGTCCATAACTGTTAAAACCCCGCTGAACTTCGCAGCTCCCCCGGTTGGCAGAACGTGGTTAACTCCAAGGAAATAATCAGCCGCTGGCACCGGTGTGTATTCGCCGAGATAAATCGCTCCAGCGTTTTCAATTAAATCCACGAGCTTCAGTGGTTCCTTTGTGATTATCTCCAAGTGTTCTGGAGCTATCTCGTTAGCTTTTTCGGCACATTCCTCCAAGCTTTCACACAGGACAACTTCAATTCCGTCCCTTCTGCAGTACTCCGCTAATTCCTTTGAAGTCGTTAAAAGCCAAGCCTTGCTATCTTTTCCGTGCTCCAGCTGGGAAAGCAAATCGTATAAAACATACTCCTTATCTGCTGTCTCATCGGCTATAACAGCTATTTCTGATGGTCCAGCTAAGCTGTCAATTCCTACAACACCAAAGACCTGCCTCTTTGCTTCGTTCACGAACTTATTGCCTGGACCGAAGATTTTGTCTACTTTCTTCATTCCAATGCCGTAAGCCATTGCTCCAATCGCTTGGATTCCACCGAGCTTGTAGACCTCTTTGATACCGAGAAGCTTTGCAACATAGAGGATGTACGGATTGACTTTGCCGTTTTTAGGTGGTGTTGTAACTGCTATCTCCTTAACACCAGCTATCTTCGCTGGAACTCCAACCATCATGAGTGTCGAAGGCAGAGGCTTCCCTCCAGGGACGTAGATACCGATCCTCCTTATCGGCTTGTAGATTATACCATAAAGCGAAGCGTTCTTTATGTAGAGCTTATCGCTCTCAAGCTGTTTCTCGTGATACTCCCAGATTCTTTCTATTGTGCGCTTGATTATTTTCTTATCCTTCTCTGGAATTTGCCTCTCCGCTTCTTCAAACTCTTCTTCACTAACAAGGAATTCCCCATCATAGCCGTCAAACTTCCTTGAGTATTCCTTTACAGCTTCAATACCTCTTTCCCTTATGTCTTTCAAAATTTGAGCCACATAGCTTTCTAACTCAAAATTCATCTTTGACAACCTCCTTAATTTTTAAAACAAGCTCGTTAATCTCCCTAAACTTCGTCTTTTGGGAGATTCTGTTCACCAAAAGCAAAGCCGAAACATCCATAATCTTCTCCACCTCAACTAACCCATTGGCTCTCAATGTGTTTCCCGTCTCGACGATGTCAACGATGGCATCTGCAATCCCAATTTTTGGGGCAAGCTCGATGCTTCCGTGAAGCTTTATCACTTCAACCTCGACTCCTCTCCTCTCAAAGAACTTCCTTGCAAGGTTTGGGTATTTGGTGGCTATCCTAAAACCGTCCATCTCTTCAACGCTGACTGCATTTTCTTTGGGCATCGCCAAGCTTAAGCGGCACTTTCCAAAAGGCAGCTCAAGAGGAACGAGGACGTCACTTTCCCTTTCCTCAACAACATCGCTTCCAGCTATGCCAACGTCAACGCCATACTCGACGTAAACCGGGACATCAAAAGCCCTTGCAAGGAGGAGCTCATATCTGCCGTTTTTTACCATCAATTCTCTGTTCTCTGGTGGCCTAAGCTCAATCCCAGCTTTTCGTAGGATTTCAAGCGAATCCTTGAATAGTCGTCCTTTTGGAAGAACAAATCTCATTCTTCCACCTCCACTGGAATGCCGAGCTTTACGAGCTCTTTTGCAAGCTTGTATGCTTCTTTCAGCTCCCCTCCGATTCTCTTTCTGCTCTTCTCTATCTTCCCGTCAAAGAGCTTTGAGAGTGCATTTAAGTCAAAGGCGAATCCAAAAGCGCTGACTCCTTTAAATGTATACTCTCCGCCGCCTCCGAGCGGTTTTCCAATCTTTGGAGAATAGACCTCAAAGATTATGTCGCTGTAGTAAGGAAGAGGTCTTATTGTGCCGAAATCTATGAAGACTCTCTCATCGTCAACTGCCTCGATAATTTTATTGAGCTTTTCGTATTCACAGCTCTTTCCCCTAAAGTTGAACAGCTGCCAGAGCTCTTCTTTCTTCTCCTCGTTTATAGGCAGTCTTTCAATGATTTCGAAGTTTCTTCTCGTCAAGGCTCTGAAAATTTCTGCTTTGAATTCTTCAATTCCTTCAATTGCTCTCTCCCAGACCTTCAAGCTGCCGACGTCGATGTAGAAATCCTTGATGCCAAGTGCTTCGAGGGAAGTTATAACAGTTAAAAGAACCTCGACCTGCATTTTGACGTCTTCTCCGCCGATAAACTCAACTCCAGCCTGCCAGTTCCCTTTAATCCCCCCATTCAGCACTTCACTGATGTAGTAGAGCTTAAGCTTCCTCGGCTCCTTGAGGTTTGCAAGTATCTGAGATGTTAGGTCTGGCTTTATTATGTAAAATCCATTATTGTAGGCAAATTTTGTTCCTTTTCTAAGCTGCTCGCTGAACTCTTCTATCGTTGGCAAAAATATCTCTCTATAACCCCAAAGCTCAAATGTTCGCCTTAAATACTTTGTAATATCCGCTAACCTCTCTGATTCGGAAAATAAATCCTTCTTCAAAATAATCCCTCCGAGAACTTTTCGATGAGAATATCTCCCGCTAAATAATGTCCAACTAAGCTAAGTGCTCCAGAACAGTCAATGATGATGGTAGTAACTCACCAGAAAAGCCATGGAAAAGTTAACTTCTTCTCTAAAGTTTGTACCTCTTTTGTTGTCTATTCCTCCCCCTCTCATTTTTAAACACCTCAACTCCCAATGTCTTGCACCCTATATAAGTTTAACCTATTGAAAGTTTGTCAATATGACAAAAGTTTGCGAAAAATATTAGGTCTAAAGGGAAGCCAGCTCAAAAATAAGCTCAGCTTTGGAACAGTATTTTTTCAATCTATTCTTAACTTCTGCATGCCTCCCAAGAACGGGCCAGAGAATTGAGTCTATGTGAAGAGGAGGGATATCAACCTCTTCTGCAATCCTCGACCAAAAGCTTGTGGGTAGCTCGTTCGTGAATCTCTTTGTATAGGCATTTATTCTCACATCATCTGGAATTTCAATTTCCATTGGATAGGGAATGAACTCTTTAAATGCTATCCTGCCTGCATAGCCAAACATCTTCACAGCAAAGACTATTGTTTTGGCATTTCTTTTGGAATTCAGCACTTCTGCAAGGTCGTTTCTTAGAGACGTCATTGAATAGTAGTAATTCTTGAGATCTTCAAGTTTAAGCTTAATTAAAAAGGACTCGAGCTTTTCAAGCCTTTTAATTTTTGCAACTGTTAGCCTTCTGTTAGTTTGAGAGGCGGGTAAAAACCTTGAATAAGCATCAACAATCCCCTTTTCTGGAGGATTCGAAGAGAAATACTCGGCAAATTCCCACCACCACTCCTCCCCAGTGGCAGTCAGCTGATAGCTGACTATTGCGTTGGCAATTACGAGCTTTATGAATAGCTCATCGTTTTTGAGATTTTTGTGAAGATGTTCCAGAGCTGAAAACTGCAGATCAACTTTCTCTTCGATAGTTCTGGCACATTCTATGCCCAACTCTTTAAGGATTTCCTTTAATCTCTCGATTTTTGGCTTGTTCTCCTTGTGTTTGACTGTGATAAAGCGGTCGAGGGTCATCTTTATCCCTTCGCTATGCTGTTTATCAGCCTCAGCAGATAGGCATTTTCCATTACAATTTCTGCTCCTTTGTTCCTTGGAGTTCCAAGCTCTATCTTGGCTTTGATGCCGTGATCCTTCAGAAAGTCATGTAGCTTTGCCTTCAGCATAGAGTATTCGCTCTTCCGTATCAACCCGTAAACAGTTGGACCCCATGAACTCTGTCCATAGCCGTAGGTGTTCTCCCTCAAAAACTCTAGGATTAGCTTCACATCTTCTCTGAATTCGCCTCCTTGGTAATCCTCAAAATGCTTTCCAACTAACCTTTGAATTTCACTCAAATGCTTTCCAAAGGTCTTAATGTCCCTTTCTTTTAGAGCTGGTAGAAGTCCAAGTAGAATTCTGTGGCTTATCTCCTTTGCAATTTCGGGTTTACCTCTAATGCTTGCCATTATGGGCTTTTCCTCCTCTTCGTCAAATCCTCTCTTAACTTGAGGAATCACTAAAAGAAAAGCCCAATTCTCAGGAAACTCTTCCCTAAGAATTAAAGGCGGTATTCCTTCCTTAACTCCACCATCAATAACAAAGCCGCCGTATTTGAAGGTATAAATCCCAGCACCGCTGTTTTTTCCTCTTCCAAAAATTTCAGCCAGCTCTTCAATTCTAGCATTTATGTTGTTTAGCTTTGCTATTCCTACACCAACAGCTAAAGAGAGCTGAGTTGTTGATCCAAAACCTACATGTCTTGGAATTGTCCTTCTGACTTCAACAAGATAGTTAAAGCCTGTGCTAAAATGTTTGTTCATCCTTCCAATGACGAATTTAATCGTTTCTTTATCTTCTCCTTCAGCCCTAATTTCGAGCTTTTCATGGGGCATGAGCTTTATCTCGTAGCCTTCTTCAAGGGCAACACCTAAGCTTCCAAATCTTCTTCCCAAAGAACCAGAGGGGTCAATTAAACCCAAGTGCAATCTTTTCGGTGTTTTGATTATCATGTTTTTCACCTTCTCTTAGTTATTATCCTCTTATGCTTAAATGTCTAATTTTCCTTTCCCTAAGGGCGGGATATACTTGCACCAATAAAACATCACAAAAGACCATAGACATCCCTAAGATCTTGTATAGAGTGAGTGTTTCTTTTAAGAAGACATAGGCTAACAGCGTTATCTGTATTAGCATCGTGTTCTGGAGTATTGATTGCTCATAGGCTTTGAGGGTCTTTAAAGCGTGGTTCCAGAGGACAAAAGCCAATGCGGTATTTACAACGCTTAAAAATAGTATTATAGCCCATCCCCTGGGAGAGGGCATAGTGAGATTTCCACTCAAAACAGTTGCTCCAAAGAGCATTAGAGACCCTAATGTCATGGACCACGCAGTTAATGCGATTACACTTTCCTGATTCTTTCTAAGATAGTGCCTCATAAGAACCATGTACATAGCCCATCCAATCCCCGAAATAAGGGTTACAACAATGCCCAATGCCTCATTAAAAATTAGTGTACTGCCAGTAAAGAACACCCTGACTCCGAGCAGCACAAAAATTATCCCCAACAGCTGAATAAATGAGGGAGCTTCCCTGAGAAAGATGGTGCTTAGAATAACGACAAAGATTGGTGTTAAGTTGAGGATAAACGTTACAGTAATAGCGGGTAGATAATATAATCCTACAAACTGCAATCCTTGAGCTATAAAGTAACCTGTAAATCCAAGAAAAATAAACCACAAAACCTGTTTTGAAGTAACTCTAACTTCCTGAATCCCATATAACTGAAATGCAAAGAGCATTAAAACAGCAGAACCTAAGAGGTATCTATAAGCAGCAAAGGTTATTGGATTAAGCTCTTTGAGACCAAGCTTAATGAGGACGTAAGAGGTTGACCACAAAAATGTAACTAATAAAGCTTCAGATAATGCAAGTGCTCTTTTCATAGTACTTCATTAATATAGACAATTTTAAAAAACTTCTCTTTTAGAGTAACGATACTTTCCAAAAAACTTATCAATCTCAAGAAAATTCATTGACATCAGGGCCAAATCCACAGCACCCTATCTGGAAACCCAAATTCCGGTTGAGGAAGTAGAAGGGTAGTCTGGGCAATCTCAACGCTGAGAGATCATGTTGATGTTCCAATCAACATAGACACGACAAATGCAAAGGTTGCTGAAGAGGCAATATTAAAGCTTGAAGAAAAGAAATGTCATAAATTAAAACCCAATTTCTTCAACTTCGAATTTTTTCTCACTTGGATAAATTCTGACATAAAATGCTGTTCTGTTCTCGACTTCTTCAAAGGGAATGTACGAGTACTGCTCAAAAGTTGAAGATACAACTGCAAAGATATCTGCACCCTCAAAATAGAGTAGACGGCCGTAGTAATAGTTCAAAGTGTTTGATGCATAAAGGTCACTCATGTATGCAGTTATAAATGCCCTAACTTCCTTTTCGCTGTTCATAAGAAGGGTTGCAGTGTTCAGGAGAGATTTTGCAGCTGTCTTGATTTCTCTAAACCTTTTCAGAAGGTGTTCTTTTTCAAGGCCTTCCAAAAAGCGACAGAGATAAACGCCCATTGTATAACTGTCTGATGCACCTTTTAACTCCATTGGGTTAAGTTCTCCCATTTCAATTAGCTTATCCTTATCCAAATCTCCATTATGCATAGTCCAAAATATGAAGCCTCTTTTTGTTGAAAACGCAAATGGCTGAACGTTGAAGAGATTTTTCTCCCCTTGACTCGCTGCCCTTGTATGAGCTAAGAACACAACAAAACCATCGAGCTTTTCTATAACCTCATTAACTTTTCTTCTATCTTCAAAAATTGCACTTTCGCTCCTATAGTGTTCTACATAGTCATCCTTCAACAGAACATAACCCCAGCCATCCCTGTGCTGACTTCCTTTATTTCGGGCAAGCTTATAGGGATCATGCTCTGAAGATTTAAGCAATGCCTCAAGAAGGGGCCTGACTCTCTTTCCCTCACCTACAGCAAACAGTATTCTGCACATTAAGATCACCAAAGGTTTTTAGGTTCTCATTGTATAAAAATTTGGGGATTGGGAATGATACTTAGAAAGCTGAAAAAAGAGGCACTTCAAATCATTGATGAGGATTTTGAAATCACTGACTTCTCATTTGCTCTGCCTTACACATATGTTGCTATTGAGGGGCGGAAGGGAAAAGCTCTGGGTGTTGCAATGACACTCCCAGAAGAGATCCAAGTGTATTCAAGTGAAATTGAAGATATAAGTGTTGAGAACTTCATTGAGAAAGCTGATAGCTTAAACGTCATTGAACGCACCTTAGCTTTAGCAGCAATAAATGCCATCTCCCAATATTACATAGACCTAAGTGAATCTGAAAATAAAGATGCGACAGAGCTTTTAGATGAGAGTATTAAAAAAGTTGCAGTAATTGGAAACATACCTCCGATAGTGAGAGCATTGAAAGAGAAAGGGTTTAACCTTTATGTATTTGAGAGGAATCCCAAACTCTGGGATAGAGAGACCCTAAGCGATTCTTTAGAATACTGGCTTCTTTCAGAAATGGATGCTGTCATCGTGAGCGGAACTGCATTGTTAAATGCTACCTTAGACATGATTCTTGAAAGGTCTAAGAAAGCCAAACTAATTGTTTTGACCGGCCCAACAGCCCAAGTTTTGCCCGAATTTCTTAAAGGTTCCGGAGTCACCCACTTAGCTTCAATGAAAGTCCTCAACATTGAAAATGCACTCCTCAAGCTTAAATTGGGCTCATTTAGAGGCTTTGAGAAAGAAACTAAAAAGTACATCATTGAGGTGCCAGGGGATGGATAAAATAGAGAACGCTGTGCTCGATGTTCTCAAAAAAGTGAATGAGCACAGAGGGTTATATGAGAGGAATGAAGAGGCTGTAAAACAGCATTTAATTGGAGAGATATTTCAAGCCCTTGGCTGGGAGTGGGACAATCCAAGAGAAGTGCGTCCAGAGGAGAGGACTGAAGAGGGAAGAGCGGATTATGCATTAATCCTTGATGATAGGGTTGTTGCATTTGTTGAGGCTAAGAACTTAAGTGTCAATGTTCTTAAAAAGGACAAGCCATTGAGGCAGCTCGGGAGATATTGCTTCAATCATGGAGTCAAATATGGAATTCTGACGAATGGAGTAGCGTGGGTTGTCATTAAAGCTTTTGAGGAAGGTTCTCGCTTGGAGGATAGGATAATTTTAAGTGTTGACATAGAGAACGAGCCTCTTGAGAGAGTAACTCTTAAGCTGAGCCTTCTGTCCAAAGGCAAAATAGACAAACTCGAAAGATTTGCAACCCTTTTAAGAGCTTTAGAACTCAGCTTTGATGAGCTTAAAAAAGAGGGAATCAGTGAGAGAAAGCTGATAGAGTTTTTAACAGCCTCAAAGAAGAGGTTGCTTACGTTGGATAAAATAAAAGGAGACGAGTTTCCAAGGGCTCTCTATGTCTACGATAATGGCTGGAAAATGGTTCCGCTCATAGAGCGGAGCATTAAAGGCGTTTTGTTGTCCCTTCTTCTTTACCTCAGTGAGAAGAGTAAAGGAGAAGAAAAGGCTCAAATCAAAAAGGCTTATGCATATCTCAAAGAGATCCCACTTGATACGGAAAAGATTCTAAGGCTTCTGCGTGAGATAGAAAAGGAGAAAGGAATACGGATTGGAATTGAGCTTTAATTCTTCCAAGGAACCTCAGTCTTGATTTTCCAAATTCCCAGCAACTTTCTTGAGCCCCATGTTGCTTGGATTTCAAAGGCAACAATCATGTCCTCATAGATGTCAATTAAATTGAATGAATTTCCAAAGGGATTTCTATGTAGCTCCCAACTTATTGAACCAGCGTTAATTACTGGTGTTCTTTCAATCCTAACTCCAAATGCATTGCCCCCATGTCCAGTCATTACAAGCTCTGTTCTTTCTTCAGTGAGTATCTTCAAGACATTGCCAGCATCCTCTAAAAATCCCAATTCTCTGCTCCTTGGAATTGGCACTAGGTTATGGTGCATTACAACAGCTGTGAATTTCTCTTTGTATTCTTCAAGCATTGACTTCAGAATTTTCTGGCCAATCCTACCAACAGCACCTATGGGAGTCTCGTATTGAGCAGTTAGTAGGGGAATAAAGACGAAGTCTCCAAGTTCCTTAACCTCAGGCTCCCCAAAGTATTCTTTAAACAAATCATATCCGAGATACGTTATGTCATTATGGCCCGGAACTATGATTTTTTCTACCTTAAGCTTTGCATAGTACTCTGCTGCCATCTCGTAGTACCTCTCAATTCCTACATCCACAATGTCGCCGCAGTGGACTACCAAATCAGGCTTATACTTCTCGTTTATTGCCCTTATTGCATTTTCAAGGACTCGCTTTCTAAAGTAAATCCTGTCGGAAACATTACTCTCACTCATCTGGATTATCCTCAAGAGATGCTTTCCTTTTGGAATGAAAATCTTAGGCTTCACGGATTTATAGCCCTTTTTCAGCTCATCTCCGGTTATTCTCCTTATAATCACATCAATCCTACCATCACCATTGAGCTTGATTATGTTATAGCTGTTCACGTCGCCTTTCCTAGTCTTTCTGCATGATGTACAGCCAGCATTCACAACGACCAAATCCTCAATGCTGTAAACGTTTGGAACATGCTTGTGTCCACAGAGATACAGATTAACTTCATGCCTTAACAGCAAATCTAAAACATCACCTGCATTGAATAAGACGTTCCTTTCTCTTCCTGTATCTGGAAGAGGGACAAGATGATGATGAGCGGCTACGATTTTGAACTTCTTGTGTGAGTATTCTTCTAACTTTTCCTTCAGCCAGCGAAACTTGTAGCCGCCGATTCTTCCATCGCTTAAATCTGGTATTGTTGAATCAACCCAGATTATTACAAGGTCATCTCGTTCATAAACTCCGTACAAAGGACCAATGTATTTCTCAAACAGCTCATATCCGACATTTCGAGCATCATGATTCCCGGGAATGACTATGAGAGGTTTTTCTATCTTCCTAATTAGATAGCTGGCATGTTCGTACTCTTCTTTAAGGCCTTGATTTGTTACATCACCCGTATGGACTACTAAGTCGAAATCTCCTCGGTTTATCTCATTCACTATTAAGTCGTAGGCATATGATTTAAATGCCGACTCTTGGGTTATGTGAGTATCGCTTATGTGAGCTATCTTAATCATTAAACATCACTCCATTGATATCGATGTTTCAAGTTTTCTTCTTGTAGCTTCAAGTAAATCACTTAATGTGAAAATCCCAACTATTTTTCCGTCCTCTTCAATCAGGATTTTCTTGATTCTGTGATGTGCCATTATCTTGAGCACTTCCCTCACAGGAGTGTTAGCATCTGTAGTTATTAAATCTCGGCTCATTATCTCCTTTACAGGGGTGGTGTAGGGTAAACCCGGCACAATAACTCTTCTTATTATGTCGGATTTTGTAAAGAAGCCAATAACCCTGTCATTCTCAACAACAACTAGAGAGCCAATGTCAAACTTTACCATGATCCTGCAAGCTTCTTGAACAGTGTCTTCTGGACTAACCCCTACTAGTTTCTTGGTCATGTAAACCTTTACTGGGGCAGTCTCCTCCATGGGTATCTCACCTTAAAAACGAGCTATCCAGGGAACTCTATAAAACTTTTTCCATGATAATGGAGAAAAGGTAAAAAGATATAGGATTACTCGCCAAACTTTAGCCTTCTGTTCATTAAATCTAGCACTATGGGGATGAGATTGACTCCTCTGATTCTTCCCAGTATACCCTCTGCACAGCTAAACTCATCATAACGCTTTACCTTATCAACTCTGCATCCAGGTCCTTTTACTGCAATGGGCACGGGATCTCCGCTGTGGTCTCTAACACTGCACGGTGTTGAATGATCTGCTGTTATTGCATACACAGTCTTTTCTTCTGGTGTGTTCTTCAATATATAGCCTATCATCTCATCAGCCTTTTCTATTATCTTCACCTTTCCAAGATAGTTTGCGTCGTGACCCGCTATATCTGGCCCTTTTATGTGAACAAAGATTATGTCAGCATCTGTGCTCTCATAAACTTCAAGTGCTCTCTTTCCAATGGCCATCACGTCACTTTCCAAATCTCCTGTTGCCCCTTCCGGAACCTCTGCTTTCATTCCCAAGAGCTTCGCAAGACCAATTATAGTGTCCTCCTCTGCTATCACATAGCCTTTGACACCGAAGCGCTCTTCAAATGATTTCAAATCGAGAGGAACCATTCCAGCTCCTCTTGTGAGAATTATGTTAGCTGGCAGCTTGCCTTCCTTTATCCTCCTCTTATTAATTGGATGATCTTTTAGAACTTCATAGGAGAGCTTTATAATCTTGTTTAAAATGCTAGCGGTTCTTTCTGCTTCTTCTGAATCTTCAAGGGGAAGAACTTCTTTTATTGGGTTTCCTTCCTTTGCCGTTCCAGGGTCAGAATTGCTGACCTTTGGAGATAACCCCTTACCTCTTAAAACCAATGCAACTCTATGTGCAGTTGCTGGATGGAACTCAACTTTAATACCATCAACTTCTTTTATCGCTTCATTTAATGCCTTTACGAGCTCTTCAGCGTCTTTTCCTTTAATTCTACCTGCTCTCCTGTCCACAACTATCAGCTTTCCATCCTTCTCTTCAACAGTAGCTAAGTTGCATCTCAAAGCCACGTCTCCGGGCTTAAGCTCAACTCCCGCTCCGACAGCTTCGAGAGGTCCTCTTCCAGGATAATACCTGTAAGGCTCATAACCAAAAATCGCAAGGTGTCCGGTGTCAGTTCCAGGTCTAACTCCGGGCTCAATCATATCAGCCAGACCTGTCATTCCTCTCATTGCTATGTAATCCATATTGGGCTTTTTTGCCACTTCCAAGGGAGTCCTGAAACCCAATTCAGGTATTGGTCTGTCTCCAACCCCGTCAAGGATGAAGACAAAAGCCCTATAAGTCTCCATAGGTTTCCATTTCATTTTATTGCACCTCACGATTATGAAAGAGAAAAATAGAGAAGAGAATCAGGCTTTCTTACCCTTTCTCTCATTAAATCTCTCAACTGCCTTGTTTGCAAGCTCTTTAATGCCTTCTTCAAGATCAATGTCACCGCCTACAGTTACTGGAACGTTGTTCACGTAAACTACTGGAAGACCTCTCTGGACGGCCATTCTAGTTGCAACATCTACAGCTGCAGCTTTAAGCTCTGTAACGAGCATTTCAGCCTTTGGTAGGTATTTCTCTAGGTCTTCTCTGAGCTTTGGCCTGTTGCTGAGCCATGGTGAGTAGCCAACAACCTCACAGCCATACTTCTCCTCCAAGTATGGAACTATTGTCTTCTCTAAAGCATCTTTCTTTGCTGTTGATGTAAACACTATTTTCTTGCCCCTTATGTCTCCCATTGGCTCTGGTCTCAGGACAACCTCTGAGATTTTAGCCTCTGGGTTGAGCTCTCTCACGGCTTTCTCAATTTGCTCGACTTTGTCTCTGTTGTACTCTTCAGCCATCGTTATCACAATGAGGTCAGATATCATAACTCTGTAAGGTCCAAAGAAGTTTGTTATATGGCTTAAGGGTGTTGTTGCACTTATGACAAGTTCAACTGCATCATTGAGTACTGCTGGAACTGTTGTTCCGCTTCCCTCAACTATTATGAAATTAATTGGTAGTGTATTTGCAAGCTTAACAGCCTCGACTTCTGTTGAGTAGAACGGCTTGCCCACCATTCCTCCTCCGCATCTCCTTGCTCCGACTGTTATAATGCCAGCAAGCAGGGCCTCTTGGTAGTAATCTGATGCTGCATGCTTTCCGCTGTCAGCGACCTTCAAGAGGAACTCTGGGGAAAGTTCAAGTTCTTCTCCAAAGAGCGGTGTTGGTTCTTCTGGACCTCCTCTTGCCGCTTTTATAACACAAGGCTTAAAGCCCATCTTTTTGAGTGTTATGGCTGTAAAAGTTGATATAGCAGTCTTACCTACTCTCTTGCCAAGCCCAATGCACTTTATTGATGGGTATTCTGCAACGTCCTGAAAGTCTATTGGGTTGAATACAAAATCTGCGCCTTCATACCTAACTCCTATGGCCATTAGGGCTGAACCTATGAGCATTCTTCTCTCATAGTCAACTACTGGCTCATCTGACATATCCAAGGCAACGTCAACGTTGTATTTCTTTGCAGTCTCTACTATCGTCCTGATTGGTGGGTTTCCTTCTCCCAAAACTACTGGAATTGGAAGGGCTTTTTTGACATCTTCTGGTGTTCCTATCTTCTCAGTTCCTCCTAAAAAGACTGCTGCAACAACTTCGTATTCTGGGTATGCCTTCTTTACATACTCCAAGGCTCCTTTAAGCACAGGTATGTAGTGCTCCCCATCTATCAAGGCCAAAGCCCTTTGTTTCATTTTACCACCTCCTCATGTTAATCTAACTAAAACACCGTGGTTAATTTTGAGATAAACCACAGTCCCCTCCTTGTAAACCGTCGTAGCTTTAGTTTGAACCCTAATTTCTTCCCCTTCAACATCTACAAGATAGTCAACTATATCTCCAAGGAACGTAGCTCTTTTCACAGTTCCAGCCACTGTGTTTTCTGCTGGACTTCCTAGAATGTCTATCTCCGAAGGCCGGACGACAAAAACGAGCTCTCCTTCTTTCTTCAATGGCGGTGCGCATCTAACTTTTACCTTTCCGCCGAAGAGGGTAACTTCTGCGTAGCTTTCTTCAATCCTTGCGTCATCGAATTTCAAGAAGTTAGCTAATCCTATGAATCCAGCAACAAAGGCATCGGCTGGTCTCTTGTAGATTTCCCAAGGACTGCCAATTTGGTGTATTTTTCCCTTATCCATTACTGCTATCCTGTCACTCATAGCCATTGCTTCAGCTTGGTCGTGGGTTACATAAACTATCGTAACTCCAAGCTTTCTCTGCAACTCCTTTATCTCAAAACGCATCTCTTCTCTGAGCTTTGCATCCAAGTTGCTCAACGGCTCATCAAGGAGCATGACCTCTGGCTCCATTACAAGCGCTCTCGCTAGTGCAACTCTCTGTTGCTGCCCTCCACTGAGCTGGTGAGGATAACGATTTTCAAAGCCCTTTAAACGAACCATTTCTAGGGCCTTCATGACTTTCTTTTCAATTTCATCCTTGGGGAGTTTTCTAATCTTGAGAGGATAAGCCACATTGTCAAACACTGTCATATGAGGCCAAACTGCATAGTTCTGGAACACCATTCCAATGTTCCTCTGCTCTGGTGGAATGAAAATGCCTTTGGATGGAGAGGACACTATTTTATCTCCAATGTAAATCTCTCCATCGGTGGGCACTTCAAGACCGGCAATCATTCTAAGCGTTGTGGTCTTTCCACAGCCACTTGGGCCGAGTAAAGTCATGAATTCGCCGTCTTTTATGTCAAGGTTTATGTGGTCAACTGCAGTGACTTCACCAAACTTCTTAACAAGATTGATAATCCTTATACCAGCCAATTTCACAACCCCCTTGCTCCCATTTTTCCGGTTATTCTACTAACAACGAGCTGAGCAAGGATAACAACAACGGCAACAACAGCCGAAAGGGCATAAGCAGCTGTGTACTGCCCTTCTTCCATCAAATTATATGTTGCAACACCAATTGTTGGATGATTTGGGGGATATATGATAATTGAGACAGTCAGCTCACTTAAAGTGGGCATGAAAACCAAAATCCATGCCGCAATAAGTCCTGGTTTTATGAGGGGCAGAACTATGTTTCTCATTGTGGTGAGCCAGTTTGCACCACACATGAGCGAAGCCTCTTCGAGCGTTTTGTCTATCTGAAGGAGTGAACCGACAGTTGTTCTGACACCATAAGAGAGATACCTTACAAAGTATGCAAATGGGATTATCCAAAGAGTGTTGAAGATGGGGGTTTTGATGAAAGCCAAGATTATTGCAACACCGACAACTGTTCCTGGCAGAGCATAGGGAACTGAGGATAGCCAATCCATAAAGAGTCTGCCTTTAACGTTTGTCTTCACTATCATGTAAGCCAATAAAGCACCAAACAACGTTACCACTGTAGATGCCAGCAAAGCTGAAAAGATACTTGTCCTTAATGCGGTGGTTGTTGTCTCATCTTGGACAAGAACGAACTTGAAGTTGTTGAGTGTGAATGAAGATAAGCTCGTTAGAGGTGAGTAGAGGTTCTTTAGAAATGCGCTGAAAAAGAGCGAGAATAATGGTATCACTGAAGTTAAGGCTAGGAATATGAAGACAAATAGAGCTATCAAACCTTTGTGCTTGCCAAGGGCAATTACTGAGGGTCTCACCGTTTTTCCCGTTAAGGTCGTGTATCTTTTCTCTCCAAACGACTTCTTCTGAATTAAGAGAGCAACACCCGTTATTATTACCAAAAGGATTGAATATGCAGTTGCCTTGTCCAAGTCTGGAATTGAGAGAGTACTATAGATTCTTGTTGTGAGCACATAGTAATGGGCCCTGTCACCTATTAACGCGGGAATTCCGAAGTTTGCACAAGTTGCCACGAACGCTAATAAAGCACCAGATGCTATGCTCGGCATTACGAGGGGTATTGTTACGTCTCTTGCAACTTTGAAGGGATGAGCACCGCTCATTCTTGCTGCTTCTTCAAGGGATGGATCCATTTGCTCAAGGGCCGCCGCAACTGTGAGGAACACATAAACGTAAAACTTTAGCGTCATTACCAAAACTAAGCCTGTAAAGGAGTATATGTTAACCAAATTTCCGCTGTTTCCTAAAGCCCTCCATATTCTGTTTATATATCCCACATAAGGAGCACCAAGCTGAATCCAAGCTATGGCGCTAACATAAGGTGGTAAGATGAAGGGTAAAACTGCCAAAAACCTTACAATTTTTCTTCCGGGTAAGTCTGTTCTGACAACAAAAAATGCCAGTGGGACACCTATTAAGATTGCGAAAAATGTCACAATAACGGCAAGTTTTATCGTGTTAAGAGCATAAACCCAGGTGTTAGGATCAGAAACTATGACTTTATATGCATATCCAAATCCTTTCTCACCAAAAAGACTCTTGTAAATGAGCATGAAGAGAGGATATGCTATTGTTATGAGAAGGACAACAAGAGAGAACACCCACATGATTTGGGTGAATGTCATTTTTCTCTCCATTTGAGCTCCCTCCTGGATAAAATTAAATAAAGAGAAATCAGCCCAACATTATCTCAGAGAACTTGTTTCTGACATCTTCAAGCTGAGCTGAAAGCTTTTCCCAATCAATTTGAATTTGTGGTATTTCAGTTATGCTTGGAGTTCCCTGTGGTGGGGCAACATCTGTCCTTGCAGGGATAAGTCCATATTGAACAAGTAGCTCTTGGACTTCCTTTGAGAGTAAGAAGTCCACGAAGGCTTTAGCAGCATCTGGGTTTTCTGTTGTCTTTAGAATTGCAATTGGGCTTGGAATTAGTACTGTTCCATCTTCAGGATAAACGTAGTTTATAGGTGCCCCATCGGCAATTGCTTGCCTTACCATATAGTCAAGTGTAACCCCAATTGGGTCCTGTCCTTCAATTACTGCACTTTTAACAGCTCCATTGCTCTTGAGAACAACAATGCCCATCTCCTTTGCCTTCTTGAAGTAATCCCAGCCATATTTCTCTGAGAGACCATAGACCCATGCTGTAGCTGCACCTGAGTAGAGTGGATTTGGAATTGCGACCCATCCCTCAGCTGTGTTCCATGGACTTGGAAGTGATGCCCTGTAGTTGGGATCGGTTAAGTCGCTCCACTTCTTTGGTGGGTTCTTTACAATCTCTGTGTTGTAAGCAATGACCGGTGCAATGAACCTTCCGGCTATCCAGTATCCTTCGGGATCCTTGGCGAATGCAGGGACTTTATCAGCGTCTTTAGGTGTGTATTTCATAAGGACTCCTTTTTTCTTGAGGTATATTGTATTTCCTGGGTCTGCAAGCCAAACTACATCGGCTATTATCTTTCCAGCTTCGATTTCAGCATCGAGCTTTGCCATAACTTTTGATGCACCGCTTCTGTAGACTTCAACCTTAACATTGGGATACTTTTTCTGGAACTCTTCTGCGATTTTAACGGCAATATCTTTTGGAATTGAGGTGTAGAAGTGAATTGTTCCGCTGATTTCTTTAGCAGTGGCAGTTTGAGTTGATGCTGGAGAAGATGTTGTCTCTGAGGGAGTTGAGGTTGCTGTGGTTGTTGATGTTTCTTTCTTCTCTACACAGCCACTTCCCACTACACTAAAGGCAAGGACAAAAATTAACAAGGCCACGAATAACTTTTTCATGAAGCTCCACCCGTTAATTCTTTTGTTGTATATAAAATAAAAATTTTGTCGAAATATGGTCTATATAATCTATTTAGAGAAATATAGTGATATATAGCAATATATGGAATATGTTGAATTATCCCTATCGTTCTTGCATTGTTTTTAAAGCAATAATTGCCGCCGCTTCTGCTTCGCTTATAAAAGGTTCTTTGAGAGTGATTTCATATCCAAATGTTTCTTTCAGTTCATTTTCTATTAGCGGTTTAAGGAGCTCTTTAGCTCCAAAATAAAACCCCCCAGTTATAGCAAGCTTGTTTCTTACATCTTCTAATCCCAGTCTTTTTGTTGCAGCACTATATGCTAGGGCTATCTCCTTGCTTGCATTTCTTAAAATAGAATATGCTGCACTATCTCCCTCTTTTGCAGCTTTAACGACATAAGGAGCAAAGCCTCCAATCAATGCTTTGGGATTTTTAGAGGAATATATGGCACGTATGATATCATCGGTAGTGTTAGCACTAAAATACTCCAGAACATAGGCAGTGAGTAGTGTATTTTCTCCCCTTCCATCATAAGCTCTTAATGCTTTTACTATGCCTTCTCTCCCAACCCAATAACCGCTTCCCTCATCCCCAACTAAATGACCCCATCCTCCAACTCTTACGCTTTCTCCTTTTTCATTTATCCCATAAGCTATTGACCCAGTGCCCGCTATGAAAACTATTCCTGGTTTAAAATTAAAACATGCAACATGGGCAACTTCATAATCTCCTTTTACAATAACTTTTGCACTTGGAAAGATTTCTGAAATAATCTCTTCAAAGAGCTTAGAGTTTCCGCCAAGCGTGCCTGCTGCCGAGATGCATACGGCTTTGACTTCTTCTCTATAGTGTCGTGATAGAGCTTGGAGAACTGCATTTTTAATTGATTGTTTGACTACAGCGAGTGGAGAAGAATTTGGATTTCCAGGTCCGCTTTTTCCTTCTCCCAGCACAAGCCCATTTTCATCTATGAGCACTGCTTTAGTTTTTGTACCTCCACAGTCAATTCCGAGGAAAAGCATTTTCTCACCTCAGAGCTTTTTCAGTCCCATATACCATGAAGTAATTAACCCAGCAGTATAAATCTGCACGAGGAAGAGTATTTGGGAGAAAATTCCAAAAGTTACAGCTTTTATTGTCAGTGGGACTGTAATAAGAGGAGCTACTATGAAGCTCATTAAAAGGATATATGCAATATAGCGGCCTTTTATTATGGAGTGCACTATACCAAGATTTAGCACTCCAAGCAAAATTCCCATAGCTCTCCATGTTTTTTCCTTTGTGACTGCGGAAATTCCTCTTGTAGCATCAGGAGGGACTTGAAAAGTTATGCTGCCGTATATTATCACCGCTCCGATCATTAAAATTGCTCCTAGGAGAGGGTATATTATGTACTTGATTTTTTTGATTTCTTCTTCCTTGCTGCAGTAAATTGCTGTGATGAAAATTAAGAAATATACCAGAGCTATCGCCCGCCAAGAGAGTGTTACACCAGCGAATTCTACCCCGTGGAACTCTCTTAGCAATATTGATGTGAGTGCAGAAGCCCCACTAACTGAAGCTGTAATCAGACTATAACCAAGTCTAAGACTTATGAACAGAAAAATGTTGATTAGAGCAACTCCTAAAATACAGAAGCCTGCCAATATGCTCTTTCCTAAGTAAACTGGTACCATGTTGAGGAATACGAGTGAAAGCAAAATTGTTAATGCACCACTAATTTTTAAGATACTTCCTTCTCTCATGATATCACCTCTCTCTGAGCTTTGGATTTAGATAATCCTCAAGGGCTTCTCCTAGGCAGACGAATGCTATGACTGCCAAGGCTATCATAACTCCGGGAACGACTATCCATTGCCACATTCCTTTCATTACAATTATCATCATGTTCTTGTTTGCTGTGTACATCACGTATCCCCAATCTGGATTGTTTGGGTCTCCCAAACCTAAGAACGTCAGAGATGCCACAGTTACGATGAATCCAGCTATCAAAACAGCGGCTCTTGCAAAGAGGAGGGGGATTATGCTTGGCAGTATATGTTTGAAGATTATTCTTTTATTGCTTGCTCCTAATGCAATTGCAGCCTCAACATATAGGCGGTGTTTAAGTTGGAGTGTTTGGGCTCTCACCATTCTGGCAGTTGAAGGCCATGAAATTAATGCAATGACTATTATTGTGTACCAAATGTTCCATACAGTTGAAAAGAGCGACGCAATTACTAGAAGCAACAAGAGGCTAGGCAGCATCATTATTGAGTCAGAGATGAACATTAAAAACTCGTCGAAAATTCCTCCGTAATACCCAGCCACTGTGCCTACCAGTGCTCCCATTAATATTGTGAGCAAAGCTGCCATGAATCCAACGCTTAATGATATCCTCGCTCCATAAACTACCTGCGTCCATATGTCTTTTCCCTGATGGTCAAGACCACAAGGATGCTCCCAGGAAGCAGGCACAAAGATTTGATCAGAGGCCCAGTCTGGTGTATATTTTGTGAAAAGTTGAGGAAATAGTGCCATGACAAGCAAGAATGTGAAGATTATAATTCCAACTTTTCCCATTTTATGATTCCATATAAAATCGAAGACTTCTTTTGTATTTTTAATTGTCTCAGCAAGTGCTTCCTTGTACGTCTTTGCCATTTTAACCCCTCCTAATTCTTGGGTCGAGATAGGCATAAGTTATCTCAGCAATAGTAATTGCCACAATTACAGCAACTGCTATTATATAGAACGACGCTACAACAACGGGATAGTCCTTGTTCCACATTGCGTCATAGATTAAAGTTCCCATTCCGGGATAGTTGAACACTGTTTCCGTAACAACAGCACCTCCAAAGAGGAATCCCAAATCTATAGCCATCATGGTTATTACTGGAGGCATTATGTTCCTGAGAACATGTCTCTCAACAATATATTCCTCCCTCAAACCAATGGCCCTAAGGGCTGTTACATAGTCACTTGTGTATTCCTCTGTAACCATGTTTCTAATAGTTAAGAGATAGGAGACCGCGTAAATCTTTGAAAGGGCAACTATTGGAAGGAAGCTGTGCCAGAGCCAGTCAATCATGTGATGGAAAACATTCTGAGGTTCAAGCTCTGATGTAGTTAGATATGGGAAAAGTCCAAGCTTAAAAGCTAAGAAATATAAGAGAACCATTCCAAGCCAGAAAACAGGTAAAGCTCTTATCCCTAAAACCACCCACAGGATTGTGGACTCCTTTAAACTTCCTCTATTTCTTGCACAGTATAATCCTAAAAGAATACCGAGCATAGAACCAAAAAAATATGCAGCTGTAACGAGACTTAGGGTGTAAGGCAATCTAACCGAGATTAAATCTATAATTGGCTTGTTATACACGGGAGACTTCATTTTAAAAAGGGAGAAGGTGAACATTCCATAGAGGATTTTAGCAGCACCGGTAATGAAATTATCCTTATACCCCCACTCTTCCAAGAGCCTCTCATATTGCTCCTGAGTTATTTTACCTTGATACAAATATTGGTCAAAGGGGGTTCCAGGAGCTAATCTGAGCAGAGCATAAATCAAGAGAATTACAAAAATGAGCGTTATGAGCTTGTGAATCAGCTTGATTATAACATATGAAGCAAAGCTCCTCTTCATATGCATCACCGCTCCATTTTATCGAAAAATAAGGGAAGAAAAGAAAATTATCTTCTCCTTCTCAAGGCCAAAAGCGGCAGCAAGGCTAAGCCGACAATGGCTGCTGGTCCACAGACACCCTTTTCAACTGTTTGTGTTGCTGTTACGGTTTCTTTCTTCTCAACTGTTGTTGTTATAACTTCTTTCTCCTTTGTTGTTGTAGTAACAACTTGAGTCTCTTTTATGACCTTAGTTGGGCTTCCAATTAATGACCAATAGCCAACTGTGTAGTATCTTGGATTTGGCTTCCATCCTCTGTAGTGGTCAATTCTGTAGGGTGTTGCAACAACTGGATGGTAGAGGGCTATGAACACAACATCGTTAGCCAAGGTTTCTTCAAGCTTGTAAGCTAACTTTGGATCTCCAGTCTTCTGGAACTCATCAAAGAGCTTGTCAAATTCTGAGTTTGAGTAACCAACTCTGTTTCCTGGATTTCCTGTTGTGAACCATGCCAAATCAGTTGGCTTGTGAGGAACGAATCCCACAATTGCCATGTCCCATGAGCCAGCTCCCCACTTGTCCCAGTAGTCACCAGCCTTGTCAACTGTAACCTTCAGACCGACTTCTTCGAGATAGTGAGCGATTTCGTCACCAATGGCGTCTCTGAAGAATGAATCACCTGGGGCTCTTGTGAGCAAATAAATCTCGAAGGGCTTTCCATCTGGGGTCTCTCTATAGCCATCTCCGTTGATGTCCTTGAATCCAAGCTGATCAAGAATTTGCTTGGCTTTCTCTGGATCATATGGATACAGCTTCTCCTTTGGAAGGTACTCTGCAAAGTTTCCGAAGAATGGTCCCAAGAATCCCATGCTTCCCAGCACTGCTCCATCTGCGCCATAATATTTCTGGACTATTTTATCAACTGGTAGAGCATATGCTATAGCTTTCCTGAACTCTAAGTTGTTGTATGGGAACCCTTTGTTGAAGTTAAATGCAAGCAAGTGGATTGACTTTGAGGCAGTTCTGTAAATCTGAACATTTGGATCATTTGCGACCATCTTCTTGAACTCTTCAAGGTATTTTCCGAAGAAGTAGTGATAACCAGCGTCAAGTTCTCCAGCAGCTACCATCATGGCGAATTGGTTTCTATCTTTGATCATCTTGAAAATGACCTTATTAACTTCCGGCTTTCCAAGATAGTGGTCTGGGAATGCTTCAAGTTTTACATATTCGTCTGGTTTTATCTCTACAACTTTGAATGGTCCGCATCCAATTAGTTGCTCTGGCTTGTCGAGTGAAGCTGTTGGATCTGGGATTATGCTCTTGTTTGTCCAGATGTGCTTTGGAACTATGAAGAGTGTTGTAAATGCCATCTCTAAGAATGTGTCAGCTGGAGCTTCATTTGCATCGTAGATAAGCTGTATTGTATACTTATCAACAACTTTTATCTCCTTTAATCCCTTGAGAATCAGCGGGTCTGGATTTACAAACTTTGCAGGATCGCTTTGGAATAATTCAAGTGTGTATTTAACGTCGTCTGCAGTTACACCTTTGCCATCGTGCCATTTTGCATCTTTTCTTAGGTAGAAGGTGAGTATCTTTTTGTCTCCTTCAGTCTTGAATTCCCACTTCTCTGCTAATGCTCCAGTTAGCTTGAATCCACTATCGTCCCACCTGATTAATGGCTCGTAAATCTTGTCCAGTACAACGTTTGCATAAACAGTGCTTGAGGTTAGTGGATTAAAGGTCTTCCACTGCCTTGTTGCAAGAACAAGTTCAATGTCCGGGCTGGCAAGGGCAGCGGGGGTTGCTACTAGTCCAGCTAAAAATAACGCCAGCAGCACATTCTTCAAAGCTTTCATGTTTATTCACCCCTTCTTAGTAGCAGAGCATTTCTCATTAATACACATGTTATTATTGTATATAAAATTTTTCATAAAAATGAACTAATTTGTTGAGATTTTTGAGATAATTAAAAAATATTAAAGAACAAAAAACAATTTAGTCAAAATCTATCTACGAACTTTACAAGTTTCTTCGGAGAGTCCGGGTCGTATCCCTTAAAGATGCTGAGATAGTATGCAATGATTTGAAACGGCAAAACAGCAGGTATAACCGCTAAGCTTTCATCTTCTTGCCATGGTGTCCTTATGATGTTTGGATAATCAAGATTGGAGTTTGTTATTAAAATTGGCTTTAGGTGTTCTATTTCTTTGAAAATTCTCAAAACAGCATCAAATCTGTTCGTTTTAGGGGCAGTTACAAAATATCCAAATTTGTCTCCGTGATTTGTAAGTGCTATTGGGCCATGTCTGAATTCCAATGCTGGAAAGACTTCGTTTAATGTGTATGTAGTTTCTCTTATCTTCAGGGCTCCTTCAAGGGCTGCAACGTAGCCAGAACCTGAACCCAAGTGAATAAAAGCCTCTTTCTCTGCAAGCTCTTCGGCAAGTTTCTTATATTTTGCTTCGTTTTTAAGAATGCTTTTTACAACATTTGGCATTTTTTCTAACTCTTTTTCCAGCTCTTCTGCACGGGTTAATTTGATTGCAATTTTTTGAAGGATGTATGTAATTGCAGAGAATGATTTTGTAGCTGGGATATTTGGCTCTTCTGCATTCTCTGCTATTACCAAGAAATCAGATACCTCTGTTATTTTTGAGCCTTCATTACAAGTTACCCCTATCACTATAGTCCCTTCTTGTTTTGCTAATTTTATCGCCTCTATCACTTCTGCAGTGTTTCCAGAACGGGAAGAAGCAATTACAAGAGAATTTTTAGCCTTTTTTTACAAAATGAAACATAAACTCAGATGCTGGGAGGGCAAATGTTTGAATATTATTGGATACCTTATTTAAAACGTAAGCTCCAGCAAGAGATGAAAAATAAGAGCTACCACATCCAATGAAAATTACTCTGTTGAAATCATTTTCAAGAATTCTCTCAACTTCTTCTCCGATTTTTAGATTTTTTAAAATCCCAGGAGTTTCTCGGATGGACTTTATCATGTTGTATTCCATTGTGTCACCTCCAAAATAAGTTAAAAATAGAAAAATCAGCTAGAAATGAAATATGTCATATTGTCCATAACCATAACCTCGAAAGTTCCCGTAAATTCATTGTTTCCTGCATTAAGTTTGTTTTCATTCTCTGCTGTTACTGTAACTTCAATTGTTATGACATTCTTCCCAACACTGACAGTATCTGGAAGTATAGCTTTGTTTAAAACAAACCGGACAATTTTAGTTTCATGTGCCTTTAGGATCGGTATCTCAACTTTTAAGCTTGTCTTCATGTTCTCTTTTCCTATTGTGAGTGTCAGTGTTATGTTTTCTGCATCAACGTTTCCATAGTTTGTTAGGGTTACTAAAAGAACAGCACCTCTTTCTTTGATGCTTATTCCAACATCTGGACTCTCAAGTCTTGGCTTGATTGTTCCCCATCTGAAGTACACTATTCCCTCAGCAGGTTTAAGTGGTATTTCTTTGCTCTTCCTTGAAACAAAGTATATTGCATTGAACCAAAGTCTGTAGTTGTAATTTGAATCCAGAACACTGTTTGGCGCATAGTTCAAGTCTCCACTTGTTAGCTCTGGGTGGAAGCTAAACAGAACTATCTTTCCGTGGCCATATTTGGAGTATATTACTGCAGCAGAGTTCTTGATCACGCTATCTACATAGCTCTGGTTGAAGTCTCCCCAGCCATAGCTGAATGTTCCTTCTTTGTGGTCGGTCGAGACATATTTAATGAGCTCAACATACGGGGCAACGTCAATTCCTAGAGGAGTGTCTTTTCCTAAGTCATATGGCTTGAACACTGGTCCGTTCCAGTAAATTGCGTCAAATCCATCTTTGAATCCAAATACAAGTGGGTTGCTTTCGTTTGTAACTTGGACGTGCACAATTCCAACTCCAAGCCACCAGTTTGGCCAATTCTTTAGCTCTGCATCAACAAGCTGAACTTTGGATGTTGGCTCGTTGTAGCCTTTTATCACTGCATAGCCTCCTGCACAAACACCAATTAATCCTCCACCGCCAGCTAAGAACTCTGCAAGCTTTTCTGCACCTTCCTCACCCAACAGTTTCGCTTCCCAAGTCCCGCTCCCTGGTGGGAGAATTAGCAGATCGTATCTGCTAAGTGCACCTGCTTTAATGCTACCGTTGGAAATTATATCATACTTGAATCCAAGCTCTTTCAGCACATCATTTATGGTGTAGTTGTACCCAACATCAAGCAGTGCGATTTTTGGAGGTAATAGTGGAATGACTTTAGCATCTGGAAGCTTCTTAATGGAAATTTCATTAACTGCTAGTTTCTGAATTTCTGCTTTTATTGAATCGATTTCATCTTTATCTCCAACGAGGATAATAGAGCCTCTTGGAACCTCAATACCATTGACTTTTATGTCTTCTGTGAGCATATATCCGTCAAATTCTCCAGCATAGAGTCCCTTATTAATTAGTGAGAGAGCTTTTATAGTATCTTTAGCTTCCATTGTGTATTTTGGTTCTTCTGCTGGCAGGATTACTAAGAGTGCCTCTTTGTTTCCAAGCTCCGAGAGAGCATACCCTTCCTCAGCAATTACGTCTTCAAGAGGAACGCTGTATGTTTGAAGCCCAACAAGTGGAACGCTCTTTTCTTCTGCAACCTCTACTACATGCCCTCTGACAGTTCCAACCCAGCTCACTGGCTCTCCATAATCTTTAAAGTATGCCATGGGGATTAACCAGTCTACACCTAGCTTAACGAAGTCGCTCCATACCTGCCCATAGTGCAGTAATTGGAACTCTTCTGGATAGAGAATGTTGTCCCTTGTCCAATCCGGCATAAGAGCTGCTGATACAATTGGAGTTTCTCCATTCCATGCTCTTAGTGAGTGTACGAAGGCTGTTATGTTTCCTACATAAGAATCAACATCTTTTCTTCTGAGCTCAAACCACTTAACTATATCTGGGTCTCCTTTGATGTATAGCTTGAAGATGTAGTATGGATCTTTTGGCCCTGCAGTGCTTCCATCTGGTAGTGGGACGTCATTGTAGAAAGTGTGTCTTACTGCGAATATGATCTTATCTACATTGATTCCCATTTGCCTTGCTCTTTCAATGTCCTTTGGTGAGAAGCTGTAAACCATATGGGGGTATCTGATGTAGTCTAAGTGTATTCCATCAAAGCCCATTGAAATTAGCTCTTTTATTATGTTCTCAAGAACCTCGAGATACTTTGTATTTGCCAGCCTAACCCTACCCTCAACTGGATAAGCTGTCCAGTTGCTCTTTGCTTTTCCAACATGCCATATTGGGTCTGTTTTTCCGAAGAACTCTTTGTCATAATGCACAATTATCCAGGCGTGCATCCTTATCCCGTTTTTGTGAGCCTCTTCAAGAAGTGGTTTTAGGATGTTTGTTGTATTGTATGGATATGCTGGGTATGTTCTTCCTGGATAAACACTGCTGGGATAGACTAAGTAACCGCTTGTTAGCTTCACTTCTAAGAAGACATCAGTAATCCCAGCTTCTTTGAGTTCTTTCACAAGCTCCTCCGCTGCCATTTTTAGAGCCTTTTCTTTTATATCCTCGGGAATTGCTGGATAGACACTTTTGTCGAAGGGATTTTGATATCCAAGTTGCTCAAGTGCTTCCTGATAATAGACCTTATAAGTGCTTGGCCACATCCAAACTCCTACAATTTGCTGTTCTTCAGCAGAAACCTGTGGAACTAAAGCTAGAGACATTACTAGAAGCAGAGCCAGTGTAAAGGTTGCAACCCTTTTCATCATTGCACAACACCTCATTCATATTGATGCTGTAAAAATAATTAAAGTTTTCGATTAATTTTGTCAAAATAAACAGAGTTATCAAAATAATTTTAAGATATAATGAATAAATTAGAACTAGCCAGTAAGGAGCTTAAGAAACTCCTTTCTTAAACGCTCATATTCAGAAGATGCGATAATTGAAGCGTATGATTCATACATGCTTTCTTTCATAGGTGAAAAGGGGATGTATCCTGCATATCCATTTGCATAGCATACTAGCATTGTGTACTTGTATGGAGAGCTTTTCTTTAGTTCAAGCTGATATTCAACAAACAGCTCAGCTGGTACAAAAATTGCCGCAAAATTATCTCCGATTTCAAGCTTTGCGATCCTTAACGTTATTTTATTAAGATTTTTCAACAGTTCTGCTCTCCTTTTCAAAATTTTTACTCCTAAATAATTGCTCTCTAAAATTCTCAGTTCTGCTGGGGAGACATTCTTAATTTTGCCCTCCACAAGCTTTTTGTATAATTCTTTCTCCAACTTTTCGAGTTCTTCTATAGGTGGAAGCTCCTTGACTTTAAGGTCTATATTTTTCCATTTGAGTTTTATCTGACCTTCAATTTTTTCAATTTCAGAATAATTATCTTTAACATGGGAATAAAACAGCTTAGCAAGTCTTTTAACTTCTTCATATGTCTGAGCTCTTCTTGTAAATCTTGTGCTGACGTTTCCTGCAGCACCATTGAGGAATAATGCTACATTAAACGACCTCTCGAAGAGTCTGCAAATTGCACCTGCTAAGTCTCCAGAAAACTTTCTATTTGAAGCTGGCAAAACAGTGGGATGACAAGGAAAATTTAAAGCTATAAACTCCTTTTCAGAGAACAAAAACACACACTCATTATCCATCGGCCCATCACGACTTAATCTGTTAGATGCTACTCCATTCACCTCTGCTTTTCCTCCGAACAGTGGAGTTTCCTCTATTTTAAGCTTGTTTACAGCACTGAGAATTAAGTCAATTAGATGCTGTTTGTATTCTTCAACTAATTTAACATCCCCCTCACTTAACTCTATACTGCTCCAAAAACCAGTAGAGATTTCTGGGCCGGAATGAGTATGTGTAGCTGCAATCAATACGTTTTTCTCGGAAATTCCGATTTCATTGCTTATTTCTCTTGAAATCCCCTCATAAAGTTCATCATCAACTCGGATGAGGTCTAAGGAAACTATCATTACGGGATTTTCTTCTTCCATATAGAGCATTCTCGCATATAGAGGGTCAAGAACACCCTCGCTCTTTCCCTTTCTTAAAGCATATCCAGCCATTGGCATTGAGTTTTTTGGCGTAATATCAACTTTAACGGAAGCTGTTTTCATGCTCTTTCACCTGTTTTCATGTTATATTTAAAATTTGGCAGCATAACAAATATAAACTTTAAATTTTTAAAGATTGGCGCAAAAAACATTTTGGTGAAGCTTATGAAAGAGGCACTGTTTCATTTAATTACTTATGAAAAAGTGAAAGTTGCTGTTGAATCCTCTGGATGGGAATACGAAATTGTTGGAAAGAGTGTTTTAGATAAGAACATCTACCATGTCAAAATTGGAAATGGAAAAGTAAAGATACTCATTGTGGCAGGCATTCATGGAACTGAACCAGCTCCAGTAAATGCATGCGTTGTTCTAATGGAGGCCTTGAAAGAGAGATATCCAATGAACTATAACTTTGAGAAACTAGAAAACGTGGAGCTTCACATAATTCCCCTAGCAAATCCTGATGGATTTCAGAGAAACTATGAGCTATTTAAAGCAAAAAATTTTGAGCCTCACTGGAGCCATGTATGGGAGGAGGCAAGAAGAAATGCTAATGGGGAGGATTTGAACAGGGACTTCATGTATTTAAGCCAGCCAGAGACGAGAGCAATTCACGAAGTCTTCAACAAAGTTAAACCCCATTTGGTTCTTGATTTACATGAGTTCTACGCTAAAGGTGGCTGTCCGCCCAAGTGGGCAGATGAAACTGAAGGATTCCTCTCAACGATAACAGATACCCCATACAACTGGGTTAATGAGGGCATTAGATTGATTTCAGAAAAAGTTGCCAATGAAATAGCAAAGGCACTTCCATGGAGACCAAAAATGAGGCACTTTATGGCTGAAGCTCAAGAATTCCCAATAGTTCCCAACAATGTCTTAGGATCGCATGTTCCATTTGAGGGATCTGCAAAAGTGCTCGTTGAGAGCTGGGGTGTTGGACTAGCTGGCTACCTTATGAGTGACAGGGTTAGTGTTCACTTAAACGCTATTCTTACAGCAATAGAGTACGCAGAAGAAAATCCAGAAAAGTTTCTGAAAGTTAGGGAAGAGTGGGAAAAGGAGGAAATGAAAGTTGGAAGGGAATATAAGGGGTTTAGGATAACAGGAAGAGAAGTTGAAAAAGCAGCGCAGCTCTTAAGGTGTCATGGCATTGAGTTCGAAAGAGATAAAGATGCATTAGTTGTGAAGATGCCTCAGAAGATGGGAAGAATGGCAATTCTGCTTCTGGACAGAGAGCACTGGTACAATCAGGAGCTCAAGAAGAGAAAGAAGGGTCCGTTTACAGTTGACAAATTCTTTGATGTGAAAGTTGAAACAATAAGGTGAGCCTATGATAAGGAGAGCAGAAACAGAAGACATAGAGGACATAGTGAATTTCATGATAAAATGCTTTAGAACGTATAGAGAGTGGGGTCTAAACAGGGAGAAATTTTTGACATGGCTGAAGTGTGACGATGGCGTTAAGCTTGAGAACATTTTCCTCTATGAAGAAAATGGCAAAATTGCTTCAATGATTCAAATAGTGGAGAGAGAAGTCAAAATTGGTGAGGATTTCTTAAAGTGTGCTGGAATAGCAAATGTATGTACTGCTCCAGAATTCCGAGGTAGAGGGATAGCGAAGAATTTGATGAGTGCGGTTATACAAGAAATAGACAAAAATTATGAAATTTCAGCACTCTTTGCAGGTTATGGAGAAATAGCTCATTCGATATATCAGAAATACGGCTTTAAAGACTCTTATTTCACGGAATACGGGATTGCTGTAGAACAGCAACTTAAGGAAATTGAGAAAAGCTCCTATGTTAGGGAGGCAGCTATAGGGGATGCAAAGGATATCCTTAGGCTTTATGAAAGCAGAATATCGAATCTGGGAGGAGTAATCAAAAGGGATGCAGAGTATATAGCGGAGAAATTCATAAAGAGGACTTTTTGGCACACATTTTTTTATTCCAAGGAAAAGGGGAATGCACTTGTCTTTGATGATGGAAAAATTAGAGGTTACACCTTTATTATGAAAGGCACTTTGCCAGGGTTTTGCATTGTAAGGGAAGTTGTAGGAGAAGATTTAGAAATAACATGGGCACTTCTTAAAGCTGCCACTGAAAAAATGAAGGCTAAAAGTTTGGTGATTTATGCCCCGAGGGAGGAGTTAGAGTCTCTAAATGTGGAGATTTTTAGAAAGCCTGAAAGCTACATGTTCAGGAATTTTGAAGTCGAAAACGCTTACATCTTCTATTCGGACAGGTGGTAGCTATGATTGAGGAATATTATAACATAATTAATGAACTACTTAAAAGAATCATGGAGGAGGAAAAAGAGAACATTGAAAAAGCTGCAGAAATCCTCGCAGAGAGCATTAAAGAAGGTGGAATACTGCATGTAATTGGAGCTGGACACTCAGCAATGCTAGGGGAGGAGCTTTTTTACAGGGCTGGTGGGTTAGCGCTGGTTAATCCAATCCTTGATACTGATATAAACATCTCTCACGGTGCTGAAAAGTCAACAGCAATGGAGAAAATAGAGGGATATGCAAGAATTTTGCTCAAAACAGCGAAAGTCCAAAAATGCGATGTAGTGATGGTAGTCTCAACTTCAGGTGTCAATCAGTTTCCCGTAGAGGCAGCTTTAACTGCAAAAGAGCTGGGGGCCAAGACAATAGGAATAACCGCTGTGGAATACTCGAAGAGCTTAACTCCAAAGAACAAGTTTGGAAAGAGGCTTTTTGAAGTTGTAGACTTAGTAATTGATAACAAAGTTCCTCCCGGAGATGCAGTGCTGAGCATAGAGGGCTTTGAGATGAAGGTTGCCCCAGTTTCAACGATAACTAACTGCTTCATAGCCAACACGATAGTAGCTTTAACGGTTAAAAAGCTCGTTAAGGAAGGCATTAGACCGCCAGTATGGATAAGCGCTCATTTGCCTAGAGCTGAGGAACACAACTCAAAGCTCTTCGAGAGATATGGGAACAGAATAAAGCTGTTCTGAGGTGGTTGTATGATTTTAACGAATGCAAAGCTCTACACTCCTCTTGAAGTCATTGAGCCTGCAACCGTTGTAATTGAAAATGGCATAATTAAGAAAGTCTTTAAAGGCCTTGTCAAGGACGGAATTGATTTAGAGGGCAAAATTCTAGCTCCGGGATTCATAGATACCCACATTCACGGCTGCTATGGATTTGACACCAATGATGCAAAAGTTGACAGCTTTTTAGGAATGAGCAAAGCCCTAGTTAAGCACGGTGTCACGGCTTTCATACCCACAACTGTCACTGCTTCCCATGAAGTTCTTTTGAAAGCCTCAAAAGCTGTTGTGGAAGCTATAAGAACTCAAGAGAAAAAGCTAGAGGGAGCAAGAATCTTGGGATTGCATTTAGAAGGCCCGTATATAAACCCCGAGAAAAGAGGTGCTCAGAATCCAGCTTATATCAGAAAGCCAAGTTTTGAAGAATTTCTTGAGTATTGGGAGGCTTCAAATGGAAACATAAGAGAGATAACAATAGCACCTGAAGTCGAAGGTGCATTGGAGTTCATAGAAAAAGCCGTTGAACTTGGTGTCATTGTTCAGCTTGGACATACTAATGCAACTTATGAAGAAGCTAAAAAAGCCATCTTAGCTGGAGCAAGTAAAGCGACTCACCTCTTCAACGCTATGCGCGGAATTCACCACAGAGATGTCGGTGTAGTGGGAGCTTGTTTAGAGAGCGAAAGCGTATTCGTTGAGCTAATCTGCGATTTAATTCACCTCTCCCCAGCGGCAATAAAGTTGGCTTATAAAATAGCAGGGAAGCATAGGATAACACTCATCACAGATGCAATAAGTGCGACTGGGCTACCGGATGGAGAATATGAACTTGGAGGATTAAAAGTTGTTGTTAAAGATGGAATCTGCCGCCTAGAGAACGGTGCTTTAGCTGGAAGCACCTTAACAATGGACAAAGCAATTAGAAACCTAGTTAAAATTGGAATTCCTATCCAAGATGCTCTCATAATGGCATCATACACCCCAGCAAGGGCTATAAGCGAAGAAAAGCTTGGCTTAATAAAACCAGGAAACAAAGCTGATCTCGTAGTTTTGGATGAGAAACTCAGAGTTGAACAGACATACGTGAATGGTGAGTTAGTCTTTGAGCTTTAATTTTTCTTTTCTCTATCGGTATGTACTTGACATTAAATCCAAAATGTCGCGGCCCTAAGATTTTTAGTCCTTTTGGGCTTCTCCAAACCTTTGGTGCTTTGAATCCGAATACCACATACTCTCTTCCAGCTTTTAGTTCAGAATTTATAACTGGTTCTCCTTCTATTGTTAGTATGGTTATCAAATCTGGAACTGTAACATCAATCTGATTGTTCCTCCATGAGATTATGTTCTCATTTTTGAACCATATCCTGTAAGATTCTCCCTTAAATTCATCAATTCCTTGGAGTTCAACTTCCCCAACTGTAAAACCATTTTCATTTTTCCACTTTAGAAAAATGCACTCTCCTTTAAAAAGAAGAAATCCTCCCTCTTTTAAAAATTTCAGAATCCAATCGTCTTTTTCTCTCAGTATTTTTCCAAGCTTCAGTGCATAGCTTAAGCTGTCCCTAATCAAAATTTCTTTAGAAATCTTCCCTTTTATTGGATGGGAAGCAACTCCAACTTTGGACTTGATTGATGAAACAATACTTCTAACAAGTTTCTCAGCGTTTATGTCATCTTTAATTTTCGGAACTATCATAACGTCTCCATGGAGGGTAACTACAGAAAAAGGGGTCATTTTATGTCCATGAAGATAATAAACAGAGTGGTGAAGCTCTGGGACGGCTCTTCCTGCCATGTCCCCATCAACTGTTGGGATTCCAAGTCTTGCTGCAGTTGAAAGGGCAACAGCTGTACTATTTCCTCCCATTTCAGTTGGGATAATGGCAAAGAATTCTTCATTTAAAAAGCTTTCAAGCTCTATAAGTGCTTCTGCTGCCAAATTTCTATATTTCCTGTCTCCATTAATTGGCCCTACAAAATATACGCTCACAGTTCTCTTGTGGTTAGGGATTTTATTGATACTAATAAGCTTGAACTCTTTTCCTTTTTTGAGTTCTTTTTTAATAAGCCTCCATCCATTCTTTGGACTACCACCGCCCCCGCATCCTAGCACAGTACTTCCTCTTATTATATCTGCTAAATCCTCCTCATCTAGCGTTATTTCGTTGTCAATTGTTTGCATGATTATGACTAATTTTGTTATGTATAAAAGTCTTTTGCTAATATTTTTATGGTACTATAACAATAATTTGCAAAAAATTGAAAAGAATGAACTCACTTTGATGAAGAGTTTATCAGCTCAGAGAACAGTTTAGGAGTATAAACGTTTGCAAGAATTGTGTAGTGGCTGACGACATTGCTTTCGAGCATGAACTCCTCGATTTTCTCCTTTAATGTTCTAAAGTCCTTCTCAAAGAACCTGAAGAGGAAATCGTACTCACCAATATATTCGCTGACTTCGTATATCCTGGGCTCTTCCAAGGCTTTTGTAATGAAATCCTTTACCGCCTCGGCAGAACAGCCAGGTTTAAGCTTAATTAGAACATCTGCTGATGCTAGCTTTAATTTGTCAAACACTAAGAACCCTCTGACTTTGATTATCCCTTTCTCCTCTAATGCCAGTCTCCTCCTTCTTGCAGTTGGTACTGAGACATTGGCTATCTTTGCCAAATCTGTATCAGAGATTCTTCCGTCATCTCTTAAAGCCAGCCAAATTAGAATATCGATTTCGTCGAGGTAGTCCTTGAGAATCTCTTTAAAAAATTCAAGCTCTTTCTTATACCTTGCCTCATTTTTGTTTACCAAATTTTTCACCTCCATGAGAACTACTGGGGTATTCTTAGCAATCTGGTTATCAAATTTTAACTTATTTAAAACCCCGTGGTTTAAAAACCTATTGGCGGTTTGTTAATAGAAAATGGAGCAAAGTAAGAAAATTAAAAAATTAAATTGTTATCTGCTTGTCACTCTTTGAGGCCCTATACAATGCGCTCACTGCTTTATGAACTTTCAAGCCATCAACTTCATTAACCACTGGCTTTGTACCATTTTCAATGCATTCAAGGAAGTGCTTTAACTGTCTCAGATACATTTCTTCAACGGGTTCGCTAAAGTTGCCCTCTTCAAGGATTTGCATCTCTCTTTTTGAAATTCTGTAGTCCCCTCCAAGATATCCATCAACCGTAACAGTTCCATTGGTAGCTTGCAGTCCCCATTTTCTCCATCTGTGCTGAGCGGTCCATGTCTGCATTAATGTTGAAATGGCTCCACTCTTATGGACAAAAGTTGCTACAGCATTATCCTCTATCGTGGCATCTTCTTCAAGAGTCCAGCATCTTCCGTAGACTTTCTTTATGTCTCCAGCGTACCAGAGGAAATAATAAATTACATGCACTGCGTTTTCATTTATCATTCCGCCACTTTTTCCTTTGTCTTTTATCCACTCATTCCTAGGAGTCCTTCCTAAAGCTATATGCCACTGGAAGAGAACATCTCCAAGCTCGTTGTCCAGATAATCCTTTACCTTCATGAAAAGTCCATGGAATCTAAGGCTAAACGCCACCATGAGTTTATTCGTTCCTTTGGCTTTCCTGTAGATTGCTCTTGCGTCATAAATATCAGCGCCCATGGGCTTTTCAAGGAGAACGTGGAATCCATTTCTCAAGGCATATAAAGCTTGTTCTCTGTGCAGATGGGGAGGTGTTGCAATTATTACTCCATCTGGGCTCTCATTCTCAAGCATCTCTTTATAATTTGTATAAACTGGAACTTTGTACTCTGCTTTCACTTTTTCAAGGATCTCTTGCTTGATGTCGCAAACTCCTGCTATTTCCACGTTTGCCATTTTCATGACTTTCAAATGCAACTGCCCCATGCTTCCGGCACCGATGAGAGCAATTCTCATTTATATCACCCGAATATCTTTTTTAGAGAGGTGAATGAGTCTTCAGCGGCTTTAACGGGATCTGCTAAGTATGGCGGCACTTCTGGAAGGATGTACCCGTCATATTTCACTTCTTCAAGAGCTTTTCTAACCTCACTCCAGTTGACGCTCCCGCTGAGAGGAATTCCAAACTTAAGTTCGACTAAGTTAAAGTCCTTAACGTGAACTTGGAGTATCTTGTCTCTAAGAACTCTTATCCAGTGCTCTGGCAGTGAGTGAGGTATTGTGTTGCCTACATCAAAATAGGCCCCAACATTCTCACAGTTTATTTCGTCTAAGAATTGCTTGAACTCTAATGGCCCCGCAAAAACTCTGTTCCACACATTCTCCAGTCCTATCTTAACCCCGTATTCCTCTGCAATTTTTGAAGCTTCTTTTACGAATTCTGATGCCTTTTCAAAGTGCTTTTCATAGGCCAAGCTTGGAACTCCAACTCCGGGAACAATTAGTATAAGCTCTGCCCCTAAAAGTGATGCTGCCTCACATTCTGCTTTGACGACTTTCAAGGCGTTTTCTTTGTCTGTGATAGGATTGAAGCGCCAGAACAAGCCAGTTGCAACACTGGGTATCTCTATGTCCACGCTTTCGGAAGTTTCTTTGATTGTTTTAAACTTGGTCTTGAATTCGTCTTTTCCAAAATGCTCAAGGTCCTCTAATGCTAATCCGACCTCATAACCAACATAGCCAATTTCTTTTGCAGCTTTGAGGGCTTCTTCTATTGAAAATGTTTTCGGAAAGCTCCAACAGTTAATTCCAAATTTCATATCTTCCACCTCTCAAAGAGCTCCTTTATCTTGAGGAAATTTTTCTCGGGAGTCCAGCCATATGAGTAAAAACTCACACCATCAATTGGAGAGTCCAAAGCCAATTTAAGCTGTTCTTCAATGTCCTCTGGAGTTGTTGGCGGCCATGATGCCAAACCAAGAATTAGGAGCTTATCCTTCAAGTATTTTCTTGCTATTCTAGTTTCATATGGTATCCTGCAAATGGATTTTCCAAAAGGCTTGACATAAATCATTATCTTCACTGCATCCACAATTTCCACAAGCTTTTTGTAGTCTTGACCCAAAAGCCAAGCCCCAGAAGGAGGATATAAATCAGCGCTTATCTGCGCTTTAGGATTGTTCTTTTTAACTATCTTTGAAAGCTCTTTTAAGAGAATACTTATTTGTCCTGCTCTAAACTTTAGCCACTTCTTAATTAGCTCGTTTTCGATTATTTCCCGTGTAAACTCAAGATATGTTGCTTCCAAGTAGTCATCATCTTTACAGTAATATGAGTTTGGAAGGTATTTAACGTGCCATTCAACAATCTCTTTTAGAGTTTCTCTAACCTCTTCTAGGTCGAGATTATGTTTTAAGGCTTCAGCTTTGCAGTGCTCACAGAAACAAGGGGAAAGAGCAAGATTCAGCAGAGGAGTTCCATACGTTAGGGGAATCTCTGGATATCGTATGAAATCAAACTCAAACTCATCGAACTCATACTTTTCTGAGAGCTCCTCTATCATAAGTGAAAGGGTTTCTCTTACAAATGGGTTTGAGGGGCATAGAAACATTCTTTTATAGCCTGGATGGGAACCATAGATATCTTTAACTCCAAAATCTAAGCTGTCTCTAACAGCTTTCTCCCATCTAAGTGTGGGGAACCAGAGAACACTTTTAATTGAGTTCTCTTCACAGGCTTTGATGAACTTTCCCACAACATCTCCTTTAACCTCTTTTGAAGGCTTAGGTCTTAGCTGAGGAGGTAAGTGCGAGTACCTTTCCCTATCGGGAATCCAATAGACTGCATTTTCTTCGGAAGTGTATGCTCTCTTTTTAGGATTCTGGAAAATTATATTAGGTCCAGGCCAGTCTTGTCGCTCTTCAATATAGCGAACAGCTAGGCTTGCGTGGGTGAATCCATAATGAGAGATTTTTGATATTGCTTCTTCGTTAAAGTCCCAAGGATGAATCCATACGCCTTTGTACATTACACTCCCCTATTTTGTCTTCTGCACTTTGCTTTAAAAATTTTTGTAATAATCATCAAATTTTAAGATTTATGGTAAAAAAGCGCATAATTTTAAATGAATATTGAAAAAGATTGAAAAAACTTTAGAGGGTTTCCCCCAAATCTCAATACATCTCTCCTTCAATCTCTCTAAAACTTCCCCCCGAGGCACTCCATTATCATGTTCACAGTTTTTCTAGCTATTCTCGGGAGTACAAAGCGATAGGGAATTGAGTTTACCCTACCTTTGGTGTTTTAAGTTTGTGGTCTCTATTTCCATGTTAAACATATATATTTACCTAATTTAGTTTGTTTGTCCGAAATGTTTAAATTACCTAAAGCTGGGTATTTTCATGGTGGTATTATGAAAAGGCTGTTAGCTTTAATCACACTTGGGGTTCTGATTCTGGGAGTTGTTGCAAGCGGCTGCATAGGTGGAGGTACTGAAACAAGTGAAAAAGCTTCCCCAACGTCATCAGCAACACAAACAGAGCTCAAAAAAGCAACTTTAAAGATTTTTCACGCCGGTTCTCTGAGTGAGCCCCTTAAAGACGTTGGCGAGGCATTCAAAGAATATGTCAAGGAGAATCTTGGCTATGACGTGGAGATCCAAGCAGAGGCAAGCGGAAGTGTTATGGCAGTTAGGAAAGTTACAGATCTGCACAAAACAGCTGATATCGTGGCTGTTGCGGATTATACATTGATACCTCAGCTCTTAGTTCCAAATTACACTGATTTTTACGTCCTCTTCGCTACAAATGAGATTGTCATTGCGTTCACAGACAAGAGTAAATATGCTGATGAAATCAACTCAGACAACTGGTACGAAATCTTGGCAAGGCCTGATGTTAAGTTTGGCTTCAGCGATCCCAACCAGGATCCCTGCGGATACAGAAGTGTAATGGTCATGAAATTAGCTGACATCTATTACGGAAAGCAGATATTTGAGACACTTGTTGAGAAGAACACAAACATCTACGCAGAAGGCAATCATGTAATTGCTCCTAAGGAGATACAGGTTAAAAGTGATAAGGTCGTTATAAGACCAAAGGAAACTGATTTAACGGGTTTAGTTGAATCTGGCTCTCTTGACTATTACTTCATCTACAAGAGCGTTGCAATGCAGCACCACCTTAAGTTCATTGAGTTGCCAAAGGAGATAAACCTAAAGGACTTCACTTTGGCTGACTATTATGGACAAGTCAGCATAACTTTAGGCTCAACAGGAAAGACCATTAAAGCAAAGCCAATTGTCTACGGTGTCACTGTTCTCAAAGATGCTCCCAACAGAGAGCTTGCACTGCAGTACCTCCGCTTCATGCTGGGCGAGAAGGGCAAGGAAATCTTTGCGGAGAACTATCAGGACTTCATATGGCCACCAGTGGCATTTGGAAATGTTCCAGATGAGATTAAGGACGAGGTGAAGATTGAAGGCTAACCTTTTTATTTTTCCTTTTCAGAGGTGAAGATATGAAGCGCGACTATGTAACAGCATTCTTTGCTCTGATTGGAACGTTCCTCGTGCTGTATATTCTTCTACCATTAGTTGTTATCATAAGTAAGCAACTCTTCGATTGGGAGATGCTTGTAAAAGCACTCCATGATGAGCTTGTTTTGGATTCTCTTAAAAACTCCCTCCTAACATCAACAGCTACAATGATAATTTCCCTTTTCTTCGGTGTTCCTCTCGGCTATATCCTTGCGAGAAAAGATTTCAGGGGCAAAAGCTTTGTTCAAGCTGTTGTTGATGTTCCGATTGTAATCCCTCACTCTGTTGTTGGTATCATGCTCCTCGTGACCTTTTCAAACAGGATTCTCGACAGCTATCTGGGGATAATAATGGTGATGCTTTTTGTCTCTGCACCGTTTACGATAAATGCTGCCCGTGATGGATTTTTGGCTGTTGATGAAAAGCTCGAGCATGTAGCAAGAACTTTAGGAGCCTCAAAGCTTAAAGCATTCTTTACAATCAGCTTGCCTTTAGCGTTGCCTTCAATCTTTAGCGGTGCCATAATGACATGGGCAAGGGCAATAAGTGAGGTTGGAGCCATCTTAATTGTTGCTTACTATCCAAAAACAGCTCAAGTTTTAGTTATGGAGTACTTCAACAACTATGGACTGAGAGCTTCGAGGCCGATCTCTGTGATTTTAATAATATTAAGCTTGGGCATATTCGTTGTTTTGAGATGGCTCGTGGGGAGGTCGAGAAATGCTTAGGGTCGAAAACGTGAGCAAAGATTGGAAAGAGTTTAAGCTCAGAAACATAAGCTTCGAAGTCAACAGGGGTGAATACTTCATAATTCTAGGCCCAAGCGGTGCTGGGAAAACTCTTCTTCTTGAAGTTATCGCTGGAATTTTCATCCCAGACTCTGGGAGGATTTTTATGAACGATGAAGACATAACTTTCTTACCTCCAGAAAAGAGAGATTTAGCTTACATACCTCAAAATTATGCGCTCTTCCCCCATATGAGAGTTTACGACAATATCGCTTACGGATTAAAGCTGAGAAAAATTCCCAAGGTAGAGATCGAGAGAAAGGTTAAAGAGATTGCAGAAATCCTTGGGATTTCTCATCTTTTACATAGGAATCCAAAAACGCTGAGTGGAGGTGAGGCGCAGAGGGTTGCAATAGCTAGAGCTTTGGTTTTAGAGCCTGAACTTCTCCTTCTTGATGAGCCTTTTGCAAATCTTGATGTCCAAACAAGGGCTAAGCTGATTCAAGAGATGAAGCGCTGGAGGAAAGAGCTCAGCTTTACAGCTCTGCACGTTACCCATTCCTTCGAAGAGGCTGTCAGCTTGGGAGACAGAGTTGGAATAATGCTAAACGGAAAACTCATTCAAACAGGAGAAGTCAGAGAAGTGTTTGGAAAACCAAAGAATGAAGAAGTTGCAAGATTCCTTGGCTTTGAGAACATAATTGAGGGGATTGCAGAGGGCAGAATTCTGAAAGCAAATGGGATTCTAGTTGAACTGCCAATAGAAGCCAGAGGAAAGGTTAGAATCGGCATAAGGCCTGAGGACATAATCATATCAAATGAACCTATAAAAACCTCTGCAAGGAATGAGTTTAAAGCCAAGGTTTTGGCAATTGAGGATTTGGGCTCGCTAATTAGATTAACTCTTGATATCGGTGGAATTGAGCTTAAAGCTTTCATAACCCGCTCCTCTCTGATTGAGATGGGAATTAAGGAAGGAAAAGAGGTTTATGTCAGCTTTAAAGCAACGGCAATTCATGTGTTCTAATGCATTTATGTGTCTGTTGGTGCATTTCTTTGCCATTTGATGTCCCCAGCTTTACAAATAGCAAGGTTTTAAAGGTGAATTTTCGTTCATGAATCATGGTGATTCTAAAATGAGGAAGCTGAGTTTGGCAGAAGCGAGTGCAATCTTAATCGGAACTCAAATTGGAGCGGGAGTTTTGGGTTTGCCTTATGCTCTAAAGGATACCGGACTTTTGGGGATTATCATTGTTATTGCAACGGGATTGTTAACATTGCTCACAGCGCTGTTTGTTCTTGATTTAGCCGCTCACAGCGATGGAACTCTCTCTAAGATTGCCGAGGTCTATTTAGGAAAGGTTGGAGGATATTTGATGTTTTTAAGCATTTCTGTTCTGAGCTATGGAGCTTTGATCGCTTACATAGCTGGTAGCGGGGACATTCTTTCCTCTCTCTTTGGTATTAATGAGAAAGCTGGCGCTCTAATATTCTGGTTTGTAATGAGCTTGATAGTCTTTCTTGGCTTAAAAGCATCTGGAGAGGCTGAGCTTCTGCTGAACTTCCTTTTACTAGGTGCTCTAACCCTTGCAATAGCACTTGTTATTCCCAAAGCTGATGTCTCAAACTTAACGAAGATTGATTATTCAGCTATAACAAAGGGCATTGGTGTTGCTGTATTTGCCTATGTGAGCCATATGGTTGTTCCAGAGATGCTAAAAGGTTTGGGAGATGTGAAGAGGACCACAAGGGCTGTTCTGATTGGATACCTTGTTCCAATGGTGTTTTATGCTTTCTTCGTGCTTGCATTTGTTGGTGCTTTTGGGCCAAAGACTCCAGAGTTAGCCACCTCAGCCCTTGAGCAGCTCTACGGTAGTTTAGGTAAAATTTTGGGCTTAGTTCTTCCATTGGCTGCAATAAGCACGAGCTACATTGGAATTGGTTTGGCTCAGATGGACAACATGAAAGAGATATTCAGCATTAAAAGGTCTCATGCATGGCTTTTAACTGTGATTCCACCGTTGCTCATATACTTTGCTGGGCTGAACAGCTTTGTAAATGCCCTCTGGATGGCTGGAACCTTCGGCGGCTTGCTTTATGCAGGGATTCTACCAACAGTGATGTATATAAAAGCGAAAAAGATCCACAAAAAGCAGTATCTCCCAATACCTTACGGGTTTGCTTATCTCTCTGGACTTGTGTTCTTTTTGGTGTTTATCTACTCGATTTTATCTGTGTAATGCTTTTTCACCTTTTAACGTCCCACACTTACCAGGATTTGCTTCCAATTAGTCAGCGTCCAGCGGACGCTAAAAAGAGTAAGTAATAGAAAATCAGAAAATTGGAGAGGGACTCACTAGATTCCTTGCTTTGTGTAGCAGGGCACCCAAACTTCGATCAAACTTTGCACAGCAAAGTTTGCTTCACTTCAAAATTCCTAAGCTCTTGTTGGTCTTCTCTATGCTCTCCCACTTGTCTGCAAGCTCAAACATTGCTCTGATTGCGTCAATGTTCTCTGGCACAACGTCGCTCTCCTGATGAACTGCCTGAATGTAGAACAGCCTGTTGCCCTTAACGTTTATGCTCTCCTTCCAGACAGCTATTTCGTAGAGGTTGTTCCACTCTCTGTGCAGATCACGAGCGAACTCTATCAGCTGGGCAGTGCTCTCAAAGCCTTTCGCTTTCTCAAACAGCAGAACCCTCGTGGTGTTTTCAAAGATATCAATTACATCCTCCCTCGTAATTGGTTTCTTCAGCTCGACCATTATTGAGTGGACGTGCATTATTGTAGTCGGCACAACAAAAGCTGTCGTCTCAATGTTTATTGGAATAACTGTTTGAACATCGGGACCGTGATGAGATGGAACTTCAACGGTTGGCTTTATTGCATTGATCGGACCTCTCTTAATGTCATTTGGATCAGCGGCTCTTCTAATCATCACAGCGTAAACGTAGTCAATGTACTCTTGAATCGCACTTAGCGTCCTTGTTAATCCGGTTGTGTTGCATGAAACAACCCTAACGTAGCTCTTCCCGAGAGCTTTTTCATAGTTTGCCTGAGCAACAAAGGAAACCTCTGCAACATCAGCCTTTTCTCCACCTTGAAACACTGCTTTAACTCCGTACTTTTCATAAATTGGCTTATTCTTTGCTCCCATTCCTCCTGGAGTCGCATCAACGATAACGTCAACCTTCTGAAGCAAGTCTTCTAAAGTTCCGGCAACTTCAAAACCTACTTTTTCAAATCTTGGCAAGAATTCCTCTGATGCTGCATATACTGGAATGCCGAGCTCCTTTGCCCTGTAAGCTTCGAAGTCTGGCTTTGTCTTTGTTACACCTATAAGTGTCATATCATCTTGCTTTGTGATAGCATAAGCTACTCTTTTCCCTATTGTCCCGTAACCGTTAATTCCCACCTTAACTTTCACAGAAACCACCTCCAAAGATTATTTTAACAAGTTGATACTTAAACGTTGCTTTCACTGGAGGTGTTATGAAAAACCGTTTGATATGTGGAGCGAACGTTCGATTTATCGAATGATGGAAAACTCCAAAAAGACCGAGTGCTAAAGAGTTCTATGGGTGGTGCAAGTGTTCGCTGAAATCCTTACGATTGGTGATGAGCTCTTAACTGGACACACCGTTGACAGCAACTCCGCTTACATTGCTCAAAAATTAACAGAGAAGGGTTACTGGGTGAGGAGAAAAACGACTGTGGGAGATGATGTTGAGGAGATAAAAGCTGTAATCAGGGAGATACTCTCAAGAAGACCTTCTGTGCTGATTATTTCTGGAGGATTGGGACCGACACATGATGATGTTACTATGCTTGCCGTGGCAGAGGCTTTAGGCAAAAAGCTCGTTTTGAGAAGGGATTGTTTAAAGAGAATTGAGGAATTTTACCATGAGCTTTATGAGAAAGGTCTCATAGATGATCCAAACTTAAACGAGGCTAGAAAAAAGATGGCTCACCTTCCTGAAGGTGCCGAAGCATTGAGGAATACGGAAGGTGCTGCCCCAGGAGCTTACATCGAGCATGACGGCGTTAAAATCTTTGTGCTGCCCGGGATGCCGAGGGAAATGAAGGCTATGCTTGAGAACGAAGTTCTCCCAAAGCTTGGCGAGAGGAAATTCGTTCAGAGAAAGCTGGTGGCAGAAATTACAGATGAATCAAAGCTTGCTCCAATTTTGAATGAGACCCTCGAGAAGTTTCCCGTGAGGATTCACTCCTCACCGAAGGGCTTTGGAAAATATATTGGCATAATTCTCTTTGGTGAAGATGAAGAGATCATAGAAAAGGCTAAAAAGTTCATGGAGGAAAAAGGGATAAGATTTGAGGAAGGCTGGTGATTTCATGCTCCCCCAAGAAGTCCAAGCCATCATCGACGAGATGAAAGCCGAACGAATTCGAGGGGCAAGCTACTTAGCCAAAAGAGGTGCCGAAGCTTACCTAAAGCTTGCTGAGCTTTTGACTGGAGAAGAGCTTTTTGAGGCTTTGAAGGAGATGTGCAATGAAATTATTAGTGTAAATCCCACGATGGCTTCTCTCTACAACTTGATTCGTTTTATTCCTTTGACAAACAATCCAGAGTTCGTTAGAGCAAAAGCCGAGGAGTTTATAAAGCTTAGTGAAGAAGCAAAAAGGGAGATTGGTAATATAGGAAGCGAGCTAATTGATGAAAACGAGGTAATAATCACACACTCTTTCTCTTCAACAGTTTTTGAGATTTTAAAGGCAGCAAAGATGAAGGGTAAGCACTTTAAGGTAATTCTCACGGAGAGTGCTCCGGATTATGAGGGTCTCGCTTTGGCAAAAGAGCTTGAGAAGCTCGATATTTCATTTGAGGTTATTACCGATGCCCAGCTTGGGCTCTTTGCAAAGAAAGCGACTTTAGCGTTAGTTGGGGCTGATAATATAACCAGAGATGGTTGCGTGGTAAACAAAGCCGGCACGTATCTTCTAGCGTTAGCTTGTCATGATAATGGTGTTCCTTTTTACGTTGCGGCTGAGAGTTTCAAGGTTCATCCAGAACTTAAGGCTGAGGAAGTTGAGATCGTGGAAAGAAAATTCAAGAGAAACCACTTTCTGATAAGGAACTACCTCTTTGATATAACACCTTGGAAGTATGTGAGAGGGATTATTACGGAACTTGGGATTTTGGTGCCGCCAAAAGAGGTTTAGGGTCAGACTTCAATAACTTTGAATCCCTCTTTTGTTGCAATAATCAGTTTTCCTTTAAATTCTTCTTTGAGATTTTCAAGGACAAATTCTAAGCTTTCAATCATGTCTTTGGGGACTGGAGGATGTGTTTTGAGAAGAATGATCCCGGGGAACTCGTGTGGGGGATACATTAGAGTGTTGGCAAAATCAGAATCACGAGTCAGAAGGATTGAATTTGTATTCTTGGCTATTTTTGCAACTTCTGAATCTTTGGCTCCTTTAGGGACATACACTGCATGATAACCCTTGGATTCTAGGAATTTCTTGACTGATAGTGGGACATTCTCATCAAGTAGAAACCTTAACGACATTATATTCTCCCCGTATGAGCCTTGCTGCATATTCAATAGCCTCTCTTATCATTTCCTCGCTTAGCTGCGGATACTCTTTAAGTATTTCTTCAATGCTCATACCAGCAGCTAGCATCTCAAGTACATCACTAACCAGTATTCTTGTTCCTTTAAAAACAGGTTTTCCATGACAGATTTCGGGATCAACAACTATCCACTTCATGCTTTAGTTTTAGTCTGAAAAGTGTTATAAGTATATTGGTCTAGAAATTAGAAACTAAAGTGAGTAATTAAATGAGTAATTAAATAAGAATCCAAAACGGCAATTCATCCCAAAGCCTTTTCAATCAATGCTCTAACGTGAATTTCCGCGGTATCGAGAACTTCAGCACTAACATCTTCTGGTTTTATAGCTAATGGAAGCTCTGTGCATCCTAATATAACACCTTCAATATCTTGTTCACTCATATATTTCTCTATGACATCTAGGAGGTAGGGTTTGCTTTTAAAGTTTCCAAATACGAACTCTTCGAAGAGTATTCTGTTTATTTCCTCAATCTCATCTTCATTTGGCACTATTACATCGAAGCCCTTCTCTTTGAGCGCTTCCTTGTAGAACGGCATTGTCATTGTAGTTTTGGTTCCTAAAAGAAGAAGCTTTCTCAGCCCTCTTCTTTTAGCTTCCTCAGCAACCGCGTCAATTATGCTGACCATTTCAACGTTTATAGCTCTTTGAACATCAGAAAACACCATGTGGGGAGTGTTTGCTGCAATCCCAATCACTTCAGCTCCAGCTCTTTCTAAGGCTTTTGCTGCGTTTATTAGGATTCTTTTCCTACCTTCCCAGCCATCGGGATTGTCTTTGAACTCCTTGAAGTTGATGCTGTAAATAATCAGCTCTGGATAAAAATATAGCCCAAACTTTTCTCTTGAGATTTCAATGAACTTTTTATAATAGTAGAGTGTTGATTCTGGACTCATTCCACCGATTATTCCTATCTTTTTCATACTTCCACCTCCAAGAAAATTAAGAAAAGAAGTTTATGAGACTTTTTAATGAAAAAGTCTTCACAAAAACAAAAACTAAAGCATCTCAACAATCTTGTCCCAAATCTTTTCAGCCAGTTCTCTCTTGTTCATTCTTGGGAATTTTTCGGCTTTGTCTTTTGTAACCCAGTAAACCTCATTTTCTTCACTGCCAAAAGCGATCTCACCCTTGTTGGCAATCACAACATCGCTTTTGGCTTTCTCAATCTGGTTTCTTGCCTGAGCAATAAGCTCTTCCTCACTAACACCATATTCAGCCTTAAATCCAACCAAGAACACATCCGGTTGTATCTCCTTTACCCTCTGGATTATCTTTGGGGTTGGAACCAATTCCAAAATGAGTGTTTGTCCGCTCTTTATCTTCTTTTCAGCCTTTTCTTTTGGTTTGAAATCGCTGACAGCGGCAGCTAAGATTACAACATCATACTTTTTACTCATCAGCTCATTTTCTATTGCGCGCAACATTTCTTCAACAGTCTCAACTTCAATTTGATTTTCTACAAAGCTTGGCACACTTCCCTTGGTTTTGATTAAAGTCACCTCAGCTCCTCTAAAGTCAGCCTCTTCCGCCAGAGCAACGCCCATTTTTCCAGAACTTTTGTTTGTAATGAACCTTATTGGGTCAATGTATTCTCTTGTAGCTCCTGCTGTTACTAAAACTCGCTTACCTTTCAAATCCTTCTTGTGGAGCTTTTTAATGACGCGGTAAACGATTTCGTCAATGCTGGCAACTTTTGCTTTGCCTTCTTCGAATTTTGGCCCTATAAACTCGACACCAAGCTTTTTGAGCTTCTCTATATTCTCCTTTACTATTGGATGTTCATACATGCTTGAATGCATAGCAGGGGCTATCATTATCGGTGTGTGGGCAAAAGCTGTTGTCACAACGGTTGTGACTGGGGTATCATCAATCCCACATGCTATCTTTGAAATTGTGTTTGCAGTTGCTGGACACACTAAGACCAAATCTGCTTTATTCTCATGCTCTCCCACCAATTCAACATGCTCTATAAACCCGGTAATCTCAGTAACTACGGGATTTCCAGTTGCAAACTCCATTGCATAGGGATGAATTATTTTCTGGGCACTTTCGCTCATAACAGCATGAACCTCTGCCCCGTGTCTTATCAGCTCTCTCGCCAGCTTTACACACTCAACTGCCGCTATGCTTCCAGGAATGGCAAGAACAATTTTCTTACCAACAAGTTTTCTGCTTTTGGTTGCATAAATCAGCTTAACATGATGAAGCATTTTTATTCACCTAATAGTATTTCTCTCTTTCACACTTAAAGCTTTTAGGAGTGTTCCAAAGAGTTCAAAGCCTCGCTAAATGAAAAGATGCAGACTTTATAGAGCTCAGTTTTATCTCACAGTATCTTCTTCGAATTTTTTCACTTCCTCCTCACTTCCGACCCATACAACTATCACCGGCTCAACTGTTATCATGCCGTCCTTAATCATTGGTTTTATCTCGCAGATTGCCTTCTCTATCTTGTAACCTCTATCAACGGCTTCTATGACTATTGGTAAATCAGTAGAAAGCCTCAATATATCAGCAGAGTGCATTTTGCTTTTCTTGCCAAAGCCCAAAATTCCCCTATACACCGTTGCTCCAGCAATTCCCATTTCACGAAGCTTTTCAACTATCGCCTTGTAGAGAGGTTTCCCATCATAGGTGTCATTTTCTCCAATGTATATCTTCAATCTCAGAGTATTCCAGTGCTCAACTTCAACCATAAAATCACCTCCTTGCTAGAATGAAGCCCAAAAACACCAAGCTTATGGTAATTATAACATTTGCCGAGATGTTGAGCAAAGCTAGAGTGTATTCTTTCTCCCTCAAGAGGATAAATGTTTCGTAGGAAAATGTCGAAAACGTACTCAAAGCTCCGCAGAAACCCGTTCCCAAAAAGAGTCTTGTATTTGGAGAAACGTCGTAACCAAAGAAGAGTAATCCGTAGAGATAGCCGAGTATAAAGCTCGCTATGCTGTTCACCAAAAGCGTTCCTACTGGGAAGTCTTTGTAGACTGGCAAAATTCCAGAGATGTAAAATCTTGTCAACGCTCCTAATGCGCCTCCCAGGGCAATTGCGACTATAAGCTTAGCGTTCATTTTTTCGACCCGCCTTTAGGTAGTATTCCACAATTTCCTCCACTTCCTTGCTTAGACCCTTTCCTCCCAGCATTTTGTTCTCCGACGCATAGCCAAGTATTTTTATTGCAAGCAGTCTATTAGTTGTGTAAACTTCATAGAGCTTATAGTTAAGGGATGCCCTAATGCTGTTGAGGTGTAATATCTCTCTTTGGATGTCATCTATGACATCTACACCCTTTTCAGATATCAACCTTTTTGCTCTTTCCATGTAGTCTTTCATTTTCCTCCCTCAGCTTCTCTAGTTCTCTCATGAGGAGTTTTTGATCTCTCATAGCCTTCTCATACTTCTCTCTCATTAATGCAATTTCTCTTTCGAGCTCTTTTTTGGTTTTTAAGAGTTCAGCAAGATGTTCTATTCTCTCATTCACTCCTTTCCCTCCTCTCGAATTGGAGATAACAGTGGATCAGCTCCTCAATTTCTCTGTAGTCTTTCTCTTTTTTCCCAAGCATCTTTCTAAGCCTTTTATTCTCTGCAATAAGCCCAGATAACTGGATTGCTAAGTTTTGATTATCCATTGCTATTCCATAGGAAGTAAACTTCAACGGAGACCATTTGCCTTCAACTTCATAGAGCTTTTCTTCAAGCTTTCTCACTTCCTTTCTCAACTCCTCAACATTCACGTTGGTACTTTCATCTAAAAACTCTCCGAGAAGGATTATTTTGAGAGCTTCATCTAACCTAAACCCGTGCTTTTCAGCAATCTCCTTAATCTTCTCAAAAACTTCATCATCAATTTGAAATACGACTTTTCTCCAACCTACTTCAGGCTTTACTACAATTTTCATATTCTTTCATCTCTTCTCTCAGTTTTCTGTTTTCCAGGCTGAGTTGCAATCTAAGCTTTTTCATTTTTTCTTTATCTCGCTTGGCTTTTTCACTGAACTCTAACAGCATTTTATAGTGAGACTCAACATCCCTGAGTCTCTTTTTCAATCTTTCACGTTTTTCAATCAGATATTTGATTTCGAGAAGTTTCAAAGTCCTCTCAAGCTCTTCAAGGGAAGTAAACTTCTTCTGGATTTCCCGCTTTTCCTTCCTAATTTTGTGGAATTCCTCACAGCTGACCCTAATCTCTATTTCCAAGGAGGACACCTCTAAAGATTGAGTGCGGTTTCTGTTTCTTTATAAAATTAACCTCCAATGGGAGACCCTTAAGGCTCTCAATAGCTTTAAGCACTGATGTGGCTTCTCTTTCTGTTGGGGCTTCTTTTGAGCGGTAGTCAAATTTTTCAATAAAAGCCCTCATTAGATCTTTAGTTCTCTCGAGCTTTTTTATTTGAATCTCTCTTAGCTTGCCAGCCAGCTTTGGACTTCTTTTCCGAAGGAGGAGCATCAGCTCTTCGTAGTGCTTTTTGCATAGAATTGCTTCTGAGTTCTTATAGTCTTCAATAAGTTCGCTGAGTCTGTCAGCTAGAGCTTCTATGGTGTGCTGCTCCTTTATCTCGACTAAATCACAAAGGTAGCACTTCTTCTCTTCGAGATTTTTCCCGCTTTTGAGGGAATTAATGTAAATGGAAAGCATGTGCTCGTAAATAATTGCCACTCCAAGCCCACCGTAGAGAGGGTTTGAATATGCTATCTCCTTCATTTTCCATGCATGATAAGTGCATAAGCCTAAGCTCTCTGCAAACTTCTCTCTAACGCTGGGATTGTTGACATGCTCGTACAGTATCTGGCCGATTATATCCTCTTCGTACTTTTTGAGCATTCTGCACACTGGACAGCCAGATTCTTGAATAGCCTCTCTTAAATAAATCCCAATCAAATCCATAGCCATTCCTCAGAAGCTGAGCAGATCGCTTAACGTTCTCAGTGCTCTGTATGTGTTCTGGAAGTTTGATATCCCCATCTCTAGCGAGCGTCTAAATCCTCCATTGGGATTCTGCAAAGCTCTGATGAATTTGATGTGTTCTTTTATGTATCTTGGCTTTTTCCCAAGGAGCTTCAGCCCTCTTATCGCATAAAACGTTGGTTCGAGATACGGCGGTAGAGATAATGGCACTTCAGTAAATCCTCCATGGACTTCGCACTCTTCAAAGAACCTTGTTTTTGGTATTGGATATCCCAGAGCGTTTAGAGAGTAGAGCGCTTGGTACGTCATTGTAACTGTTGGCTGGTTAACTCCATAGCCGTTGCCTTTTCTAAAGCTCTCAATGAACTCTCTAATTTTTCCTTCATATCATTCTCCAGCTTGTAATCCAAAGTTGCAACTGCTCTTAGTACCCAATAAGTTGACTCTAAGGGTGTTGCCGCGCCAAACTCTTCACTTCCACCTAATCCGACAGAGAACTGTCCCTCAAGGGGGTTGTATTTTTTGAAAATGTACTGGAGTTTTTCCAATGCCAAATCTCTTGCCCCTAAAATTGCAAGGGCTTCGCTTGCCATTGCAAGAGCAACTGTAGCTCTGTGAGCTTGTGCTGAATTGTCTAAGAATTCAATTGTTTTTTCTTTTTCTGGAATTTCAAGATTGAGCAGATCGTAGATTTTAACGGCATAATATGTGTCATTTATGTTAGTTTCATTTAGGAGTGAGACGAAGCAGTAGCCTCCATCCTCATGGCGTCTCTTTGAGATGTAACTAACGACAGCATTAATATTCACATATCTCGCAAGTTCATAGAGCTTCGAGCCCATTCTACCGCCTCCTAACTGTTTTATGATAATTAGCGGTTAGAACAGGCGTCATCAGCCCTTAGCGGGCGGTTCGGGCTCGAAGCCCCGGGCGGACGCCATCGCCCAAGTTAACATAAGAGAGAAAATATTTAAAGATTTTGGTTAATCGTTTAAATTAAAACCAAAAATCGGTGAAATCATGAGGACAATATGGTTTGTCTACATAGGTAATTATGAGTATAAAGATGCCGTTTTTGATGCATACAGTGAGGTTAATAGATATCTAGCTGAGAACAAGCTCCCTATCCGCCTTATCTTTCACGCTTCCAACGAAATCGAAGAGGCAGCTAATGATGTCGTTCTGGAGCTGAAGCCTGGATTCACCATTATGATTGAGACAGAGGAAGGTAAAGTGTTGGCGTATCCCCTAGAGGGCATTGTTGATATTCTCCATGGGTGGCTTGTTAAAACTCGTGATGAGGTGTTGGAGAGATACGAGAGATACTATAAGGAGAATATAGTGAAGAAAAGCGAGAATAAGGACGAAGAAACGCAAAGAAAAAATCAAGAAGGCAATGCAGGAATTGATAAAGAAAAAGTTGAAAATGGAGTAGAAGTCATTCATGAAGGAACTAAAGAGAAAACGATTAATATAGCGGACTTCTATGAAAATGATATCCCAGACACTGTTATAGGTGTTGTAAGCTTGCCTCTCGTTACAAGGAATCCTTACCTTGACTTCTATGAGAAATTCTTAGGAATTCAAAAACAAATCTCTGGACTGAACATCATAGTTGTTTCTGCAAGTCCCTTCTACCATGAAAATAAGCTGATTTTTTCACAAAGACTTTTCAAGGCTATTCTGCACGAATTAGGGCATGCTTTTGGCTTAGATCACTGCTCTGAGAACTGTGTGATGAATCCTCCTGCGACCATTGATGATTGGGATTCAAGAATTCCGGACTTCTGCCCTAAATGCTTTTTGGAGCTGAAGAGGAATGTTGAATGGAAAGCGAATAAGTGTGATAATACCAGCTTACAACGAGGAAAAGAGGATAGGGAACGTTCTTCAACGGATGCCTGAATTTGTTGACGAGGTCATTGTTGTTGATGATGGGAGCAGAGACAGAACTAGCGAAGTGGCAAAGAAATTTGGAGTGAAAGTCATAAGATTAAAACAGAACCAAGGGAAAGGTAAAGCTATGAGCGAAGGCATTAAAGCAGCAAGTGGAGATATAATCGTTTTTATGGATGCTGACGGACAGCACAAGCCTGAAGAGATAATAAAACTTGTTGAGCCCATTGTTGAAGACGAAGCGGATTTTGTAATCGGCTCAAGGTTGATAAAAGCCCAAGGAGAGAGGCCGCTGATAAGGAAGATAAGCAACTTCATAACGACTTCTCTCATTCGCTTGAAGTTAGGGATAAATGTTAAGGACACCCAAAGTGGATTTAGAGCTATAAGAAGGGAGTTTCTACCTGAGATTGAGAGCAGGAGGTATGAAGTCGAGACTGAAGTTTTAATAAAGGTTGTGAAGAAGGGTGCAAGGATAAAAGAAGTTCCTGTTTCGATGATTTATGGAATTGAAACTGGTCATTTTCGGTTTGAAGATATTGTGAGATTTTTAGAAGTTCTTTTGAAGTACTAAACTGAAGTTTGGTTCTATTATCCGAGTGAGTATTAAATAACTGAAAGTATTATAAAGGAAAAACTTTTAATAGTTAATTTACATAATTCACTACAAACGTTTGTGGTGTTTGTTATGCGGTTTCTAATAAGACTCAAAGGCGAGAATTCAGAGTTCAAGATTCCCTATAACCATCTCTATTATCTACAGGGTCTGATTTATAGGAGAATCCAAAGAACAAATCCAGAGCTAAGCTTATCTCTGCACAGGCCAAAGACTCCAAAGCTCTTCACGTTTTCGCTTTTTATGACCAAAGAGCGGCGTATGATAAGGAACAGCAAATACTTCATCGGTAGAGGGGAGGGGTTCTTCTACTTTTCAACAGCTGTTCCCGAGATAGCTGAGGCATTCATTGGAGGCCTTTTGCAAGAGCCAGAAGTTCAGCTTTGGGATGAAAAGTTTTACGTTGAGACTGTTAAAGCCTTACCAGAACCAGTTTCATTTAGTGGAAAAAGATATTCAACGCTCTCCCCGATAGCTGTTACAACCATAAAGCTTCAGTTTGGAAAGCCGAAGCACTATGATTTAGGCCCAAATGAGCCAAAGTTCTATGAAAATTTAGGGGAAAATCTAAAGGAGAAGTATATGCTGATTCATGGGAAGAAACCTCCGGAGGATTTTGAAATTGAAGTGTTAAATGCAAAGCCCAAGCGCTTCGAGATTAAGCCTGGGATTTTCCAGAGGGCTTGGCACATGGTGTTCAAAGCATATGGAGATGATGAACTGATTAGGGTTGGCTATCTTGTCGGCTTTGGGGAGAAGAACTCTTTAGGATTTGGGATGGTGAAGGTTGATGGGGGAAATAGAAAGAAAGTTTAAGCAAGTGACTGGATTTGCTCCATATAAGTTTCAAAAGGAAGCTATTGAATACCTCTTAGAAGGCTATTCTTTAATCGTTAGAGCACCGACAGGGGCAGGAAAAAGTGAAATGGTGCTGATTCCTTTTATCTCTGAAGTGAACGAAAGCTTGCCTTCTCAGCTTATCTATTCCTTGCCAAATAGAACCCTTGTTGAAAGTTTAGGTAATAGGGCTAAACGCTATGCATCCTTTAAAAAGCTTAGAGTTGCTGTTCACCATGGAAAAAGAGTTGAAAGTCAGCTTTTTGAGGAGGATATAATTATTACAACAATTGACCAAGCGGCGGGAGCTTATTTAAGCGTGCCCTTAAGCATGCCAAAAAAGTGGGGAAATATCTTCGTTGGTGGTGTTGCATCTTCAATGCTGGTGTTTGATGAAGTTCACACGTTGCATCCAGAAAAAGGACTGTTGACATCGGTAGCAATGAGCATTGAGAGTTCAAAGCTTGGATTTCCATTTGTCATGATGTCTGCTACACTCCCAGAGAGCTTTATGGAAAAAGTAAAGAATATGGCAGAGAAGAAAGGAGGAAGAGTGCACATAATTAACGTTGATGATGAAAACGAAATTACTTCGAGGAAAACTCGGAAAGTTTATTTAGATAGTACTCCCCTTCGCTCTAAGACTTCCTTAAGTGCTGAAGAAGTTCTGAGACATTTGGATGATTCCAAAAACCTTTTGGTTGTTGTTAACACCGTTAGGAAAGCTCAGGAACTCTATCTTAGCCTCGAGGATAAGGTAGATGTTCCGTTATTATTACTCCATTCACGGTTTCTTGATGAAGATAGACAAGCTAAAGAGAGAACAGTTTTAGAGATTTTTGGAAAGAAGCAAAGAGAAGGAATCTTAATTGCCACGCAAGTAATTGAAGTGGGTATGGACATCTCCTCCTCAAAACTTTTGACAGAAATTTCTCCTATTGATTCTCTTATCCAACGAGCGGGAAGAGTCGCAAGATGGGGTGGCGAAGGTGAAGTTGTCGTGTATGATGTTGAAAGAAAGCAAGGAAATGCTTATGCACCATACACCAAAGAACTTGTTGAACCCACAATTGAAGCTCTCAAAGGTGTTGAGCTTTTGAACTGGCAAGCTGAGGTAATGCTGGTTGATAAAGTTCTCTCTAAACCTTTTGAGAGTTATCTCGATCCATATAAATTCTATGAACGGTTGGGAGGTTTGGTTAGGGCTGTTTACGAAGGAAAGCGGGCATATGTTGAAGAAAATGTTAGAGAAACTTATTCAGTTGAGATAGCACTATATGAAAACGTTGAAGAACTTAGAGATGAACCAGAGAAAGCATTTAGGCTCAAGCGGTTAAGGGTTGACTTTAGAGTTTTGGCTGGTAAGTTCAACTACCTACAGGAGATTGGTGCCAAAATTTACCGTGTGGAGGAAAATCCACTCATCGACGAATACGAGAGCAAGTATGAGCTCGTGGAAGTTCAAAGCAAAGAAGATATCATGCCATTTGAGTTTTACATAATTTCCGGAATAAGTTACTCTCCAGAGGTTGGTCTGCTATTTGACAAAAGTGGTGAGATTAAGAGCTTTGAATTTGAAGAAAAGGAACATCTGTTTAAGCTTGAGCTAAAAGAATTAAAGAGAGAAACATGGGTTGAGCATTCACTAAAAACACTCGAATTTTTAAGAACATATATGTTACCAAGATATGCTTATCCAATCAAAACATTTGCCAAATATTTTGGTATCTCCAAGAAGGACTTAATTAGTTGGATTGAGCTTAGTGTGGCTTTGCATGATGTGGGCAAGCTTAACTATTACTGGCAAAAGGCAGTAGGATGGCAAAAAGGAGAAGAGCCAATAGCCCACGGCTTTGAGAATGTTAAGAAGTTGCCGCCTCATGCAACTGTGTCTGCCAAAGCTTTAGAGCACTATTTAATGGAACAGTTTGATGATGAGGTATTGTTCAAGGTTTTCTATTTAGCAATAGCACATCATCACTCGCCTTGGTCTTCTAAATATCAAAAGTTCAAGCTTATTGAGAATGCACATGAGCACATATCCCTAATCTACTCAATTCCAGAAGAGCTGATAATCACAAAAAGTGCCTCTGGAAGTCTGCTTTTCAAATACTTGAATATTGACGATGAGAATGAGTATTATCGTCTATATGGGTTAGTCTCTAAGCTTTTGCGTATCTCAGATAGGCTTGCAACGGGTGGTGAGTCATATGAATCGATATTTAGTCCCTAAACAGGGATGGCAGTTTTTGGATTTGGCAAAGGCTTATGGAGTTGGTGTTATCGTCCATGCTCTCTCTGGAGATGCAGAGATTTCTGACGCTGGGGCGTACTATGAAGTTAAAACACAAAAAGAGTTGGATTTCTCAAGAATACCTAAGATACAGGAATATCTCGGAGACGACCTTGAGGAATGGAATTACGTTCTTGCCACTCTTAGCAAGGCAAAAGTAGAAAAGCTGAAGCAGGAGATAAGAAAATTTTTCAGCGATGAAAACAATGTGAAGAAACTCCTTAGTGGGCATCTTGGAGGAAAGTCTGTAACCCTCCCACAATCGCTTGAACTTGCCGCAAGTAAAGGCATTAGGAAAGCCGTTCCAAGTTCATATTCGGAAGACCAAGTGAAAATTCTGCAAGACGAGCTTTATCTTGCGGTGCTTGGAGCCATAAACGTTTCACTGTGGAAATATTCTAAGGAATACTGGGTAGCTGTGTATCCATTGCCCTCTAATACGAAGATTAGGCACATTCAGGACATTAGGTCAAAGCTGAAGGATTCTGTAAAGGGATTTCATAGAGCAGGTTATTTTGCAACAGTTGCATATATAGCAGCAAAGCTAGTTAAGGAAGAAAAAGCTCTCAGTAATGGGGGAAAGTTTTCACCCAAAATCGGTGGGCTCTTCTATGGAGTCATGATGAAAACAGGTAATCAACCAAAACCATTCACATCTGGGCTGTTTCCACTTGAGCTTCTTCATACCATAGTTGTCTCCAACGAAGATGCACTCGATATGTGGTTGAAGATATTTGAATTCACATCATTCAAGAAAGGCTACGAAGATTTAGCACTGTCTTTAGCAAAGTTCATAGCAGAACCAACATTAGACAACTACTATTCTTATGCAAGACTTCACTTGAGGAACGAGCTCAGAAAAGAGGGCCTAAAATTTGGAGTTTATGACGCGGATTCCCTTTTGGAGGTGTTGAAGAATGTCGAAGTTAGCTGAGCTTTTTGAAAACGAAGCTATAAAGGACTTTGGAAAAGCCCTTAGGAGGGCGCTGAGAATAGGAGAGGACTACTCCTCTTTGGTGGAACTTGAATATGTTGAAAGCAAAGAGCAGTTTGTAGGGGCAATAAAACGCTTTTTGAGGAGGTATGAGACATTAGCCAAGAAAGGCTACAAGGGTAAGCCATTAACCAGACCAAAAGAAACAAGCTTAGTTGAGCTGATGAGGCTTGTTGATGAATATGGAGTAAAGCTTGTTCGCTCTGCCTTAATTAGCTATGCTCTTGTGAAAGGAGGTGAAGAAAATGAGTGAAAAAGTTTTTGAAATTGCAATTTTGGGAAGAGCCCTTTGGGAGCTCCACAGCTTGAACAACGAAGGCAATGTTGGAAACGTTGTTGAGCCAAGAAGCGTTAAGATAATTGATCCAAATACTGGAGAAGCTGTAACAACTGATGGAATTTCCGGGGAAATGTTGAAACACATTCATTCAGAGTTTATGTGGCTCCTCGATGGCAAGGAAAATCTATGTGATGCATGTAAGGTTCTTCAGCCGGAAAGATTTAATTATGTCATTAAAATCGGAAAAGAAAAGCCAAGCACAGTAGAAGAAGCCGTCAAAAAAGCTCTTGAATCCTGTGATATTTGTGATGTGCACGGATTCATGATTGAAAAGCCTACAGTTGCGAGAAAATCAACCATAGAGTTTGGATGGGCTTTAGGCATTCCTGAAGTTTATAGGGATATTCACTTACACGCAAGACATGCATTAGGTGAAAAAGAGAAGAAGAAAAATGATGAAGAAAGTGAGGAAATTCGGTCACAAATGATTTACCACAGACCTACAAGAACTGGAAAATATGCAATTGTTACAGTTTTCCAGCCATGGCGCATTGGTTTGAATGAAGCAAGGCAGGATGTATATTCCTACGATGGAGAGCGTAGAAAAGAGCGCTATCAACTGGCACTAAAGGCCTATCAGCTAATGTTCACAAGACCTGAGGGAGCAATGACAACAACAAGGCTTCCACATGTAGTTGATTTTGAGGGTGTAATAGTTTATTCCACAAAACCTGTTCCAGTGCCAGTAATTTCTCCGTTGAAGGAAGACTACAAAGCGGAAATAAAGAAGATAGCTGAGACAATTGAGGGGATTGAAGTTCTTGAGTTTAAAGGAGTGGCCGATTTCGTGGAGAAGATTGGCACGCTGTTAAGCAAAGAGCCCTACGAGATGAACTTTGGGGGAGAGAAATGAAATGGATGAGGCTTAGGATTCACTTTCCTTCATTTTATTCCTACAGAATCCCAGAGTATTCGTCCCAGTATGCGTTAGCTTTGCCTCTAATCGCACCATCCACAATAAAGTTAGCTCTCGTTGCAACGGCAATTAGAATGAGCGGCAAAGTTAGCGAAGGGAAAAGAATCTTTGAGTATGTAAAAGATGCAAAGGTTGGAATTAAACTCCCTAAAATCATTGTAGTGAATAGTGTTTTCATCAAGAGACTAAAAAAGAAGAAAGATCAACCAGGTTTTCAGCCAAGCTTCGGAGTTAGGGAATACGTTCATTTCAGTGGGGACTTAGAAGTTTATTTGGGGTTCAGCAAAATTGGGATTCCAAAGGAATTAATAACCTATGCACAGAGCATTAGATATCTCGGAACAAGTGATTCAATCGTCTATGTAAAGAGCGCAGAGTGGATAGATAAAGAACCAGCTGATGCTGTTTTCCCTTCAGAACTCTCAAAGCTTCCTGAAGGGGCAATTATTTACCCAGTAAAGGACTTTGCAAAAAAAGTTACATTTGAGCAGATTAACCCCTACTCATCTAAAAAAGCTGGAAAACCTTATGAGACCAAATATTGCCCCATACTCCTCTCAAAACGTCCAAAAGAGGGCAAGAACTGGAAACTCTTTGTGCTTTCTTAGTTTTTTGTTGTTTTTTACAGTAAAGACTGTATCAAAAATTACACCTTAGACTGTTACACTTTCAGGTGTAATGGAGGCCTTTCCAATGACCGACCTATATCCCGAACATCACCTCCTAATCCGTGGCACAGAAATTAACTACCTCTTCATCTGCCCAACTAAACTCTGGTACTTTTCTAAAGGCATCACCATGGAGCAAGAGAGTGAATGGGTTGACCTTGGCAAGTTCCTCCACGAAAAGAGCTACTTCGGAGAAGAAAAGGAAATCAGAATCGGTCCAATAAGCATTGACTTCATCAAGAAAGGTGACATCATTGAAGTCCATGAAGTCAAAAAGGGCAAATCAATGGAGAAGGCCCACGAGATGCAGGCTCTCTATTACCTTTACTACCTCAAGAAACTTGGCATAAATGCGAAAGCTATTCTGAATTATCCAAAGCTCAGAGAAACGAAAGAGATAACACTTGAAGGAAGAGAAAAAGAAGTTGAAGAAGCTATAAAAGAAGTTGAGCGGGTAAAATCGCTCCCAACCCCACCTAAGCCTGTAAAAACAAAGAAGTGCAAAAAATGTGCATATTATGAGCTCTGCTGGGTTTGAGGTGATAATATGAAAAAGCTTCCCCTAATCCTCATGGCAATACTGGTGCTCCTCTTGGCTCTCATTCCTTTATTTAGACAACAGAATTCAGTCAGACAACAAGAGGAATATTCTGGTGGAGACAAAATAATTATCGTCTATGACAACAAAGCATTGAGCGGCTTTAAAAGCGCATGGGGCTTTGCTGCTGTTGTTAGATTCAAAAACTATACAATTCTTTTTGATACCGGTGGCGATGGTGAAATTCTGCTGGGCAACATAAAGAAGCTTGACATTGACCCAAAGTCAATCCAATACGTTTTTCTGTCTCACATCCATGGAGATCACACAGGTGGGCTGTGGGCGTTTTTAAGGGAGAATCCCAATGTGACGGTATTCCTCCCAAGTATCTTCCCAGATAGTTTTAAAGAGAAAGTCCGGAGCTTTGGGGCAAAAGTCGTTGAAATTGATGATCCGAAAGAAATTTTGAAGAATGTTTACTCCACTGGAGTAATGTCTCCAGTAGGAGAGCAGGCTCTCGTTTTGAAAACTTCAAAGGGTTTAGTTGTGGTAACTGGATGCTCTCATCCCGGAATAGTTAAGATCGTGGAGAGAGCAGAGAACATAACAGGAGAGAATGCCTTCTTAGTTGTTGGAGGTTTTCACTTATTTGGAGCATCAGAAAAGGAAGTTAGGGCAATAGCTACAAGCCTCAAAAAGCTGGGAGTTCAAAAAGTTATGCCTTGCCACTGTACAGGAAGCAAAGCAGAGCGCATTTTTGCGGAGGAGTTCGGGGTGGATTATGTAGGGTGTGGTGTTGGAAAGGTTATAAGCTGGTGATATTATGAGAAAGAAGTCCCTAACTTTATTTTCAGATGGGACTCTCTTTAGAAGAGAAAACACCCTGTATTTTGAAAACGCCCAAGGAAAAAGGCCTTTGGCTGTTGAAGGCATCTATGACATCTACATTTATGGAAAAGTCACTATAACCTCCCAGGCTCTCCACTTTTTAGCCCAGAAGGGAATAGCTGTTCACTTCTTCAACCACTATGGTTATTATGACGGCTCATTTTATCCCAGAGAAAGCCTCCACTCTGGTGATTTAGTAATAAAGCAGGCTGAGCACTATCTCAATAAAGAGAAACGCCTAAGATTGGCAAGTCTCTTTGTTAAAGGTGCTGCAAAGAACATGGAGCGCAACTTGAAGCGCTGGGGAGTTAATGCTTCATTTGATGAGCTTTTGGAGGAGCTTGAAGATACCAGGAAAATAACTGATATCATGAATGTTGAGGCAAGAATAAGGCAGGAGTATTATGCTTTATGGGATGAGACTCTTCCAGATGGTTTCAAGATTGTGAAAAGAACGAGGAGACCTCCTCAAAATGAAATGAATGCCTTAATAAGCTTCTTAAACTCAAGGCTTTATCCCGCTATAATAAGTGAGCTCTACAACACCCAGCTGACGCCAACGATAAGCTATCTGCATGAGCCGAGCGAGAGGAGGTTTTCTCTTGCTTTGGACTTAAGTGAAATATTCAAGCCGATAATAGCTGATCGCATAGCTAACCGCTTGGTGAAGCAAGGCGTAATTAAGAAGAAGCACTTTAGGGATGACTTAAACGGCGTCCTACTTAACGATGAGGGCAAAAAGATTGTCCTAAAAGCTTTCAATGAGGAGATGCAGAAGAGCGTGAAGCATCCAAGGCTTAAGAAAAATGTAACCAAGCAGAGGCTGATTAGACTGGAGGCTTATAAGCTGATAAGATATCTTGTTGGGCTCGAGGAGTATAATCCATTGGTGGCGTGGTTTTAGATTATGTCCTCCAGCGGATTCTTCTCTACCCCCAAATTTTCTCTTTTTGGCTTTGAGCGAAGCTTGTAAATTATTACTGAATCTTCATCTTCGTCTATCAGATTAAGAAGGCCCTCTTTTATGCGCTCAAACTCTGCTAAGGTAATTTCGCCCTCAAAAACACTGTTCTGAACCCAATGCAAATATTGACGCAGGAACTTTTTGACTTTATTTACTCTCGAGACATTAACATCATAGACAATGACCACATACATGGCACATCATAATGGGTTTGGCTTCACTCCATTTAATCTTTTTGAAAATTTTTCGATCCTTGCTGACGTTCTAGTTTTTGAAATTTTTGGGTTCTAATATGGTTTGATGTCAAAATGGAGGCTTGAGAACGTGTTGGAAGGCTTTAGTAATTGATTGTTATTAAATTACATTGTGTTACAAGTTTTTGGCAATTTTATAACATTTTAAATGTGCACATTTGGAATGGAAGCTTCTTGAGGCTTCTTTAGTGTGTTCTCCTCCTGAAAATTTGACTATTTTGGATTTAAAAACTTTGTTAGTTAGATTTTTGTATTTTAACACCTAAAAAGCCGTTGGAGAGGTTTTGAACATTGCTGAACATCCTTAAAAATATGGAAAAATAACCGTGAATTAATTTAATGGAGTGATAATAGTGTATTAACTGGAGGTTTGTTTGGGTTTTGTTATTGACCCTTTGGGGAAAAGCTTTTATAATTCAAGTGTTTTTATAGTTTTATTGGGAAATAGGACAAAATTGCGCCCTGTTCCAATAAGACTTTAGAAGAATTGAAAGAGAAAAGATAAAGTCCTCAAAGAAGCTGGGAAGGAAGTTCCAATAAGACTTTAGAAGAATTGAAAGCCCTTCCATTTGTTGGAATAAGCTCGCGGAGCGTGCCAGTTCCAATAAGACTTTAGAAGAATTGAAAGGTTCCCCTTCAGCCTGTAAAAACCCTAGATGCCTAGCGTTCCAATAAGACTTTAGAAGAATTGAAAGCGGATTGCCCAAACATCGTTAATTGGATCAACACGGCGTTCCAATAAGACTTTAGAAGAATTGAAAGTGAGTGCCTACGGAAACTCAACCAAAGAAGCCGTTGGTTCCAATAAGACTTTAGAAGAATTGAAAGATTGACATCAAGGCTTACGTGCAAGACGGCACGATAGTTCCAATAAGACTTTAGAAGAATTGAAAGTAAGACGCTCCTTAATATCCTCGAAAGTCTTAACCGCGTTCCAATAAGACTTTAGAAGAATTGAAAGACAAGTTGGATAGGTTTGAGGACGAGACAGCATGCAGTTCCAATAAGACTTTAGAAGAATTGAAAGACAATTGCCCCAAAAGTTGATGTTCTCAGAGGTTTTGGTTCCAATAAGACTTTAGAAGAATTGAAAGGCCCAAAAGAGTGCCCCTGATACTGTCCCCTCATCGTGTTCCAATAAGACTTTAGAAGAATTGAAAGATATAGTTTTTCGGATAGCCCGCTTTAGGGCTATCCGGTTCCAATAAGACTTTAGAAGAATTGAAAGTAGGCTTAACAACAGGTGGTTTTATAACATGGGGTGTTCCAATAAGACTTTAGAAGAATTGAAAGCATCATCTTTGGAACACCTCTGTTTGTTCCATTTCTGGGTTCCAATAAGACTTTAGAAGAATTGAAAGTAGTCTGATTGCTGAAAACGCTCCAGTAGAACAACTAAGTTCCAATAAGACTTTAGAAGAATTGAAAGCCTCACAATAATTCATACAACCTCTTCAGTATCCAAGTTCCAATAAGACTTTAGAAGAATTGAAAGAAGAGACTATACGAATTAGCCGAGCCAGTGGTTGAAGTTCCAATAAGACTTTAGAAGAATTGAAAGTTCACTTTTTCACACCTCCAAAAAAGAAAAAGAAAAGTTCCAATAAGACTTTAGAAGAATTGAAAGACTGTAGATATTGGGTTTTCTGGTTCTCTAACCTCATGTTCCAATAAGACTTTAGAAGAATTGAAAGGGTTATAATCAACGTCTTTAAATAGTTCTAATAGTGTGGTTCCAATAAGACTCTAAGAGAATTGAAAGCCAAGAAGCATGAGGTGTGGGAACTTGCCGGGGAAGGTTCAAATAAGACTTTAAAAGAATTGAAAGACATTAAGAGAATTGGGATTATTGCTAGGACTCTCCACGTTTTAATAAGGCTCTACTCCCTAGCAAATGCTCACCAAAGTCAATAATCACTTTTGTCCCCTCAACATTTAAAAACACATGAGGTTAGGATATTTTAGGTAAACCTAAATTCTGGGGTGATTGCATGGAAGCAGTGAGGGCAGAGAATGTCAGCATTTACTATGATGGCTACACAGCTGTGGAAAACTTAACTTTTAAACTCGAAGAGGGTGAAACCTTACTTCTCCTAGGCCCAAACGGTGCTGGCAAGACAACACTTCTTAGAACATTAGCTGGATTTCACAGAGAGTATACAGGTGAACTCTTGATATTTGGAAAGCATCCGCTGGAAGCTAAAGATCTCATATCCTATGTCCCTCAAAGCCATTATCTGAATGAAAGAGTTCCCTTAACAGCTCTTGAAGTCGTTGCAATGGGAGGAATCTACAAGAGAAGTTTTGTCCACTTCAAAATCCCAAAGAAAATCTTGAAGTCTGCAGAAGAAGCTCTGGAATTCGTTGGATTAAAGCACATAAAAAACAAACTCTTCAAAGAGCTGAGTGGTGGGCAAAAGCAGAGGGTTCTGCTTGCAAGAGCTCTCATATCAAACCCAAAGCTCCTCCTTTTAGATGAGCCTCTCTCAGCCTTAGACCCAAGCGCAAGAGTGGAGGTTGCCAACGTCTTGGGAAAGATAAAGAAGGAAAAAGACATTACAATGATAATCACAACTCACGACGTCAATCCTCTAACCGAGATTGGGGATAAGATAATGCTTCTAAACAGGCAGCTTGTGGCATTTGGAACACCAGAAGAAGTGCTGAGAGATGAGGTAATAAGCAGAGTTTATGGACCGCTCTCAAAAGCTGTGAGGATCGGCAACAGACTGTACTGCATCATCGGAGATGTACACATCCATAGGGGTGAGCGGAGATGATTCCCGAGTACCTCTTGAGAGCTCTTCTTGCAAGTATAATGATAAGCGTCCTCCTTGGCATGCTCAGCCCTTTAATCAACATAAAAGGCTTGGCTTTCCTAACTCATGCAACCTTTCACTCTCTTCTCTTTGGAGCAGTCTTGGGGATGATTTTGGGACTTTTAATAGGGAATATCAACATTATAATCTGGATTGCTCTGATTGTGACAGTTATCGTTGTTATCATAATAGCAGAAATTGAAAACAGAGGATTTACAAGTGATACAGCAATTGGAATAATTTCTAGCTTCGTTGCAGGGGCAACAGTTCTGGGCTTTGGGATCCTCTACAAAGTCATGGCATCAAGGCCATATTTTGCACTCTCAGAAAGCATAGTTTCCTACTTGACGGGAGAGGTCTTCTTGATAACAATCAGCGATTTAGAAATGCTAATTTTTGGCGGTTTTCTGCTTTTCCTAGTGATGCTTTTCCTCTACAGAGATTTTCTCTACGTTAGCTTTGACCCAGAAGGAGTTGAAAGCTACGGAGGAAACGTTAGAGCTTATCTAATGATTCTCTACATAATTGTAGGTGCAATTGGAGCTTTGATAGTCAAAACCGTTGGCTTAATAACGCTCCAAGTTGTTGCCGTCCTTCCTGGAGCAATTGCGATGATGCTCAGCGATGATTTGAGAAAGATAGTGGGTATAAGCCTCTTTCTGACGCTCTGCATTGAAATTCTTTCCATATTCTTAGCATACGCAACCAACATACCTCCAAGCGGAATAGCAACTATTTTATTGGGCATAATCTATGGGACATTAGTCTTCAAGAAGTGAGGTGTCAAAAATGAAGCTTGGAGGCATTGATGAAGCCGGGAGAGGTCCAGTTATAGGCCCCTTAGTCATAGCGGCAGTTGTAGTTGATGAAAAAAACTTGAGCAAGCTTGAGGCTCTTGGAGTTAGGGACTCAAAGAAACTGACACCAAAGAGAAGAGAAAAGCTGTTCAATGAAATAATTGCACTTTTAGATGATTATGTAATTATTGAGCTAAGCCCGGAGCAGATAGATGGAAGAGAGGGGACAATGAATGAGTTCGAGGTTGAGAACTTCATAAAAGCCCTTAACTCTTTAAAGGTGAAGCCCGATATAGTCTACATTGATGCCGCTGATGTAAAAGAAGAGCGTTTTGGCGAAGTAATTGGCAAGAGGCTGAACTTTTCTCCAAAAATAATAGCCGAGCATAAAGCCGATGCCAAATACCTTCCAGTTTCTGCTGCATCAATTCTGGCTAAAGTTACGAGGGATAGAGCCATTGAGAAGCTCAAAGAGCAGTATGGTGAAATTGGCTCTGGTTATCCGAGCGACCCAAGGACGAGAAAGTTCCTTGAGGAATATTACAAAGAACACGGGGAATTTCCTCCAATAGTTAGGAGAAGCTGGAAAACTTTAAAGAAAATTGAAGAAAATCTCAAGGCTCAGACTCAGAAGAAGAAAGGCCAGCTAAATCTCCTTGATTTTCTGAAGTAAATTCTTGAGGTTCTTTCTCTTCGGCTTTAGCTTTCGTCGTTTTTTGAATAAACTTCTTTTGAATTAACCGGGCAATTGGGCTTCTTATAATCCTCCAAATCCAGCTCCAATAAAACTTGAGGGACTCCTCGAAGTATTCCCACTTTATCAGTTCATATGCCATGACCCCGAGGGTCACTGCTCCAGCTGGTACTAGGGGCGTTGCATAGAAGCTAAACTGCGTTTTTCCTCCAAGAACCCATTGGAGAGCATAGAATGCAATTGTTGACCAAAAGATGCCAAAAGGAATTAAGATTTTTCCCCGTTTTTTGGTAGCGTAAGGAATTGCGAAGATGAAGACGATCATTGAGAGCATTAGAATCGGATCAGTTACTGCAAAAACATCTGGATTGTAGTGGAATGGAAATGGCTTTAGGCTTATGAACCACTGCCAGAAAGGTGAATTTGCTGGATGCTCACCTTTAAAGCTCAAATGCCATGAAAAGCTCGCTATAAACTCTTCAACCCATCTCTGGAAGCCGATTGCCATTATTATTGGAATTTCTGGAATTAAGAAAGCAATTCCTGGGAGCACAAAGAGAATCAAGAGATATCTCTTAAGGTTCATCCTATCTTTTAGGGCTTTTATCGCTAAAATAGGATAAGGAAATGCACCGTTGAGCTTTGTTGCTGCAGCTAAGCCAATTGAAATACCACTTAAAGGATAATCGTCAACAATCATCACATACATAAAAATTGCAGTGAATAGGGCGACATAGATGTCAAGCATCGCTGCCAAGCTCGTTGCATACAAGAGCGGGTCAAATGCTGAAAATATCAGTGCAATGAACGCTGCCAAGTAGCTTCTCGTAATTTTCAACGCGGCAAAAAATACGAGGAGATTAATTATTACGTGAGCAATTAAGCCAGGTAAGCGCCAGAATATTGGCTTGTCTTGAATTAACATGCCCAGCATTATGAGGTCTTTTGCCAAAAATGGATGTTCAGTGTTGAGATAGTTCTGAATGTTCTCCTTGTCTGGATACCAGAACCCCGGAATTACATCAACGCCTTCAATGCTTTTCACGTCCTTTACAAATGCATCAAAGTGCTCTTTTGGAATCTCATAGTATACAGCTGGAAAATTTGTATAGGGCATGTATTTTGTGTAGTTGTATTTTTGAGCAATCTGCCAAACTTTAATTTTCATAAGATCAACGTTGTAGTCTTTGGAGAAATTGAATGGAATGTACTCAACCTTTATCCCAAGTTTTGAAACAAAATCTGGAACTTTTAGATGTTCAGCTGCAGTATAAGTTCTTAGGATCGTAAATCTCCAAAAAGAAACCTTTACTTCTCCCTTAACTTCAGGTTCAGTGAGAAATATTATATTAACGCCTTCACTTCCGGTAGTTTCATTGATGTAATGCACATCAATCCCTAACCGATGTAAGACATTTCGAGAAGCAGAAACGTACCAGACTTCATCACCGATGTAGTCGTATAAACCCTCGCTTGAAGCTTGTTTATAAGTGTAGTAAAATGTTCCAACAATGATAAGAGCGAGCAGTGCAAAGTAGAGCTTTTCTCTTCTCTTCATTTCTTCTCCCATCTTTTCTTTTCTTCTTTGCTTTAAACCTTTTCGCAAAAATTTAAAAGAATTCCTCCTAAGGAAATAGCGGTGAGAGAATGGAGGAGTACATTGAACTTGCAGTTGAGATGATAAAGAAAGGGTTTGATGAGAGAAAGATTAGGGCGAGACTTCCAAGAGAGAATGCTGACGAGATAATTGAGATAGCGAGAGCTAGGATTAGAGCTAAGGATAAATTTTCGAGAACAGATTTATGGATGGATTTAGAGGGACTGAGGTATGCTACTCATGAGGTAGTTGCTGAATACAGAGCTGAGAGGGTTAAGCCAGAGAGCATAGCCGATGTGAGCTGTGGGATTGGGATACAGCTTATATTTTTCGCCAAATATGCAAGGGAAGCTTATGCAATTGATATTGATGAGAGGAAGCTGTTTTATGCAATGAAAAATGCGGAGAAGTATGGTGTTAAAGAGAAGATAAAATTCATCCATGGAGATTCTTTGAGTGAGGACGTTATAAAGCAAGTGAATGCAGATGTAATATTCTCTGACCCTGCTCGTCCACCAGAAATGCCTGAAAGGAGGCTGGAGGATTTACTTCCAAGTCCTCTCGAGATTTATGAAGCTTACAAACATAAAACAGATGCATTCATATTTGACTTACCTCCCCAAATTAGGCGAGAAAAAGTTCCTTGGAAAGGTGAATTTGAGTATATTGACTTATATGGACAGCTGAACAGATTGACATTTTACTTTGAACCTCTGGCAAAAGCTGAACGCTCAGCAGTTCTTTTGCCAAAGGGGGTTAGGCTTGAAAGCAATCCTAACCTTGAAAACATCATTGAGTGGAGCGAGCCTAAAAAATACCTCTATGAGATTCCCCAGAGCGTTGATTATGCCGATTTAATAAACGAGCTATTCCATGCAGTTAAAGGAAACCTCTATATGCTACTGAGAGAGAAAAGAAGAGTATTAGCAACCAGCGATGATGAAATCAAAAGCGAGTATTTCAAAAGGGCTTATGTCATTGCTGGAATCGTTAAGTTTCACCCTCTCAGAATTAATGAATTCTTGAGGAAAGAAGGGTTTGGAAGAGCAACACTTAGAATTTCGATACCTGATAGTGAATACTGGCGCTTTAGAAGAAAAGTTGAGAATAACTTGAAGGGTGAAAGGAGGGCATATGTGTTCCAATATAAGGACAAAGCCATAATTGCTGAAGCAATTGGGTAGCTTTGTGAAATCCCTTTTAAGACTTTAAGACCTTTTAAGGAAAAAAGACTAGAGAGCTCTCTTTGCAAACTGCTTGTAATAATGGAAGAGATCAAGAGCCCATTTCCTAGCTTTTGGATCATAGCTGACTAAATCCATTGTCATATCGTACCTACCATCGGGGAATAACAAACCAAATGAAAGTACCGAATCTGTAACTGTGAATGAAACTCTAGGGTTCCATTTTAAAGTATAAATGCGCATGTTTGGAAGCTCTTTTAGGGCTTTCACTTCCTTTGGGTCAAGCATTTTGAGAAGCATTTCGAAGGTTTTCTCTGGCAATACTGCTTCAATATCTGCCTTTTTAAAAGCTAACTCCAAAAACGCTTTTGAGTAGTCCTCAAACACAACTGAGGAAATTGCCCTAACCCATTTTGCATTTCTAAGGAGTTCCAGATACACTTCATGGGGAGATTTCAGCTCATCAGGAGAAGCAATTATAAGCTTAGAGTTTCTAAGGTCCCCAATTGTTCTGAGGAATTCTTCTGGAACAGACTTAACATCATGAGTTAGCCAGAAGCTCTCAAATTTAGCTATGGAATCAAATGAATCAATGATGTTCTTAAGTTGAATGTAGATTAGGTATCCAACGTTTGTGAGTCCATATTCTTTTGTGTCTTCGTTTTGATGCACTATATTTTTGCTCTCTAATGATTTTAGAGCGTGGAGTATTGAAGAAGGTGTTGATTTTAACTCGGCTTGAAGATCTTTCAAGATTTTAGGGCTAGTCCCCAATGACAAAATTAGTTTGCGCCGTAAGTCTGAACTCATTATGAACTTCAATAAATTTTCAGCGTTCATTATTATCCCTCGCTTTTTATTTTCACGAGCTTATTTAATACTTTTTCATCTTCTATAACAACTAATTAATAAAATTTCGGATAGGGTAATAAAATAGAACTTAAGATTTCTCAATAAGGCACAAATAATGGATAAAATATCCCAATCATTCATCTAAAGTTACCTCACTAATTTTAGCGTTTCTTATCTTCTTTGAACCAATTCTAAGGGCTTTAAAATAGTTTATGTGATCCTCTGGAAGAAAGCTGTCAAGCTTAGTTGGTCGAAGGCGCTTCTTTTTAATGGTTTTTGTACCCTTTTCCTTGCTTATTTTTACTGATGATGTAATGAATTCATCAAGTTTTTTGTCCATCCCCTCACCCGAAGAAATTGAAGATTTCACTTATATAGGTTTTTTGATAAATACTAAAACCCATGTACAGGATGGGGATATCGAAAGTAACAAGAATGGACATAGTTTTTGCAGATGAAAGTGTAATAAACAGTATTCCATGATATAAAACCTTGTGAAATGGTACCGAGCAAAATTTTGAAACGATTTTCAGAGAAACTCTTTTAATTGGGCATGCTGTCTAACAAAAGATAGTAACCATAAAAATGGGGGATTAAAATGTGCGGAATTATTGGATACATCGGTGAAAGAAAAGCTTGTCATGTCATCGTTGATGGTCTTAAAAGGCTGGAGTACAGAGGTTATGATTCTGTTGGAGTTGTAACAGAAGAGGATGGAAAGCTGCATATCCAGAAAGGCGCTGGAAAAATTGATGAGCTCAAAGAGAAGCTTAACCTCCTTGAAATGCCTGGAAAAAGAGGCATTGGGCACACAAGATGGGCAACGCACGGAATTCCAAATGATGCCAATGCTCATCCTCACACTGATTGTACCGGAGAGATAGCTATTGTCCATAATGGTATAATTGAAAACTACCTCGAGCTTAAAGAAGAGCTTCTTCAAAAAGGGCATAAATTTAAGAGTGATACTGATACTGAGGTCATTGCTCATTTGATAGAAGATGCTCTGAAGGATTTTAAGAACTTTGAAGATGCCCTTAGATATGCACTTCTCAAACTTAAAGGCTCTTTTGCGCTTGGAATAATTTATACAAAGGATAAGGAGCATCTCTACTTTGTGAGAAATGAGAGCCCTCTTGTTCTTGGTGTTGGAGAAGGTGAGATGTTTGCTGCTTCAGACATTCCAGCATTTCTCCCATATACTAACAAAGCCGTATTTCTTGATGACGGTGAATATGCAATTGTAACCAAAAATTCATTTGTTGTTAAAGACCTAAAAACGGGGGAGATTAAAGATAAAAAAGTCCACGAAATTGATTGGACACTAGAAATGGCAGAAAAACAAGGATTTCCGCACTTCATGCTCAAAGAGATTCATGAACAGCCAAAGGCAATAAAGGAAGCGATATATGGGAATGCTGAAATAATAAACAAGATTGCTAAAGAAATCGCAAATTACGAGAAAATATTCATTGTTGCCATGGGGACTTCGTATCATGCTGGAATTGTGGGCAAGTATCTTTTCCAAAGACTTGCAAAGAAAGTTGCAGTGGTTGAAGATGCAAGTGAATTCAGATATGAGTTTGAAGATCTAGTTGATGAAAACACACTTGTCATAGCAATTACACAAAGTGGAGAGACTGCTGACACTTTGGCAGCAATAAAGCTAGCTAAAAAGAAAGGTGCAAAAGTTCTGAGCATAGTGAACGTTGTGGGTAGCATGGCAACAAGAATCAGCGACCTTGTTCTTTACACTCATGCAGGGCCAGAAATAGGCGTTGCTGCTACAAAGACTTATACAACGCAATTAACAGTCTTGACGATGCTTGCAATTGCTTTGGCTAGGCAACTCAAAACATCTGATGAAGAATACCTTAGAAAACTCGAAGCTCAGCTGTATGAAATGCCAAAGTACGTTGAAGCCGCTTTAGGTTATGAAAATAAGATAAAAGCACTTGCTGAGGAACTTAAAGAGAAAAGGGACTTTTTCTACATAGGGAGGAGCATAAGCCTTGCCACTGCACTTGAAGGCGCTCTTAAGCTTAAGGAGATAAGCTACATACATGCGGAAGGGCTCTCAGCTGGAGAGCTGAAGCACGGCCCATTGGCTTTAATTGAAGAAGGTGTTCCAGTTGTAGCAGTTGCTCCAAGTGGGAAAACATTTGAGAAAATGATATCAAACATTCAAGAGGCTAAGGCTAGAGGAGCTTTAATCATAAGCCTCGGGGACAACGAAGAGTTAGAAAAAGTAAGTGATGTCTGGATAAAGATGCCTAAAGTTGATGAAGTTTTGAGTCCTATAGTTTATATAGTTCCGTTGCAATTATTAGCATATCATTTAGCTGTCTTGAGAGGCAATGATCCAGATAAGCCGAGAAATCTGGCAAAATCTGTAACAGTCGAATGAGGTGGTTTGAATGGTGAAGACAAAAACCAAGAAAAAAGTAGAGGAAAAATCTGAATCATCTTCTTTTAATTTTGCTAAAATTAGGAGATATGCGTTCCCAATTTTGGCACTGCTTGTGGCGGTCATAGGCTTCAAGATTAGATACCAAACAGCAAGCTACAAGTATTTCATAGATCCAGATACATTTTACCACTTTGAAATTTACAAGCTCACGATAAAGGAATGGATACCAAAATATTATATGATGGCAGATGCTCCATTTGGGGCTAAGATAGCTGAGCCCCTCGGACTTTACATCTTACCTGCCATACTCTACAAGATTCTCTCAGTGTTTGGATACAGTGAAATAGCAGTGTTTAAGCTCTGGCCTCCGTTGGTAGGATTTTTCAGCATTATCGCAATCTATTTACTCGGAAAGAAGTTCCACTCAGACTGGGCTGGGTTGTGGGCTGCTGCAGTCATGATGTTCTCAACGGCTCACTTCGTCAGAACATTTTCAGGGAACAACAGAGGTGATGGGCCATTCTTAATGCTGTTCTTGTATGCAGTGCTTTCACTGTTTATATATCTCGAAACGAAGGACAAGAAAAAATACATCTGGGGCGCACTTTTTATAGTGCTTTCAGTAGTTTCCCTAAGCGTCTGGAATGGTTCGCCGTTTGGTTTAATGGTTTTCCTTGGCTTTGCAAGTGTTTACGCGATTCTGCTGTTCATTTTTGGAAAGATTGAAAATCTCAAAGAGTTCATCAGGGACTTCTACCCAGCATATTTTGCAGTGCTTGTCTTAGGATACCTCTTGACTTTCCCAGACATAATTCAGGTTAGGAGTTTTATCAGGTTCGCATTTGAGGTTTTCGTCGCTCTCGTGGTATTAACTTTGATAATGCTCTATGGAGAGAAATTTAAGCTCAATTATTCTGACAAAAAGCACAGATTTGCAGTAGTGGCAATGATAATTCTCATAGGATTTGCAGGGGCTTATGCCTATGTAGGTCCAAAGCTCTTCAAGCTCATGAGCGGTGCGTATCAATCAACTCAAGTTTATGAGACAGTGCAGGAGCTGGCAAAGACGACGTGGAGTGATGTCTCAAAGTATTATGCAGTAAAGTCTTCTGATGGGATAATATTCCTCCTTTCACTGCTCGGCATTGCAACAGTACTGTTCCGCTTCTTAAACAGCCTATTCAAGAATGGGGAAGTTAGTGAGAAGCAGCTGTTTGTGCTAATTTACTATGCAATGTCTCTATATTTAATGTGGACTGCAGTAAGGTTCTTGTTCTTGGCTTCGGGTGCTGTCATTTTAGTATTTGGAATACTAATCGGAGAGCTGTTTAGCTTTGTTGAGAACATGAAAGAAAAAGCGTCCACAAAAGCTTTGTACGCAGTACTTCTGATAATTCTGTTTATTCCAATCCCCATAGCTGGTGCCACCACGATGAACTCTCAAGCAAAGGCAATGGCAAAAGCAGGCTCAGTAACTCCATCATGGGAAGAAGTACTTAAGTGGCTCAACCAGAACACACCAAAGCTTTCAACTGCTACTTCATGGTGGGATTATGGATATTGGATTGAGAGCTCTCTACTAGGAAACAGAAGGTCCCCGGCAGATGGAGGTCATGCAAGGGATAGAGATTACATACTGGCGAGATTCCTTGCAAATGATGGAACAAAGAGTGAAGTTGATTTTGAGAGCTGGGAGCTTAACTATTTCATAGTCTGGACATATGACTATGCAAAGTTCAACGCAATAAGCTATCTTGGTGGGGCAATAAGCAGAAAGGAAAGAGATAATCTTGCAATGATCTTGCCTTTCCAGAAGTATGGAGACAATCTCTATGCTCTAAGCCAGAACCAGCTCATAAGAGTGCTTGAAGAAAATGGTAAAAAGAGAGTTGTAATCCAGATTGGAAATCAGCAGCTTGAGCCTATACAGACGATATTTGTCCAGACAGGGGAAGTTATCAAAGGACAAGGAACGTATCCTGGAGTTGTGTGGATATTCCCCAACTATGCAATCTTAACGTATCAAAAAGTTGCCTTCAGCAACTTCTTCAGGATGGCGTTTTTAGGCGGGAATGGAGTTCCAAACTTCCAGCTTGTTAAGTCAACAGGGGATATCAATGTGTATGAGTTCCACCCATTCATAGTGTATAGGATAGACATATACAAAAACGGAACGTGGACTCCGATACAGAAGCTTGAACCCGGAGAATATAAAGCCAAACTCTACATCTCAGCATTTGGCAGGGATGTAAAGGATGCAACAATAAAGCTCAGAGCATACAAAGATGGAAAGCTGATAGCTGATGAAACAATAGCAACCAACGTTAACATAGACCACCTCAACGAAAAGCCAATTGAGGTAACATTGAGTGTTCCAAATGCAACTAAATACGAGCTTGTGCTCATTCAAAAAGGTCCAGTTGGAGTATTAGCTGATATTCCAACGCTGAATGGGGAACCCGTCAAGCCCACATATGTTGTAAAAGAAGGCCAGAGCGGAAAGCTCAAGCTCACAGCTGAATTTGATAAAGATTATACAGTCAGCCTATACTTGAGAGCCACAATAATATATTTGGTCAGAACACAAGGAACAAGCAATGAAGACGAAAATGCGGCATTTGAGCCCCACATGGACATCATAAAGTACGTTCCGGTAAAAGAAGGGATCTCAGTTAAAGCTGGTGTGAACACAATAACGGCAGATGTAGAGATGCCCCAGGTCTTTGCTCAGTACATAGAACAGCTCAAGCAGAAATACGGAGCAGATAAAGTGATTGTCAGAGGAAAGAGAATTGAACCAGTGTTTATAGCAGACAAGGAGTATGTCATTTATAAGCAAGGTTAGCCCTTGTCTCTCACTATTTTTATGTCGTCTAGACTTTTTAGTTTTGATCTTTGAACTGTTTCTTCAATTTTTGTCTCAATTTCTTCTCTTGGTTTTAGAATTAGGCATTCCACTTGGGAAAACCCCAGCTTTTTAAGTGCATAAGCTCTGTGGTGGCCATCAAGGATATAATACTTCCCCCGATGCTCCAACACTATGATGGGAGCATCATAGCCATGCTTAATCTCTTGTAGAACAACCAGTAGCTTCGCTTCACTGAGTTCTTTCTGGGTTGGTATCAGAATATCAAGCGGAAGATATTTATGATCTATGTTGAACTTAACACCATAGATGAGTTCATTCTCCCGTTTGAGGTGCCTTGCTCTTTCAAATGCCTTCTCCCTTGTTATCAAAATGATTTCTTCTTTCTCTGTCACTTTTTAACTCCCCTAACAGCTATGAAGGCTCCAATACTCTTCAAGTTTTTGTTAAATTTCTGGTCAACTTTCTCCGCAATTCCAATAAATGGAAAGAACGATGGGAAAAATATAATACCTCTGCTCTCTACATTATCAAATCCTGCATTTGTTAAGAGTGTTTCTAATTCTTTTGGAGTGTAGAACCTTGCATATCTGTATGCCGTTTCAACAAACAAGCTTTTAAATCGTTTGAAAAGGAACCATAAACTTCTTCCATTCATAGTTCCAATGACAACTTCTCCTCCCGGCTTTAATACTCGATGTATCTCATTTAGAACTTTTTCAGGTTCATAGATAAACTCGAACATTGTAACGCTTAATACCAAATCAAAGACTTCTTTTTTGAATGGCAAGTTATATGCATCAGCTCGAATGAAAAGAACATTTGGGATCTTGGCTTTGGCAATTCTGAGCATCTCTTGACTCAGGTCAACTCCGATCACATCAAAGCCCCTTTTATAGAGTTCAATAGTGTAGTTTCCAGTGCCGCAGCCCAAATCTAGTGCTCGTCCTCTTTTCGTTTTAATCATGGAGAAAATAAGCCTTTTCTCTGTTCTATCCACGTACTGGCCAACTTTCGTTTGATACCATGTATCGTAGCGGTGAGCAATTTTGTCGAAGTATTGGGTCATCTTAAATCCCAAGCTTGCTTTCTATTGTGATGGGTTTATCTGCTCTGTCGTCAATTTTCACACTTATTACCACCCTTTTTGCCCCAGCTTTGAAAATTGCTTCATGGCATCTTTTAATCAGTTTAAGAATTGAATCGATCTCGCCTTCTACCACGGTTCCCATTGGGCAGACCATGTATTTTAACCCACTCTTTCTTATCTCCTCCATCACTGGTTCAAGGTACTTCCCAACGCTTGGAGTCTCTGTTCCAAGGGGAAAGAGGCAAATCTCTGCAACAGCCATCAGCCACCACCAGCTGGAGGGAATAAGTGGATTACATCATCTTCCTTCAGCTCGGTATCCCAGAGCTTCAAGTGAACAATGTTATGTCCATTCACAAGTATCATGCCGTTGACATCCCCGTCTTCGTCAATCAGCTCTTTCTTAATTCCTGGAAACATTTCATCAAGCTTGTCCAGAAGTTCCCCTACAGTTCTTACTCCACTGATTTCAATCTCCTTCTTTCCAGTCAATTCTCTCAATGTGGCATAAAACTTCACCTTCATTAAGACTCACCAAAATCAAGTTTTAGAGTTTGGAAATAAAGATTTTTCTCTCACTCGTGCTCTTTTCTCTTTTTCTCTTTGTTGCGGATATAATCCAATAGTGGCCTAATCCTTTCCCAAACTTCCTCAATTCCTCCATGGCCATTAATTTGGACGTAGATTCCTTGTTTTTTGTAGAACTTAATTATCGGTCGCATATTTCTTATATAAATGTCATATCGCTTTGCAACGATTTCTGGCTTGTCATCGGACCTCTGGACAATTTCACCTCCACATATATCGCATTTGTTGGGAACTTTTGGTGGCTTATATTTGATATGATACACAGCTCCGCATCTGTTGCATATCCTTCTTCCGCTAATCCGTTCAATGCTTTCCTCCTTTGAGATAAATATGTCAATGGCAACATCGAGCCTAATTCCATGGTCATAAAGGTAATTTTCTAAAGCCAAAACCTGCTCTGCTGTCCTTGGATAGCCATCAATTATGAAGTTGTTTCTTGTTTTCCTCAATCTTGAGAGAACAAGGGTGTTAACAACGATATCAGGAATTAAATCACCTCTTGCCAAGTATTTTCCCATCTCTTTCCCAAGCGTAGTCCCTTTCTGTATCTCTGTCCTAATTATGTCTCCCGAGGATATGTATTCTAAGTTGTATCTTTCCACTATTTTTCTTGAATGTGTGGATTTTCCGCTTCCGGGGGGCCCAAAAATCAAGATATTCATGTAGGTCACCGATAGTGATTTATAACTCCAAAGCATAAAAAGAATGTGGTGGTGAGCATGCCCCGTCTCCTAACTGGTTTTGTTAGAGCAGCTGGTTATGCAAACAAAGTGAGGAAAGTTCTATTTGCCATTACGAGGGGGAAAGTTAATCCAGAAGAAGTTGTGAGAGCTGCGGCAGAGCTTAATCAGTATCTCTTCAACAAGTTCCAAGATATGGGTGTGAAAAAGGAAGACGTCGTGAGAATTGAGGCAGAGTTTGAAATTAAAGACGGAAAAATTGAATGGAACTATGACAGCTTGAAGGTTGAGGTGTACAAGAAGGAAGAGGAAGAGAAACTCGCAGAAGCTATGCGCGAGGTAGAAGAGAGCGAGAAAGCCCTCGAGCTTGTAATTGAAGAACTGAGTAAGCTGTCAGAAAAGCTGAGAGAGTTAAGTGACGAGATTTCCCAACTTGTCGAGAAAATTAAGCAAGAGCACACAACATTAAAGCTTGAATTCGAAAAGGAAGAGGAAAGCTAAATCCTCAGATTATCAAGGAATATGTTAACATAAACAATGACGTGTGAGGTTAGATAGCTCTTTCTACCAATGCTAACTTTTTCCGCAATGCTCTCAAGAAAAGCTTCATCCTCCTTAGTTAATCCAATGTGATCTCCGAGAACAAATGCAACGTTTCCTTTAAAGTTAATCTCAGTTATTGGTTTGCCCTCTTCGTGAAGATAGTAGAGCTTCGCAGTCTTAATAGTCTTTCTCACAATGTCCTCAAAGGTTAAATTGCTGATGTAAATTCCAGGCAAGACCTGATGCTCTTTGCTGGGCTCCTTTATTTCCTCGCCAGCTTTTAGTGCTTTAATTATCAGTTTTGCAATGCTCCTCTCATCTGGATTTATTGTCTTGGGTCTAATCTCGCTACCTTCGAATCGAATGGTTTTAGGCGGATTCGGTGGACCATTTAAGTTTAGCCAAACCCTAACATTTTTGCGAAAGCCGTGGGAGAGCAGAAAAGCGGAGTTAATGCTTCGGCAGAGTAAATCAACTCGGCCGCTTGTCCCTGGTAAATCTTTCAGACTGAAATCCGCTTTTGTATGAGCATGGTTTGCTTTGATGATGAAAATCCTCATTGTCATCAAAATTAAAATAGAAAGAGAGTTTTAAAAATCACTCGAGAGCTTCGAGGAGCTTCTCGAGGAACATTTTCTCTGGGTAAGCACCCTCAAACTCAACTTTGTCAACGCCATCAACTTGGATGACTATCTTTGGAACTGCCATGACCCTGTACTGATCAGCCCACTCGGGGTATTCAATAGCCTCAACCATGTCGCCGAGTATTTTGCTCTTTCCAGCCAATGCGTTCTCAATAGCGAACTTATGGGCCATTCTAACTGCCATTGGACAGTATGGGCAGGTTGGTGTTACAAAGACTAGTATTCTGACATCTTTGTCAATACCCCTAAGCGTCTCCTTTGTATCTGGCATCAAGTCAGTTGTACCATTTGATACGTCAACTATATCTTCGAGGAATGATCCAAACTCATGTCCAGCTGGGAGTCCAAAGTATCTAACTCCAAAATCCTTTCCATCTTGAGTGATCACTGTAGCTGGAGCTCTGTCAACCCTGTATTTCTCTGCAAGTTCCTTTTCAGTATCAAAGTCGTGTATTTCGTAGCTGACTAAATCGCTTAGCTCGCTAATCTCTTGAACAAGCTGTTTAAGCTGATCACAGTATTGGCAGTGTTCTTTACCGACGAACACGATGAGCTTGACTGGGTTAGTTAGTTTTGAAAAGAACTCCTCTCTAATAACTTTCTTGTCTCCATCGCTTATCAATCCCATTCCAAGCACCTCCAATCTTTAAGCTAAAGGTTTATAACCTTTAGAGTGCAACATTCTAACAAAGTTTGCAAATTTAAAGTTGTCAACCAAAGGTTGGATGCACACTATATAAGCTTTACGCTACAAATTTGAGTAGGTGGGGGACATGTCTGAACCGGATATATTTTACATTCTGGGAAATAAGGTGAGAAGAGATTTACTTAGTCATTTAACTTGTACTGAATGTTATTTCAGCTTGTTGAGCAATAAAGTTAGTGTTTCATCAACAGCAGTATCAAAGCATCTCAAGATTATGGAAAGAGAGGGACTTCTAAAATCCTATGAGAAAGAAGGAAAGTTCATTGGTCCAGTGAGAAAATATTACAAGATTACACTATCCAACACCTATGTTGTTACTGTTACTCCAAATTTGTTCTGGTATAAGGGGATTAAATTAGAAGAGAAGCCAAATCTTAGAAAATTTGAAATCAATCTCGAGAATCTTGATCCTTCTCCCGATACATTGCAGTCCATGGTCATTAATCTCATCGATGCCAATAAAGAGTTGGAGAATCTTTTAGAGGCCCTTAGAGCACTTGAAAGCTATAGAGACATGCTCGTGAAAAACATAAAAGAGCGTTATTTAGAAGAAATCGGAGACATGACCCAATTGGCAATACTTCACTATTTGCTGCTCTATGGGGAAGCTACAATTGAAGACCTCAGTGATCGCTTAAATCTCAAAGAGAGAGAAGTTATCAAAAAAGCTGAAGAGTTAAACAAGTTTGTACCGTTAATAATAAAAGATGACGTTATTAAGATAGATAAGGAAAAGCTCAGAAAAATGCTGAAATAGTAGGGGGTTAAACTATGACGCTCCCAAAGGTTGAAATATTAATTAACAGAGAAAAGTGCTATCTTTGCGGCTCTTGTGTGGCAGTGTGTCCAAAGGAAGCAATAATAATTGAAAACGATGAATGGAAGTTTTTCCAGGAGAAATGCATTGGGTGTAAGTTCTGCGTTTTGGCTTGCCCAGTCGGAGCGTTGACTGCTAAGGAGGTTGAGTAAAATGGAGCTGCATTATGATGTTGTAGTCGTTGGAGCTGGCATTGCGGGGCCAATTTTATCAAGGAATTTAGCTAAAAAAGGATACAAAGTTCTCATGATTGATAAAAAAGCCGAAATAGGTTCACCAAAGAGATGTGGTGAAGGATTGGGCATTGCAAACTTCAAAAAATATGACATTCCGCTGGACAAGCGTTTTATAAATAGGGAAATTTATGGTGCTGCTATTTATTCTCCAAGTGGCTACAAGCTTGAAATTAGGTATGATAAAGTCGCTGGTGTAATCTTGGAGAGAAAAATCTTTGACAAGATGCTTGCTTACTATGCTGCCAAAGCTGGAGCAGATGTTATGGCAAAGACAGAGGCTGTCGGCTTAATAAGGAAAGATGGTAAGATAGCTGGAGTTAAGGCTAAGCACGAAGGCGAACCTTTGGAGATTTATGCTGATGTAATTGTTGCGGCTGATGGTGTAGAAAGCAGGGTAGCAAGATGGGCTGGAATAAATAGCTTTTTACCACCTCACGAGCTTGACTCAGCTTATGAATACGAGATGATAATTGAGAATTTTGAGTTTGATCCAGATATAATTCACCTTTACTTTGGGAATGAAGTTGCTCCAAGAGGTTACGTATGGATTTTTCCAAAAGATGAAGACAGAGCTAATGTTGGAATCGGAATTAATGGAGATAATCCCAAAACGGCAAAGTACTATCTCGAGAAGTGGCTTAAAGAAAACAACATAAAAGGAACCAAGATTCTAGAAGTTAATGTCGGAGGCGTCCCAGTCGGCGGCTTTTTGAAAGAGCTCGTCAAGGACAACGTTGTAGTTGTTGGTGATGCAGCAAGACAAGTAAATCCAATGCACGGTGGAGGAATGGCCGAAGCTATGGAAGCTGCAACGATAGCAAGCAAGTGGATTGACAAAGCCTTAAGTGAAGAGAACATCGAGCTGCTCAAAGGCTACACCGAGGAGTGGTGGGCTGGAGAAGGCCAAAAACTGCTTAGAATCCTAAAAGTCAGGAAGATAAGCGAAAAGCTCAGCGACGATGAGCTTGATGCAGCAGTTCAAGCATTGAGCGGTGCAGATGCTGAGAAAATAGCCGCTGGAGATTACAAAGAAGTCTTTAAGGCTCTGATAAAGAATCCAAAAATCCTGCTCAAACCAAGGATGCTCAAACTTTTGAAAGAAGCCCTTTAAGTTCCCCTTTTATTGGTCTTATTATTGTATTTCCATTTCTTGCAGTTCATATTTAAACAGACTTCATATTCCACATTTCCTTCCCTAATTTTCACTATTGGAGCATTGCCACATTCTGGACAAACTTTTCCCGTTGGAATTATTTCCCCTCTCTGGAGGAGAGGATATGTAACGTCACAGTTAGGCCAGTTAGAACAGCCGACAAACCTCTTTCCTGTTTTTCTATTGTACTTCACAATTAAATCTCCACCACATTTGGGGCATTTTCCTACAATTATTTCATCATTATTTCTTTTCTTTTCTTCCTTTCTCTCTCCATTATCAACAGCCTGCTTCATTGTTTCTTTCTCTTCTGCTGTCAGATCTTTAGCAGTCTTTTTCTTTGATTTTTTCGTTTTCCTTTCTTCACTCTCAATGAGTTTTTCCATGAGCTCTTTACCTATGTCAAGCTCCTTAGCTTTAAACTCTTTGAGAATTTTTATCAGCTGTTCCTTTGCTTCTTCAATGACTTTATCTTTGCTCAGCTTTTGCTTCATAATTTCCTCCATCTTTTCTTCGAATTCTCTTGTAAGTTCAACACTTACAATTTCTGGCACGTTCTTTTCCAAAGCTTCAACTACTTTCATGCCGAGTGGAGTTACCTTAATTTTCTTCTTCCCTTCAATGTAGCCTCTTTGATAGAGTGTTTCCAAAATTTGCGCTCTCGTTGCTTTTGTCCCTATTCCTAAATCCTCCATCTTCTTGATGACGCTCGCAGGACTATAACGGGCAGGTGGCTTTGTCTTCTTTTTCTCACGCTTGATTTGGATAACCTTGACAGGTTCTCCTTCTCTGAACTTAGGCAGAATAACTTCATCAAAGCTGACATATTTGCCGTAAATTTTAAGCCAGCCTTCCTTTACTGTCCTTGCCCCACTCAAAATGAACCGGTAATTGTTTGAGTTTATTATGACCTTCATGGTCTCTCTAACTGCTGGGTCTGCAAATGTAGCCAAGAATCTTCTAACTATTAAATCGTAGATGTTCTTTTCCTCTTGAGTTAGCTCTCCGGGTTTAGGTAATTCACCAGTAGGATAAATTGCTGGATGAGCTGGGTCATCTTTTGGCCCCTCAACTGGTTTTAGCTGAGATTTACCCAAAAGCTCATGGGCAAACGGCTTGTACTCTGGAATCTTTGCGAGGCTTTGAATTATGTATTTGTAGTTTAGATTCTTAGGGAGTTTCTGAGAGCTTGTACGTGGATAGCTCGTAAATCCACGCTCATACAGCCTTTGTGCAATGTCTAAGGTCTTCTTTGGAGAATAACCAAAAGCAGAATACGCCTCTCTTTGGAGTGTTCCCAAGTCGAAGGGATGAGGAGGATTTCTCTTCTGCTGCTTGACTTCAACTTTCTCGACAAAAGCTGGCCCTTTCTTAGCCTCTTGAACAATGCGCTTTGCTTCTTCCTCATCTAAGATGCGCTCTTTTTCGTAAGTAGCTGTATATTGCCTCCCGTTTTTCTCTAAAATCATCTTTATGACCCAGTATGGAGTCGGCTTGAAGTTTGCAATTTCCTTTTCTCGTTCAACTAAGAATTTGAGCGTAGGCCCTTGGACTCTACCCGTACTTAAAATCATCCACTTGCCGCTTGCACGCTTTATGGCATGTGTTAGAGCTCTCGAAAGGTTGACACCCCAATACCAATCAAGAACATGCCTGGCTATTCCAGCATCAGCCATTCCAAAGTTTATTGTTGGCTCGAGGTTGTACCATGCCTTGAGGATATCTCGTTTTGTTAATGCTGAGAACTTCATACGCTTTGCCTTCTTTGGGTCAATGCCGCAGGCGTATTTTAATGCTGTGTATCCAATGACCTCACCTTCGGTATCATAATCACAAGCAACTATAAATTCATCAGCTCTCTTTGCGAGCTCCCTCAAAGCTTTGATATAGTCTTTAGCATAACTCTTTCCTTTTTCAGCAACATAAACCGGAACCCATTCAATATCAAAAATTGGATAGCCATAGGTTTTGGTTTTTGGAGCTAGTGTGTAGAGATGACCAACTGCTGGGGCTACGATGATCTTTTTTCCGTCGCGGGTCAATTCATAGTATGGAACACTATACAATGTTTTTCGTATGGGCTTTCCTTCAGCTAGGGCATATGCTATCTTCTTTGCAACATTTGGCTTCTCTGCAATAATTAAGACAGTCATTGGCATCTCCTCTTAGGGAATTGAAGAAGAGTATATAATAAATTTTTGGAAGGTGGGGGGCAGTAGGGATGTCGCCCCCCTGGGGGTCCCGAGGTCATCGCAACCCAATACTCCTCGGGCATAATAATGTAGGAGCCAAAGGCTTATAACACTTAACCCTACATGAAGCTTATGAAAGTACAACAGGTGTGAGCAATGACTGGAACAATAAGTAAAATTGTGAGATTTGAGGATGAGGAAGAGTTTTTAATGGACATGGAAAACGTCATGGAGCGATTTACATATTTAGCGAGCCGCTATGGGAGCGGGAGTGTTCTTGAAGGCTTTCTTCTGTGGGACTATGTGGGAATTCAGGACTATGAAGGGATAAAGATATTCCGCATTGGAGAGTTTCCTTATATTGAGGGCATGCTTAAAATTGATTACGAGACATTAAGAATTTTAGAGCGATATTTCGATGAAATTGAAAGTCGTTGGAGTGATTTAAGCGTTGAGGAGATTGACTACTTCATTGAGATGCTCAATGAAGCATTGGGGAGAGAAATTGTGTTCTATGAGGCTTATGATTTAGGCTTGAGCAGAAATGAGGCGTATCTCATCTTAAACATTAAAGCTCTCCACTATCTTGACCATGTGGTGGACGCTGAGGACAGGGAAGTATTAGAAGAAGCTGTGAGGCTTTTGATGAAATATATATGAGGTGGTTTTATGTTGTTCAAGAAGAAAGGACTCTTCACGGTTAGTGATGCAATGAAGGTAATTGAGATTGCGAGCAGAGAAAATGCAAAGGAAATCATCGTAATGTGCGAGACTATTGAGGAAGAAGCTAAGAGAAGGCTGTGGGACTATGCAAATGGAGTACGACTCATGGCTGATTTGATGGGAGAGCAAAGAGAGGTTAGGGTTGAGATTCTTGAGGGCTATGTTAGTGATAAGGTGAAGGGAATTGATTTAAGTGAGGTGTCCCAATGAAGCTTATCCTAGCAGAAATATTTAACAGCTGGCAGGGTGAAGGCGGAAGCGTAGAGGGCTCAGCCTTTGGGAGGAGGCAGATTTTTGTCAGATTTGCTGGCTGCGACCTTAGATGTGTGTGGTGCGACTCGAGACAGTTCATAGATGCCTCAAGAGTTTTACAGTGGCGCTATGAGGTTGAGCCTTTTTCTGGGAAATTTAAATACAAGCCCAATCCAGCCAGCTTGGATGAGGTAGTTGATGTTATTTTGAACCTTGACACGGGGGATATTCATTCAATCAGCTACACTGGAGGGGAGCCAACCATACAAATTAAGCCTTTAATGGCATTAATGGAAAAACTGAGTGAACTCGGATTTAAGAACTTCCTCGAAACTCACGGAGGTTTTCCAGAGAAGATTGCCGAGATTGCTCATCTTGTTGATTACGCAAGCGTTGACATAAAAGATGAGACTGCAAGGGCAACTGAGGGCTGGAGAGATTTAGTTATAAGGGAAGTTGAGAGCATTAAAGTGTTGAAGAAAGCGGGTGCAAAGGTTTACGCTAAGCTTGTAGTTACAAGAGATACTAAACTTGAAAACATCGAGTGGTATGCTTCTCTTCTCAAAAGCTTAGCTCCAATGGTAATTCAGCCAAAGGAGCCAATTGATTTAACACAAAAGCAGCTGATGGAGTTTTACAAAGCTGCTGCTAAGATTTTGGGGAGAGAAAACGTTGGACTGAGCTTTCAAGTTCATAAGTACTTGAATGTTTTGTGAGTGCTTTTCTCAAATATTATCATCCAAATTACTCCGAATGATTTAAAAGACTAGATTATGCTATAGTGTCATGTGGATATGTTTGCCAAGAGTAAACAATTGGGTGATTCATATGGACCCATCGTCATTGCTAGCGGTACTGTTTGTGATAATCATCGTACTGCTGCTGTGGGATAGTGTTAAAAGGTATGAGTTTGAAAAGGACGAGGTAAGGACAGTTGTGTTATTTGTGGCTGTGCTCTTTCCTTCGATTCTTGCATATATTTATTTTGAAGAAAACGAACTTTTAAGTTTTGTAATCGCATTGCTTATCCTTGCAGTGCTGATTTGGAGCGTTTGGAAATCTTTAAAATCTATAAAGCCAGAAAGGATTGCTAAAAATCTTGACAAGTTCTACAGAACTAACATACTTAACGGGCTTATCTTTGGAGTTGTGATGCTCATTCAGTGGAATTTGATGGATAATCCGCTTTTCGCTGTCCTCAGTATACTGTGGTTTGCGGTTAGTGCTTTTGCCATGTTAAGGAAAGCTGAAGCAGTGATTGCTACTATTGGAGGTATGTTTATAATTTTCGGCATAGTCCTTCTCATCCTTCGTGACCTTCTGATGAAAGTTTTCGGAGTTGGGATGATTATGTACAGTTTTGTATCTATTAAAACTGCTAAGGAGGTGAGGGAATGGAAAAGAAGAGAATTATAATCGTGACAGGATGGATGTTGTTAATAATCTTGTTTGAGCTCCTCTCACTATATCTCCAAGATCAGGGAGAAGAGTTATTAGCAAAGCTTTTCGCTATAGCGATGCTTGTGGTAATGCTTGTTGGTGCTTATCTGTTAGCTAAAAGCGATGTAGAACTTCCACAAATTCGGAATGAAAAAGCTAGGTCTATTTTAATGGCTTTATTAATTATCCTCGCTATATCCCTCGGATTTACAGAAGGCGACAGAATTTATGCCATAGCTGGGATTTTAATTGTGCTCTCATTGATACTGGGAAGGTTTGAGAGCTCATTATTAGATAGCCTATCCTCAATTTTTGGAATGATTGGAGTCGCTCTTATAGATTTTCAATGGATTACAGCTAGGGAATATGTAGCTAAGATAATGGGGCTGTTCACAATTGGTATAGTAGGAATTGCAAGTGGAGTACTGTTATACGTTACAATAAAGGAGGCACAGATATGGAAGTCAAGAGAGTCTTAATAGAAATCGTGCTAGTTATATTACTATTGCTCCTAGTTGCAGGTTTGGTTAGTGTTTTCAACACCCTAATTCCTCCAGAGTCAGCGGGATTGCTAGGCGGTGTTATGGAGGGTAAGCTCTGTCCAGGTATTGGTAGGACAGTTAAAATTTTATAACAGATAAAATTAGGTCACCTTAGGCGATGATGTAGATTGGCCTTTGGGGTATTGATGCCCGGGATCGACGAAGCTGAGCCTTCACAATAATCCAACCTCTGCAAGTACAAATTCAATCTCTTGAAGAGCTTGCTCATCGAGCAACAGGGAGGGCATCCTTGGATACCCGACATTTAAGCCAAGCATGTTCATAGCTTCCTTTATTGCACTTATCTGATTGTATTTTTTTACGAGAACTTCATTGAGATAGTTTATCATCAACTGTAGGCGTTTAGCTCTGTCGTATTTCTTCTCAAGAAAAGCAGTGTAAAGCTCAACACATAAGCGGGGAGCAACATTTGCAACGGCTATAACTGCTCCGTGAGCCCCCAATGTTAATGCAGGGTAAATTAAATCAGCTGTCCCGGCTAAGATGCTCATGTCTTCGCCAAGTCTTCTGATAAGCTCTCCAATTCGACCAATTGAGCCGCTTGAATCTTTAATCCCTATTATGTTTGAATGCTCCTCAACCAGGCGTTCAATTACTTCAATTGGAATGTTTATGCCAGTAAACTTGGGAACGTTGTAAATCAGAATTGGGGCTTCAACGCTCTGAGCTATTGCAGAATAGTGGGCAAAGAGCTCCTTTTCGTTGGGCTTGAAATAGTAAGGGGGAGCTATCAAAAGGGCATCAACACCAAGATTCCAAGCCTCTTTTGCCAATCTTATGGTCTCTCGCGTGGAATTTTCAGTCACACCGGCAATAACTGGCAGGTTCGTCTCTTCACAAACTATTTTTAAAACTCTCAGTTTCTCTTCAAAGTTCAGATATGGGAACTCACCGTTGCTCCCTAAAGTTACGAAACCGCTCACTTTTGTGTTCTCAAAATAGTGAATGAGCTCTCTCAGTGCTTCTTCATTAATCTCCTCATCATCATCGAAAGGCGTTACATGGGGAACATATATGCCTTCGATCAAGCGGAACACCAACAAAAGTTGGATTTTTGGGTAATAAATTTTTTGATGAACAAGCTTTTAAGTTCAGTTGCATAAGAGCTGAAATGGGATTCAGCAATGAAATGCATCGTAATAGGGCATCTAACCCATGATATGATAATCAGAGGAAACACCAAAATCGAGAGAATTGGTGGGGGGGCATACTATTCTGCTCTCGTCCTCTCGCCTTTCTGCGATGTGGAGGTTATAACTAAAGTTAGCAAGAGCTTCCCAAGAGAATGGCTGAAGGAGCTTGAAGAAAAAGGAATAAAGGTTACAGTCCTACCATCGAAGGAAACAACAACTTACGAGCTTAGATATCTTGACGAAAACACGAGAATTCTTAAGTTGCTGGCTAAAGCTGAGCCCTTCAAACCAGAAGAAATTCCTCATGAGAATGCTGACATCGTAATTTTAAATCCTGTTGCCAATGAGATTCCGATTGAAATAGTGAACCACCTAAGGAGCTTTATATCCCTTGATGTTCAAGGGTTTGTGAGAGAATTTAAAGACGGGATCGTTGAAACCAGAGATGTTGATGCATCTTTTCTAGAGAGAGTTAAGGTTGCTCATGCCGATGTCAACGAATTTATGATGCTCAGCGATCTAAGGTATCCCGAGGTTATGTTGATCTCAAATGGTGCTGACAGAGGAGAAGCAATCTATAGAGGAAATAGATATCACTTTGAACCTCTAAAGATGCCCGTTGCTGAAACAACGGGAGCTGGGGACTCATTTTTAGCCTACTTTTCATACTTTTACAAGCAGTGCCCATTCATGCAGGCTCTGAAGAAAGCTGTCTCATTTACTGCGTTCTTCCTCAAACACCGCACTCCGTTCTTTGATTTTGATGAAGCCACAGAAAACGCTAAAAACGTGGAAGTTGAGAAAATAATGACCGATGAAGAAACGTCAGCACGCTGAGAAGTGATGAGACGGGACTTCTCTGAGGTGAAAAACTTGAGGTGAGAACTATGGACAGATACGTTCTGCTAATTAAGGCTCCTAAAGGTTACGACATAACCCCAGTTAAGGAGGACATTAGAAAGCTCCTTTCAGAAAAATACCCCAAATTAAAAGCTGAACTTTACAGATGCATTGGATTGACGGTTGATTTGGTTATTCTATACAAAAATGGGGTTGTTCTGATAAAACGCAGACATGAGCCTTTCAAAGATCACTGGGCTTTGCCAGGCGGCTTCGTTGATTACGGGGAGAGAGTAGAAGATGCAGCAATTAGAGAGGCAAAGGAGGAGACAGGGCTAGATGTTGAGCTGATAAAGCTCATTGGGGTTTACAGCGATCCTAACAGAGACCCGAGAGGACATACAGTTACAGCGGCATTTTTAGCTAAAGGTTATGGAGAGCTGAAAAGCGGTGATGATGCCAAAGAAGCAAAAATCTTCAGCTTTGATGAGATTAAAAGCTTAAAGCTGGCTTTTGATCATGCAAAGATAATAGAAGATGCTCTGAGGATTTTAAAGGAGGTGAACTTATGATTAACTCTGTGAAGTTTGGCGAGATTATTGTCGAAGGGAAGAGATACACCCATGACATCGTTATCTATCCCTCTGGAAAGATTGAGCACAGGAAGAAGGAGCTTTCAAAGAAAAAGCATGGGACAAGTCATAAGTTTGATCCAGATGAGCTGAAGGAGTATCTTACGGAGGATTTTGACGTTTTGATCGTGGGGACCGGGATTTATGGGGCTTTAAAGCTATTACCGGAAGCTAAGGAACTTGTCAAAGACAAGGAAGTTATAGAGAAACCAACACCAGAGGCAATAAACCTATTCAATGAGCTGAGAAAAGAGAAGAAGGTATTGGGAGTTTTTCACATTACATGCTAATTCGAAGGTATGCTGGATTTTATTTAAATTTTTGACGTGAGCATTCTTCTGTATCTTCTTCAACTCTCTCATCACGGAAATGTATCAGTCTTTGGGATCAAAGCATCTGATACAGCACAATCAGAGCCACTGTACTGATCACAAAGCTGACTGCATACTTGAAAGGATAGCTTAAGACGAGGAGAGGCAGCGCTATCACTCCGAAGAGAATTCCAACCAAAATCATCAGCACAATCATATGTCCAATGTTGAATTCCGGAATTCCAAGCTCAATCCCCTCGTATCGGAAGAAGTAGACCATCGTTAGAAATGATGCATTCAGCGGGAGCAGAAATGTATAGGGGAGCAGAATGATAGCTTGTGGATTGTAATGAACAGCAAGCGCTAAAATCAGCTCGGAAATCAGTATTGGGATTACAGACATTGAAAGGGCTTTGCTCAGTGCGTATTCTCTTTTGGTGAGCGGCAATGATTTTAGGAAGTCCAGGACTTTACCCTCCACCTTAAGCACGGCATCAGCCCCGGGAATTGTAAAGACTCCTAAAGTAATGAGGAAATAAACCGCCTTTGAAACTGGAAAGTTCCCACTCTGAAGAACCATAATTATCTGGGGAAAGAGCACATAGACGGGCATAAGAAAACCCGTTATCATCGCGGTTTTTCTGAAGATTATCCTCAAATCCTTGAGCATGAGGGCAAACATTTTTCCTCCAAGAGACGCTTTAAAGCCTGTAGCTCTGACTCTCTCAGATTCAAGCTTCGGCTCAAGAATCCCGCTCCAGACCCTCTTAAGGGCAAGCCTATAAAGAGGAACAAACACACCTGTATAAATTAAAAGCAGGATGATGCTCTTTTTCGGCTCAAAAATTGAGGAAATTGTGAAAGGATACGCTATGGAGTATCTGCCGATGATTGCACCCACTTGCTCACTGTGCTCTTGAATATACCCCTGCATGTAGCTTACTCCATAAAACAGTCCCATAAATGCAAATATTGCCAAAATCTTGAGGATGTTTTTTAGGCTTCCGCTTTTGCTCTTTCTGTAGCTTATTCTAAGCCCAAAGGTAGAGTAGATTATCAAGCCGAGTGTATGCCCAGTCAGCATTCCTATGAAAACCCACAGCAGAGCTAAAATTCCGTTCAGCGGATACTTCGAAATAACAACAGCTATGCTGGGCAGAATCATCGCTAAAGCTGGGACTTGATCAATCATCAAAAGCTCGCTCAAATATAAAGCTCCAATCCTTATCGGTAGAGCCTTCATTGGTTCAAACAAGCCGAGCGAGACGACATAAGATGATTGAACGGTAGTAACATAGAGGGAAAAGATGAAAGGAATGACAGCCAAAGAGGATAGCATTGCGGCTATGTAAGTTTTATCATCCGAGAAAGAGATACTTACAGCCATTATAATTCCAAAGAAAACGAAAGCTGTACTCTGGATTGCGATGTTCCTTTTTATGCTCACTGCATTCTTAAGATGTTTTTTGAACTTTTTCTCGTCATTCGCTATCTGTGGATTTCTTTTCAAAATCTGGTAGTGAAGCTCACGATAAAGAATTTTAACAACCTCAAACATTCAGCACACCTATAAGCTTTCCTTAAGTGCCTGAACTATGTGGGCAATCTCATCTTTGCTCTCCGTAAGCTTGAGGAAGACATCCTCCAAGCTCTCCTCATGAGCCTTTTCTTTAAGCTCTTCAATTGTTCCTTCTGCGATGATTTTTCCCTGATAGATGACACCAATTCTATCGCAGATTATCTCAGCTAAGGATAAAATGTGAGTTGAGAAAATTATGCTCTTTCCCTCATTTTTAAACTCAAGCAGAAGCTCCCTCAGGATTCTAGCAGATTTTGGGTCTAATCCGTTCATGGCTTCATCTAAGATTAGGACTTTTGGGTCATGCAAAAGAGCAGTTATGAGGGAAACCTTCTGCTGGGTTCCAAAGCTAAGAGTTCCAATGAACTGCTCCAAATACTCCTCAATGCCGAAGGCCTTGACGAGATAGTTCACTCTCTCCTCAAGTTTGTCCTTTGGGATTCCTCTTATACTCCCGACAAAGTTGAAAAGCTCGCTTGGTGTTAGGCTTTCATACAAAATTGGTGTTTCAGGAACGTAGCCAACTATCTTCTTGACTTCAATCGGATTTTTAGCAACATTTATCCCTTCAACCAGAACCTTTCCGCTGGTGGGCTTTAAAATCCCAGCAAGAATTTTCATTGTCGTGGATTTACCGCTTCCATTTGGTCCCAGAAGACCGTAGATTTCACCATCATAAACACGAAAGCTGATTTCATCAACGGCAACTTTATCTCCAAACTTTTTAGTGAGATTCTCAACTTCAATCATCCATCACACCTGAATTAAGAAGCTTCACTCTGTTTAATAACTTTTCCTCATGTGTTGAATAGTTTCTCAAATCCTGCAAAAAAAGTTGAATACTTTGGATGCGTAATATAACAAACAAGCTGATGTGAAAGGTTTACTCTTTCGAGAACCACAGGAATTGGCCAGGAACCTTTAGTGTGTGGCGTTTCTTTAACCTAAATGGATAAATACTCTAATGCCAAACTCCTAATCATGAAAATTCTTCTCGTAACGGGTCGCCTCGCTGAGCCACTGGTGAGAAAATATGGCAAAGGCTGCGATGTATTTGTAACTCCAGTTAGCGTAGCTGCTTTTTTAACGCCAAAGCTCATAGCTCACTACTTAAAGAAAGCCGGCATAAGGGGTAGGGATTACGATTTAATTTTAATCCCAGGTCTCGTTAGAGGGTCAGCTCAGGAGGTTGAGGATGAGATCGGCATTCCAACGTTCAAAGGGCCGAGATATGCCTTTGACTTGCCTCAAGTTCTACAGGCATTGAAGGAAGGCTTCAAGCTGAGCAAGGAAGTTCCAGCTGATGATCTCTTTCAACGGGATGCACTTAAGAAAGTTGAGGATATCAAAAACAAGACGAAAAACAGAGATTACATCGAAAAAGCCCTCAAAAAGCCCCACAACTTCTTAGTTGGAAACCTGCCGGTAGGCTTTGACTTCCCGCACAGAATCTTGGCTGAGATAGTTGATGCACCAAAGCTGAGCGTTGATGAGATAGTGAGCAGAGCTATTTATTATCTCGAGAGTGGAGCGGACATCATAGACATTGGCATGGTAAGTGGAGAGACAAATTTGGACTTTATCGAGCTGATTCCAGAAGTTCGAGATGCTCTGAGGGAAAGAGGATATGATGCTCCAGTAAGCTTTGATTCCTTAAACACGAAGGAAATTGAAAGAGCTTTGGACCTTGCTGACTTGTTCCTCAGCATTGACGAGAGCAACCTCGAGGAGCTTGTGACTGAGAAGCCAGTGGTTTTAATACCTACAAACCAGAAAAAAGGATTCTTTCCGAGGAATCCACATGAGAGAGTTGAATTTTTGGAAATGCTCAAAGAAAAAGCCCTTGATTTAGGTTATAAACGAATTATCCCAGATTTAATTCTCGAGCATATCCCTCATCTGGCTCGTTCAATAACTGCTTTTCAACTCTATCGTGAGAGAAATCCAGATGATGTACTATTGGCTGGTGTTGGCAATGTTGTTGAACTGATCGATGCTGACAGCGTTGGGATAAACGCAGTTATGGCGGGTTTTGCCAAAGAACTGAAAATTTCTCTGCTTTTAACCACAGAGGTTAGCCCCAAGTGCCGTGGAAGTGTCAAAGAGCTGAGGAGAGCTTTGGACATGATGCTCTTCGACATGCCCAAGGATTTAGGTTTTGATCTGCTGATTTTGAAGGAGAAGAGAAGTGAGAAAGTTGAGTATGAAGTTAAATCCCCTATAATTGAAGCCAAAGAGCGGAAGATCAAGCTCGAAGATATTTACTTCAGGATTTTTACAAAAGAGAACAAAATCTGGGTGATTGCTCACAAAGGAACTGGGCAGATTTTGACGATAGTGGGAGAAGAACCAAATGCAATAATTGACACAATTCTTGAGCACTTCCAAATCTCACCAAGGCACGCTTTTTACCTTGGAAGAGAGCTCGAGAGAGCTAAAACCGCTTTAAAATTGAAACGCTCTTATGTGCAAGAGGTTGAGCTGTTCAAGGAGTTTTACTGAAAAGCTTAAAAATTGAGAAATAAAACAATTTAATGGCGGGCATGTGATGACCTTTCTACGGTCTGAGCTCTGCGATGATGACTACAGCCAGGGCTGATTCACTCCTCAAAAATCGGCGGCTTTGGTTTTCTGAACTTTGCGTCAAGCTCTTTTCTCTGAGTGCTTACTTTCTCAAGTAAGCTCCTAACTTTCTCATTCTCAGGGTACTTGATCTTTAAAGTTGTCAGAATTCCCTCTGCAAAGCCCAATATGGAGACTTCAACAAATTCTCTACCCTTTTTGGATTCGAACTCTTTGTTTAGGGTTATGAATGACTCAATTCTTGGGATTAAGTTCTCTTCTCCAAGCTCCTTACAAAGGGTTTTGAGCTCTTCTAAGACCTTCATCTTCTCACCTCAGCTTTAGATTGAAAAATTTAATAGCGTTCTCCTCGGTTATCCCCTCTACTTCTTCAAAAGGCAAGCCTTTAAGCTTTGCTATCTCCTCAATTGCTACCTTTACGTAGCAAGGTTTATTTCTCTGCCCTTTAAATGGGCTCATATAAGGAGAATCCGTCTCCACGAGAACCGCCTCAACGTCGAGAACTTCTGCCGCAGCTTTAACTTCTGGGATGAAGACAATACCAGTGTTTATCCCGATGTAATGTTCATTCTCTGCAATCTCCTTCGCCAGCTCTTTACTTCCAGCGAAAGAATGGAAGTAGGCCTTTACACCATAACGCTGAACGATCTCAAATGCTTCTCTTTCAGATTCTCTAGCATGAATGACTACAGGCTTCTTAATTTCAAGTGCTAGTTCAAGGAAGTGCTTGAAAATTTGCATCTGATTTTCTTTTTGCCTCTCATTTTCAGCGTAGTGATAGTCTAGACCTATCTCACCAACTGCCACTATCTCATCTTTATGCATCCATATGAACTCCTCAACCCTCTTAACCTTTTCCCAATTCCCTCTTCTCGCTTCGTTTGGATGATAGCCAAGCGTTGGGAAGATAAAGCCGAAGTAAGGCTTTAGCATCTCCCAGCTTTTCCATACATGAGCTTTTCTGTATTCTGTTATTGAGTTAACAACGGCTTTAAGCTCAGCTTTGCACTCCTCTATAATTTTTGGTGCGTCTCGCTTATAAAACTCAAAATGAGCGTGAGCATCTATCATGCCATCACCAGATGAAGGGAGATTTTGATTGATTAAAAACTTAACTTGATGAAAAACATAGTATAGGAAACTTCAGAATTTAGGCTCTCTGCTTAGTCCTCTTTTCTTCCATATTACTCTCCCATCTTTTCTAACGACAGCAAGAATTCTGTGGTAAGGAATCTGCGTTTCGCCAATAAAGAAATAACCATGTCCAAGTTCAATAATTTCCACTGGGATTTTCTTCACATCACCATACGCCCCTCTATGCTCAATCACTATGTAGTAATCGCCCTCGTTTTCTCTTGGATCATACTTTATCTTTGCCAATGCCTCTTTTACTGAGCCCTTTCTCATTCGAAGTCCTCCAGAAGGTGTTTTACATACTCAAGGTTTTCTTTCCAGCTTTTTATAACCCTTCCATGACCTGGCAAACCGAGATAGACGTCAAGCTTTTCAAGCTTTTGGAGAGACTTTCTGAGCATCTCTAGACTTCCCGTAGGGAAATCTGTTCTTCCAACTGTTCTGTTGAAAATCGTGTCTCCAGTGAAAAGGAGCTTTTCCTTCGGCTCATACAGGCAAGTACTTCCCCTCGTATGTCCGGGAGTGTGAATTACAATCAGCTCAAGGTTGCCAACTCGTAAAGTGTCTCCACCGCTCAGCTTTAAATGGACTTCATGGGGGGTGTAGCTTCTTCCATGGTAAAATGAAAGTATCACATAGTCATCCCCGCTTTCCAATGCTTCAGCCGTATATTTATGGGCCGCAAAGTAAACTTCGATTCCTCTCTCCTTGAAATATCTCTCAAAAGCTAGGTTTCCACCAACATGATCAAAATGCTCATGTGTGTTGAAAATTGTAATTTTTTCAACACCTTTCAGATAGTTCTCGTTGAGCCAGACATTAATGTATTTATGCCAATAAACTCCAGTGCCGGTGTCTATTATCAGCGCTTCATTTTCGTCTCTAACTAGATATATGTTTGAGTCCCAACCAATACCTTTGAGCATCACAGTGTTTGGCGGAATTTCGATGGGGATCATGCTTATCACCTCAAAAAGGGGCTCTAGGGGGGACCGCGTCCTCATCCGAGGGAGCGAGTCTCGTCAGCAAGGGTAAAACTCTTCATCGCCCATTTGAAAATTAACGCCAAGGTTTAAAAAGTTAGGGAGACTTTATAAAGGCTCACCACTACTAATGGTTAGGTGATTTGAATGAAAGCTGAGAGAGCCAAGGAAATTTTGATTAATCTGCTGAAAATTCCGTCTCCTTCCGGAAAGGAAGACAGATTGGCATTGCATATTATGGAGTTCCTCCACAAACTCGGTTATGATGTCCACATAGAGAGCGATGGCGAGATAATAAACCTCATCGTTAACCCAGATGCCGAGCTCTTCTATGAGGTACACATGGATACAATTGACATAAGGGTTCAGCCATTCATAAGAGGTAACATTGTCTACGGAACTGGAGCGAGTGATGTAAAAGGGGGTTTGGCGAGCATTTTGCTTATGCTTGAGAGCCTAAAGAAGGAAGGTAAGGACTTAAACGTTGGAATTGTCTTTGTCAGCGATGAGGAGAAGGGAGGAAGAGGATCTGCTTTGTTTATGGAACGTTACAGACCAAAGATGGCAATTGTTTTAGAACCAACTGACCTTGAAGTTCACATAGCCCATGCTGGAAATATTGAGGCTTACTTTGAGGTTGACGGAAAAGAAGCCCACGGAGCTTGTCCAGAGAGCGGTGAGAATGCCATTGAGCTGACTTATAGGATGCTGGAGGAGCTTAAGGCTTTGGAACCGTTTAAGCAGAAGGGTAAGTACTTTGACCCTCACATTGGACTGCAAGAGCTTGTCTGCGAGAATCCATATTACCTAATCCCAGCTCTATGTAAGGGTCGTCTTGAAGCTCGTCTGTTACCAGAGCAGGAAGTTGAGGATATTCTCGACTTATTCGAACCAATACTTGAGGAGTACACGCTGAGATATGAATACACAGAGATATGGGACGGCTACGAGCTTGATGAGAACGAGGAAATTGTGCAGATAGCTAAGAAGGCAATGGATTTAACTGGCTTAGATGAATTTGGAGGAATGAGGAGCTGGACAGATGCAATAAACTTCATGTACAACGGAACAAAGACCATAGTCTTTGGGCCTGGCAACTTGGACATCTCACACACGAAGAATGAACATATAGATGTGAGAGATGTCGTTAAAGCGAGCGAGTTCTTAACTGTCGTGAATGATATTTTTGGGAAGAGCTGAGGTTTTTGTTTTTCTCTTTTTGAGCGGTTTGGAGAATTTCAGTTGTTCATACAAGATTATCATAATCGTAGGGGAGCAATCCTACTAAAGACCCATAAAGAAAGTCATTTGACTCGCAGTTATTGTATCTTATTGTCTCCATTCATTTCTTTCTCTCCCTTGTCCACCCAGAATCTCCTAGTCCTTATGAACTCTCTCTCACGCTCCATCAGAGCAACTAGCAGAGCCTCACCTCTGTACTGGCTCAAAAGTCTAGCTGCGGTATCTGGCCCTGTCCCGTAGCTCGCTAAAGCCAAAACTGCATCGAAGCCGTAACTCTGAACCAAATCCGCTGCCTTTATTAGCTTTCTGTAGGCTCTCTCCTCACTTTTTTCCAGCTTTTTACGGTGTTTGAGCTTTTTAAAAGCTTTGAGGAATTCCTCTGCATCAATTGGATGAGCAACGGCAATCATTCTTGAAGAACACTTGGGACACTCTAGATACTTTAGGCGCTCCCTTAAGCGGGAAACTTTCGTTCTTGAGCTCCAGCCACAGTTTATACAGACCAGCATAACTTCAGTATCCAGTAGCCTCTCTTTGAACAGCTCAAGGATTTCGTCTTTTTCAAGCTCTCCGCTGATTAAGAACTCTCCGCCGATGTTTATATTCAGCTGAGCTAATGGTGAAGGTTCAGAATTTAAGGTGGTTTTAATTCTAATCATGCCGCTTTTTATTTTGTCCAAAATTTTAGTTGCATTCTCGATGTCGAGCTTGTCGTGGAAAATCTCATTTAGAGTTTCCTTCTCAATTATCGTGCCTTCAAAAAGCTTCTCAACTTTTCTTATTTTAGCATCTCTCCTCAAAGCGCCAATCCTCTTTGCCACGTTCAGCATTCTCCATCTGTAAACTGTGCTCTCCCCTAAGCTTTTTGAAATCACAAAGGGCAAAGCTCTACCGTCTTGGAGGAGATAGCTTTTCACTTCACTCGGATTGAGCTGGAATGGAGTTTTAAACACAATTGCATGGGCTTGCGCTCTCATTGTGAAAACTTTCCCATATCTCATTGAGAGAAAACTCCATACAAATCTTCCAATGGCTTCATTAACCTGATTCCCAAAGTCTGCATGGATTACAAGAGCCTTTGGCAGGGATTCAATACCGGCATCTCTATCTGTGCTTAAAGGCTCTTGCCTTTCGAGAATTTCCTTGGCTTTTCTCAGCTCTTCCTCACTAAGTTCAACATCTTTAATAATCCTTTTCGCTCTCTCAAGGTCAAACAGCAGTTCCCTTTTCAGTCTTCCAACATCCAAAGCAACTTCCAAAGGAACAGGAATCATCTCACCTTCCCAACTCGGAATTGCGCTCTCAAGGCTTTTGCTCTCTCTCACTTTGAGCAGCTTTGCTTCTTCATCAATACCAAGAAGAATCCAGCTTCTACCGTGCATTATGAACTCCATTCCCTCTTCTAAGTCCATAACGAAGCTCTCATCTAATCGGCCTATTATATGCCCGCTTGAAACGTCAAAAACTCTGTAAGATATCTCATCGGGAATCGTTGAAAGATTCTCGTAGTAATAAGCATAAGCCCCTCTCCTCAAGAAGAGAATGCCCTTATCTTCATCGTAACCTATCAGATGGGCCTCTTGTAGGAGGTTTAAAACTCCTTCATAATTTTCCCATTTCAAGTTTCTGTATGGGTAAGCTCTCTTGGCAATTTCAAAAGGTCTATCCTTTGGCAGATGCTTGTATTCAATCAGCAAGCCGACAACAAAGTGCGCCAAGACATCGAGGGCATTTTCATACGGCTTAACTCTCTCAAGCTTCCCCTCAATGGCCCTCTGTGCTATGATTAAGCTTTCGAGGTAGTCCTCAACATTGGCTGTGATTATGTACCCCTTGCTGACTTCTCCAAGCCTGTGCCTTGCCCTCCCTATGCGCTGAATTAATCTGTTTACTTGTCTCGGACTCATGTATTGGATAACGACATCAACATCTCCAATGTCTATACCGAGCTCCATAGAAGAAGTGCATATCAAAGCCTTGATTTTTCCCTCTTTTAGGGACTTCTCAGCTTGTATCCTCGCTTCTTTTGACAAACTTCCATGGTGAACTTCAACAGGCTTCCCCCAAGCTTTTAAGCGATGAGCTAAGATTTCAGCAAACTGCCTTGTATTTGTGAAAATCAAAGCCCGTTTATGCTTCTCCACAATGTCCCAGAGAACCCTCAAACGAGTCGCCACATCTACAGGAAGCTTTAACTTTTCAGCAAGCTCCAAATCTCTTTCATCCGGAGAAGGGAAGAGGACCTTTATGGAATACTCCTTTCTAAGTGAGGGCTTTACAATTGCATCGGCTTTCAGCCACTCCCTAATTTCTTCCTCATTTCCAACCGTTGCGCTTAGTCCGATTCTTTGGAATTCTGCAATCTCAGCTAAGCGCTCAAGACCCAAAATTAACTGTACTCCTCTCTTATTGTCAACAAGCTCTGCTATCTCATCAACTATGACGAACTTGACATTCCTCAAATAAGCTCTGAGCGATTTCATTGCCAGGATTACTCCAAGAGTTTCGGGAGTGATTATCAAAAGGTGTGGAGGGTTTTTTGTCTGCTTTGCTTTTTTATATGCGGAAGTGTCGCCGTGTCTCACTTCAACTCTAATTCCAGTTTTAGCTCCCCACCATTCCAAACGCTCGAGCAGATCCCTGTTCAGAGCTTTGATAGGAGCGATGTATAGGGCGGAGATTGGTTTTAAATCATTCTTCAAAATTGCATCTAAAACAGGCAGAACAGCAGCTTCAGTTTTTCCGCTTCCCGTGGGAGCAATAATTAAAACACTCTTTCCTGAGCTAATCTCACTAAAAGCTCTAAGCTGAAGCTCATTAAGCCTGCCAAACTTTTCTTCAATGGCTTTTCTGAGGAGGATATGCATGGTATAAAATTAGAAAGAGAATTAAAAGAGTTTTGCAAAAGTTACTCACCATAGAAGGCTCTCTTATACAGCTCTTTTATTTCCTCAGCGCTTGGCTCAACTGGGTTGAAGTTTATTAGCGGATCGTGGTAGGCTTTTTCGCTCATTTCGTCAAGCTTTGAGAGGAATTCATCCTCACTTACAAGTTCACTCAGCTTTGGAACTCCAAGCATCTCATTGAACTCTTTGATGACTTCAATCAGCTCTTGGGCAGTGTTAAAGCCAAGCTCTCTTGCTATCTCTGCATAGCGTTTTCTTGCATATTCGCTCCTCATGTTGAACTCCATAACATAGGGCAAGAATATTGCATTTAATAAGCCGTGAGGGGCAATCCAAGCTGCTTTATGGCTTAAGCTGTGACACAAGCCTAATCGGGCATTAAGAAAAGCTATTCCAGCCATTGTTGCTGCGTAGTGGACATTTTCTCTTGCCTTTTCATCATCTTGAACTGAGAGAGGAAGATACTTGTAGACGAGCTTTATGGCTTTGATTGCCACCGCATCGCTGAAAGGTGTCGCTGCGGTTGTTGTATAAGCTTCAATTCCGTGCACTAGAACATCCAGTCCGCTGTTCCTTGCGACTTCTTTTGGCATTGTCCTCGGCAACCTTGGATCGAGAATTGCAAACTCTGGAGCAATCTCAAAGCTTACCAAGTTGTATTTAATATCTCCTTTTTTAAGAACACTTGCTGCTGAAACCTCACTCCCGGCTCCGCTCGTTGAAGGAATTGCTATTAATGGAGTCTTGAGCTTAGGGATTGGCTTTGGCTTCTCAAAGCGGCTTATGAATGCAACCTCCTCAAACTTAAGCTCTGGAGCATCATAGAAAACCTTAACTGCCTTTGCCACATCTATTACACTTCCTCCGCCTAAGGCAACTATCAAGTCTGGCTGGAACTCTCTGACCTTTGGCATTATACTTTCGACGTATTCATAGCTCGGCTCTGCTGGAACTCCTGTTATTGCTTCAACCTCTGCATTTGCATCTTCCACATAGTTCATTGCCTCATTTAAAAATCCGTGAACTCTCATTGATTTGCTTGAGAATATTAAAACTCTGCTGTGCTTTTTTGCAACGCTCTTTATGTAGCCTAAGCTTCCTTCCCCTAAAACTATCCTCGTCTTTAAGCTAAAGAACTGCATGAACATCACCAGAATAAAGAAAGATGTAAGGGAATTAAAGTTTATCCTCCAAAGCCAAATCCTCAAACAACTTCTTTAAGTTCCTCTCAAATGGAGGATAAACAACGCCTCTGTCTGTTATTATTGCCGTCAGATACTTGTGAGGCGTAACATCAAAAGCTGGATTGTAGACATCAACGTCTGGAGCAATCTTACAGCCACCACATGTCAGAACTTCTTCTTTACTACGCTCTTCAATTGGTATTTCCTTGCCGCTCTTAAGGCTCATGTCAATTGTTGATAGCGGTGCAACTGTAAAGAATGGAATCCCGTGCTCCTTAGCTAATACAGCCAAAGTATAAGTTCCAATCTTGTTTGCAAAGTCACCGTTTGCAACGATTCTATCAGCACCAACAATTATAGCATCAACTTTTCCCTGCTGCATTACAAATCCAGCCATGTTATCCGTGATGAGCTTCAGCCTAATGCCATCGTAGTGATATTCCCATGCAGATAAGCGAGCGCCCTGCAGAACCGGTCTTGTCTCATCAACCCAAAGTAAGTTGAGCTTTCCTTCTTTGTGCATAACTCTTAAAACAGCGCCAACAGTTCCAAGGTGAACAGTTGCCAAGCTTCCAGCGTTACAGTGCGTCAATACATTCCCTTCTGGCAGAATTTCAGCTCCAATGTGTCCCATCCTCAGGTTTGCTTCAACATCTTCATCCGCTATTCTTTGAGCTTCCTCAACTATCAAGCGTTTTATTTCATCTAAGCTGTCCTCTCTATGTTCTTCGACAAGGTTTTTTATTCTATTCAATGCCCAGAAGAGGTTCACGGCCGTTGGACGGGTGTTTTTCAGAATTTCGTATGCCCTGTAAAAGCCATCAAAAAACTCATCCTTTGTTTCTGCCTTGCTCCTCTCGGCATATAAGGCTAAACCAAAAGCAGCTGCGGCCCCTATTGCTGGTGCACCTCTCACCTGCATTGTCTTTATAGCTTTTGCAACTTGCTCAACAGTACTTATAGATATGACCTTAAATTCCCAAGGTAAAAGCTTTTGGTCAATGAGGTAAACTTTCTTATCTTTATACTCAACGCTCCTTGGGAGTTTTGTAAGTTCCTCTGGTTTGTACTTGAGCTCCATTTCCACCACCTAATGAACCTCTCAAATCTCCGATTTAAGTTTTATCCATTGTTTCTGAAGCTCTCATGATGATTTCAATCCAAACTTATCATGCTATTCTTCGCTTATTGGCTCTGTGCTGGCGTCTTAAATGAGCTTAAACAATAATAAACGATCAAAAACGGTTATTAACGATAAAAAGGACAAAAAGTAATATACGAGCTTTTTTGTAAACAAACGTGAATGTTAACTGACGATTTCGTGAAAAAAGCTTAAATATCTATTTTTCATTAGAAATAAGTGAGGTGAAGACATATGATGTGGAAAAAGACACTTGCTTTGTTGTTTGGATTTTTGGTTTTAGCGAGTGCAGTGCCCCTTTCGAGAGCACAGACTGAGACAACCACCAGCTTAAATTTAGTGATTTTAGTAAGCGATAATGAAGCTGACTGTGCATTAGCCCAGAAAGTTGCTGAATACTTAAACGCGTCAATAGTTGTGACACCTTGGGGAGTTTATGACCCAAATGTTACATCTCAGATAGTTACCAGAGCCCCAGATTTGGTGCTCATAATAGGAGGGCCAACAGCAGTTTCAGAGGAGTATGAGAATGATCTTCAAGATCTTGGAATTCCCTATGTTAGAAGATGGGGAGCAAACAGATATGAAACAAACTTGGCAGTGCTCCAATACTTGTTTGAGAACTATTCAGAGCTCTTGAAGGATGTTAAAGTTATTATCGTTAACGGTGAAGATATAACAGCAATCAGAAAAGCCGGAAACATAAAGGGAAGAGCAATTATCATTTATGTTGATGATGATTATCTTGAAAACCAGACACAGATACTAGATTTGTTAAATGCTACAATGGTTCTCATAATCAACACTCCCTACTCAGAGAACGTTACAGAGAGAGTTAGAGAAAGAGTTCGTGAGAAGATCAAGGCTAATGTGACATGTGAAAACACAACAATAACTGCAGAAGATGCACTACTTGCTATTCAGATTGCAGAGAACAAGACAATGCTTGCAGAATCATTGGTTGCAAACATCTCAATTCCAGCTGCTGAAAAACTGCTTGAAAATGCAAAGAAGCACTTAGAGAGAGCAAAAGAAGCTTACAATGAAACCAAATATGGAAGAGCATATGGACTTGCAATTGCAGCCAAGTCTATTGCTGAAGTCGTAATTAGAATGGCTAGCGAAGAAAAACAGATAATGCTTCACAAAAATGAGACAATGAAAATAAAAATTAAACTTGAGAAACTTGAGGATATTGTCGAGAGACTTGAAGAACTTGGGTTTAACGTTACAGAGGAAAAAGCACTGTTAGAACAAGCAGAACAAGCTTATGAAAATGGAGATTATGCATTAGCCAAGCAACTGATGGGACAGCTCAAGGAACTCATAAAAACAAAGTACCACAACGAAAAAGAACTTATACGTGCAAGATGGAAGGAAAAGGAAAAGCACCACGGAGAAGGCAGAGAGCACAAGGAAAAGAACTGCCATGGAGAATGTCACCATGAAGATGAAAGTGAGAAAGAGGAAGGAGAAAACAGCTGACGTTTCTTTCCTTTCATATCCTTCCTCATTTTCGTAATTGTTAAATTTCTCTGAAGGTATCTTTTCTTGGTGGTATCTATGAAAATCTTTGTAACAGGAATGCCAGGTGTTGGAAAGACAACTCTTGTTCTCAAAATTGCAGAAGGACTCAAGAGAAGGGGTTTTAAAATAGGTGGGATGATTACCCAAGAAGTTAGAGAGCAAGGGAGAAGAGTCGGATTTAAAATCAAAGCGCTTGATACTAACGAGGAGGGCATTTTAGCATGGGTTGGTGAGGGTTATCCGAGGGTTGGAAAGTATGTTGTGAATATTGAGGATTTGGATAGGGTTGGCGTTTCTGCAATAAGGAGAGCCATTCAGAATGCAGATATCGTAATCATTGACGAAATTGGTGCAATGGAATTTAAGAGCAGAGAGTTTGCAAAAGCTGTGGAAGAAGCATTAAAGAGTGAAAAACCCTTACTAGCAACTCTACATAGGAGATGGGTGGATAAATTCAGAGACAAAGGGGAGCTCTATGTTTTAACAGTGGAGAATAGGGAAAAGATAAGAGAGGAAATTCTACATGAGCTCTTAAAAGTCCTAGAATCCTAGACTTCTGCCAGAACTACTGGTTTGCCTTCAATTTCAATTATCTTAGCTTTGACTCTATAGACCTTTTCTAAAATTTCCGGGTTGAGTTCCTTAACATTCCCTTTCCACTCAACTTTCCCCTCATTCAGCAGAATAATCTCATCAGAGTACTGTAATGCCAAATTTAGGTCGTGCATAACAGCAACAACAATCTTTTCTCTTTTGAGCTCTTCTAATAAATCCATTATAAGGAGTGCATGATTGATATCTAAGTGAGAAGTTGGTTCATCCAGAAGGATAACTTCGCTTCCCTGTGCTAGAGCTCTCGCTATGAGTACGAGTTGATACTCACCTCCGCTTAGGTTCGTCACAAACTCTTTTCTCCTTTCCCACATTCCGATTTTCTCTAGAGCATCTCTAACGTCACCCTTTGTAGCATAAGCTCCCATCTCAACGAATTCCTCAATCGTGAAGGCAAATTCAGGAACAGAGCTTTGAGGGACATACGTTATGAATTTTGCCCTATCTTTGGGTTTTAGCTCAAGCAAATTGACGTTATCAAGCTTTACGTATCCTCTTGGATTGAGAATTCCAACCATACATTTGAGTAGAGTTGATTTTCCCGCCCCATTAGGTCCGATAACTGTCAAAAGACGTTCCTTTTGAGTGGAAAATTCCACATCTTTCAGAACTTCTCGCCTTCCATATGAGAAAGTTATCTTGACTTCAAGCATAAAGCTCACCTCTTTTGCGCTTCATAAGGAGATAGATAAAGAAAGGTGCTCCAAATAGGGCAGTGACTATCCCTACTGGAATTTCAGCTGGTTTTAGGATTATTCTCGCAAGCAAATCTGCAAAGACCATTAACGAACCTCCAAAGAGTGCCGCCGCTGGCAAAAGCTTCTTGTGATTTGGTCCAAACACTAAACGCATGGCATGAGGGCTTACAAGCCCAACAAATCCAATTATTCCGCTTGTTGCAACAGCAAATGCTGTCAGTAAAGAAATCACGAATATTATAATCTTCCTATAAAAATTCAAATCTAATCCAAGTGCTATGCTCTCTTCTCCAAAGAGCAAGAGGTTCAGTTCTCTCCACTTGAACATTAAGAATGAAAACCCAACGACAGAGGACATGAGAACAAGCTTAACATCATCCCACGTTGCTCCGTTAAAAGTCCCCATGAGCCAGAAAATAGCCAAATGTATTCTTTCCCTTCCAACATAGAGAAGATATGAAGTAACAGCATGTGCAAAAAACCCAAAAGCTATTCCTGCTAATAGGAGCGTATCTACCGGGATATGCCCATTGATTTTTGAGATGTTATATACAATGGTAACTGAAATTAAAGCCCCAATAAGGGCAAAAGCCCCCATATGCATTGGGGAGTATAAAGCAGCCAAAGCTACGCCCACAGCGGCGCCTCCGCTTATTCCCAAAATATAGGGGTCTGCGAGGGGATTTTTAAAGAGAGCTTGTGAAGCTGTTCCAGCTGAAGCTAAGCTTAAACCCACTAAATATGCAAGCAGCACACGAGGCAGTCTTATTTGAAGTATTATTGTCTCGGTTGTGTCAAGTTTTTCAGGGCTATATACTGCCAATTTTAAATTTTCAAGCGTGAATGCACTGAGAATTTGAGAAGGGGACAGACTAACTGATCCAAAAGCTATCCCAATGAGGACAAGCACAATTGATGAGAAAATTAATGCTATGAACTTTTTCATGCTCTCCCTCTGGATTATTTGTCCATCCTTGTCTTAAAAACCTAACCCAGCAAAAGAATAAATACTATGAGCGTCAACAATAACATTGGTGGTGCAGATGAGAAATGTATGCGTCTCTTTTTTAATACTGATAATCATTCTAGGTATTATTCCTTCTGCAAGCGCTGAAGTGGTTGCCTTCATAAAGAATCCACGCCCTCCGATTGTAATTGTAGGAAATCCATATCCAAAATTCTTCACAATCCAGCCAAATAACTCTTACACAGTTTACCTTTATGGCATTGATGATGTTGGTATTGCAAAAATTGGAATTTACTACAGAGTTAACAGAGGGGAATGGAAGTGGCTCTATGCTACAAGGGCCACGATAAACGAGAATGAGAGTATATACAATGAGATAACAAGCAAGTTCTTAACTCAAGATTTCAACTTCACGACTTTTTACGGAAAAGTCACACTACCACCTCAGCCTGCAGGGACGCTGGTCGAGTTCAAAGCAGTTGTTGAAGATGAGGAAGGCCATATAGTTGAGAGTCCTATAGGGCTCTACTTTGTCGCGAATCCTAATGGGAAAAAGATTCTCATTGTTGACCCCTCCTTGAAGTTCTGGGCAATGATAGAGAATCTCAAAGATTTAGAGCTGATGGTTAATCTCTCGTCTGAAAGATATGATTACAATATGAGTGATTATGAAAAGCTCATTCCTCTGCTTAAGCCATTTGCAAATCATTCAAGCTTTTTAAACTTTCATAACTGGCAGTATTTAGCTGAAGACTATAATATTGCGATAATACCTCCTGAGGAATTGTCAAGTGCTTTAGCAGATTTTAAGCCGGATGTGATTATTCTATCCAATTTGTGGATGAGTGAGTGGGGCATTTCAAAGGAAAGCATGGGTAAGCTCCTAAAGTATCTGAGAGAAAACAACGCAGGGCTGATAGTTACTCATGGGACTCTCTACGACGGCATGGTGCTTGATGATAAGCCGATTTACCTAGGGCCAACTGCTCACATTGGAGGATTTGAGGCTTATGAAAACGGTAGCATAGCCACAGCTTTGGGATTGGAGCTTCTACCTTTCATTGAAGAGGTTAAGCTTAGGGCCATTGAATTTGGAAAGTCCTATTTGGCTGAGACACCATCAATTCTGCCATTTATACCCTCAACTGCTAAGCTGGGGATAAAGAATAAGGAGATTATCAAGAGTGTCTCGCTTCTTGAATTTGCAGACGGAACAAGAGCTGCTTTTGGATGGGAGTATCTGCTGCCTCCTGAAAGTCTGAAGTTTGCAAAGGATAAGAGTAGAAGCTTAAAGAGCGAAGTAAAAGATGACATTAAAGAATTTGCCGATTTCCAAGGAGAACTTTTTGGGTATTCAAACTATTTCAGGAGTATATCTGCACTTGATTTCACACTGGTTGACAAAATAGTTGATTCAGAAATCCTGGACGACAAAATTGTTGTTCCTGTGGGATTTGAAACTCTCAACTTAACCGCAACCCAAGATGTCATTGAGAGGGTTAGGCTGTTAAAGGCAATTAATCGTGATATAATCAACATAGCAGCTCTTTCACCTGATTACATAGGTGCAATAATCACTAGAGATCAAAAGCACAGGGACGATGGGTTTAGGAGTGCATACATTTCATTTGAAATTGAAGCGGGAGAAAATAAAGAATTTGAGGTTTTGAAGGATTTGATTGAGTGGGCCTCGCAGTTCAAGCCTATTCAGACGTTTGCCCCAATTGTGCAGGCAGTTGTTCTTGCCAATGACATTGATTGGAAAATAAAGGGAGAGAATCTTAAAGAACATTTGGAGAATCTTGGGGCGACAGTTGTCAGAGTAAAACCTGAGGAATTCGAGAAGTACAAGGATTCAAAGCTTATAATAATCCTTGGAGGTTCGAAAGCATATGATGGAGTAGGGGATTACGTAAAACAAGCACTGAGCTTAGAAGAGCAAGAAAGAACAATTAAAGGAGAGCAAGGGATATTCATTAAAAGAGATGTCTGGGCAGAAAAACAAATCGTGATAATTCTTGCTGGAAAGGATAGAAATCAAACCGGAGAAAAAGTAGGTAGATACATAAGTGGGGTAAATGAGAAATACATAAATCTCCTTGCAGAGTTCTTTGTTAGCTGAACACTCTTCATTTTTCTGTGACATAGCTTTAGAAACTTCTTTGAGTTATAAGAACAAAACGTAAAAAATAAATATCTCGACGGTCATCACAGCACATCGATGAAGATATCAGAGGAAGTAGAGGTGTACATGCATGATGGATATTGTCAAAAGGATTTGGGATGGGATTAAATTTGGAGAAACTGTATTAGTAGAGCACCCTGCTACAACACCAACAGCCATAGGTCTGTGCCGTTTAGTAAAGTGGGCTAAAAAGAAGGGGTATGATATAATAATAGATGACATCTTAGATGCCCTTTATTTATACAAAATGCAGATGAAATTGTCTGGATGTGGAGATGACATTTTGGATGATGTCAAAGTTATTAAAGAAGGTGGAAGATTGGAAGTTGGAAAGGTTGTTAAAAGACTTTCAATAAAAGAGCCAGTAATTCAAGAACGAGAATACAGAAGGATCTTTGATCCCCTCTTGAAGGGACAAGTGATTAATCCAGTTGTGGGTTTTGAAAAACTGCTTCTTCTAGCTAATTCTAAACAGGACATCCTAACTCTCGTGAATGGTGTCCTCTCATTTGTTGGAGACGAACGAAAGATATCATTTTATTTCATTAATACTGATGTATTGGAAGATATGACTCCAAGAATCTTGCCGTTGCTGGAAGAAGTTGCAACCACAGTAATTAGGGTGACTAAAGAAGGAAGAGACTTTACTCTTGCCGTTATAAAATCGGTAAACAATGAAATCGAAGGAATGAGAATAAAGGTGTAGCTAATATGTCTGAGCTTATTTTGGGTATTTCTTGCTGGCAGTTCTTCTTTTTAATGCTTCTGTAATTTTTATCTTTCTATGATGGGCGGCAAATTGTTCAAAATTCGAAACAAGAATTTCTACAATGCCCTCCCGTAATTAGATGTTGATGAGCGTGTACAGCTCCGGAGTGGCTTGTTCGCAAAATGAAGGACAGTGAATTTTGTTTAGGTGAGTTTCTAAAAAATGCGACTATTTTATTGCTTGAAAGTCTTTATAATGGGGCTGTTTCAAGAAATGGGGGCTCAGAATTCTCTATTAACGAAATTATGGTGCCCCGGCCGGGATTTGAACCTGGGGCGCGGGCTCGAAAGAGGTTTTTTGGAAATTTAGAGAGTTTATCACCGAGTATTGAGCCAATAAACCAAGTAGAAGGCTTGTTTCTCTCTACAAACCCTCTATCATCTCAGGGATGAGTGAGAAACTCAAAGAAATTCCAGCGATACTTGAGGTCGAAAGTCACTGAAGAGACAGTACAGCAATATATGAGTGGGCTCACAAGATTTTTTGCCAAATACAAAAAGATTGAAGGACCTCTTGATCTAAAAGAGAAAATTAGCAATGCTACGAAACCAACACAACTAGCAATGCGCAACTACATTCACTTTTTGTATTACGACAAACAGATAACAAGACTAGAAAGAGATGAACTACTTGAAGTCATTAAAATTAAAAAGACAGGAATTAGGACAATATTCATTTCAGATGATGACATTATCGAAGCATTTAAAGTTATTACAACTGGTCGGGCAGAGAAATACAGACCGATATTTTTGCTAACACTATATAGTGGTGCTAGACTACGTACGATCATTAGGGCAGTAAACAATTTTGACGTCACAAAAATAGTGAAAATAGACGATGAATTGGGAAGATACGAAATAAATAATATTAACTCCAACAAAAAAGAATTCTACATTTATGCACCAATTGAATTGTTTTTAGAAGCATCAAAATACCAATATGATTACAAACTTGCAAGAAAGAGAATAACGTATGGAAATGTTTCTGCAAATACCTCGAGAAAATACTTCTACACAAAAGCAACAGAGTTAGGGATTCCTGAAGGGGTAATAGACTTCATACAATCACGATCAACAAAATCAGTAGGAGTACTGCATTATCTCGACAAAGTAAAACTTGCGGACAAATATTGCCCAAAATTTTTAATGCAATCAGAGAAGTGCTTCGCGAAGCAAAAAGGTAGCAATATCCCTTTCCAATTATTTTTCGCTAATTTCTGATTTAATTGCATTAATCCGATTGGACAGCTTTTCTAAAAACTTTTTGAAATCCTCAGCATTAAATGGAACATTCAGCAAAAACAGCTCTTCCTCTGTTGCAGTGCCCTCAAGGAATGAAATTGATTGTATGATCTTTTGAAAGTTGATAGAATACCTCTCAAATTTCAGTGCAAATAAAAGCTTTTGGATTATCTCCTCACTATAGTTTCCAATACTCAAGCCTGCTTCTTTTTCAAGGTAGTACAAATCGTAAATGTCCCTAAACTTCACCTTCTTCCGCGTTAAAAGTGCTCTAACCTTTTCTGTTAGGATTTCCCGCAGATCATATGCAGAAACAGGAACATCAGAGTAACTCTCAAGAAACTCCGAGAAATACACTCGCTCCTCATCACTCAATTGAACACCTGAAAGCAAGGATTTAGCACTAACGTTTTTGGGCTCAAAAAGAAGTCTCTCCACCAAGTTGACCTGAATCTTTATCATCTCGCGCATTAATCCTTCAGGATAATACAGCTTGAAAGTAATCATTCTCGATCCTCCACCAAATTCCACATAATTCCTGTCCCTCAAATCTGCTTTAAACTCCAAGCCCTTTTTACTGGCAATATCCTCAATTAGCCTCGCAAGTTTTACGGCTTCAGCTTTGAGTTCCCTTTCTCTGCTCCGTCTTGAAAGCTCTATCCATGCTTGGGGATCTCTACTTGTAAAGTCCAAATCAACACTGAAGCGGTAGTAACCGGGATAACATTTAATTAAACACGTTCCTCCCTTGAAGAGATAGTTGGTAGAGAGGTATTCATTTGAGTACAATTCCTTCAAAACGGAATGTAGGATGACGTCTTTTCGTATGAGATTTCCTTTTTAATTCCTGTTTTTTGGATTATAAATTCAACAAACTCCCTCTCGTTCATACTTTAAAACCTCCTTTTGTACACTCTTTGGATATTTCTCTAGGTAGTTACATAAAATAGCCCAGTTAATCTTGTTTCCGTATTCTACTAAAACCTCCTCTGCATGAGGTTTGAGCTGTTTGTTGTACCTTGAGAGGTATATGAAGTCTAGGATTGTTTTTTCAGGGTCTGAGAACTTTATCTCATCACTTTTGATTATTCCAAAAGAGGCTAAAGTTGGCTTTATTTTTACAAATTTGACATTCTCTCCAAGAATCTTGACTGTTTTTGAGCGGATTACTTTATCATTGAGGACGAATATCATGTTGAAATATTCGTGAGTCATACCATTAAGCCTCAAGGCAGTGAACAGTCCATAATACCATATCACATTGAGTCTATCAAGCCCCTTTGCAATCACTCTAAACACGTCAGGAGCCCTCTTTAATCCAATTTCTTCAATCGTTTTAACGTAATACACGCCCCTGAGAATTCTAACTATGTAGCCTTGAGACAGCAGGTAATTGACAAAATAATCAATATCAATGCCAAACTTCTCACCAACCTCTTTCAGCTCATCTTTTGTAACAACACTACCCCCAAACCTTGAGATTATATACCTAATCGCAAGTCGTCTCATGTTTCAAGTTGTTGAACAATCATAATAAAAAATTATTGGTTGTTCAACAAAACTAGACATAATTACTATGCAAAGTTAAAATAAATAAAGAACTAGAAAGATTTCAAAACTCTATATTTTCATCTTGAAATTCATCATAGATGGTTTTTAGAATCTTTAGATGCTTTATAGTCGCTAATTCTCCTATAAAAAGCACTGCCTCCTCAAAGTACTCTGAAACATACGGCTCAAGGTTATCCCACAAGTTTTTGTTTATTAAAAATATGTTCCTAATATCCCTTTCTTCTTCAGTCATACCCCTCACAATATCACGAATTTGGAGAAATTTTTCTCTCTGGTCAAAGATATTCAAAAGCTTCTCTAAACCAACAGTTATTTTAATAATAGCCAATTTATCCGACAACTCTTCAATAATTGGAGTCATAGCATGCTCGTATTTTTCACGGTGTATTCCATACTGCAATGAAAGATCTATCTTCTGTTTTACTTCTCCAGTATTTGTAATGCCTCCAACTTTCAATACGTTTACACCATTTAATGCTTCCCCCAAATTAACGCCAAAAGCATCTGCTTGATACTTCATAGTAGCTAGTGTATCAAGTATGTCCACGAGTATATACCCTATTCTATCATTATACTGTTTCTTCAATGTTGTTAGAATACGGTACAAGATATGCCCCGGATACTGATTGGAAGAATACTTTATTAGTACGCTTGCTTTAGGTCCTCTAATTGTCTTTTTAATGAGCTCTTCGAAAGTAACAACGTTTTCCTTCAACATACGTCACCCCTCAAGATGGGAGTGTTTCATAATATAATTTGTATTATCTGGTTAAAAAATTTATTGTTTTTTTTTTTTTTTTTTTTTTTTTTTTTTTTTTTTTTTTTTTTTTTTTTTTTTTTTTTTTTTTTTTTTTTTTTTTTTTTTTTTTTTTTTTTTTTTTTTTTTTTTTTTTTTTTTTTTTTTTTTTTTTT